>JBKPAC010000144.1:0-29879 GCA_046726175.1 Acidobacteriota bacterium
GTAAGCCGGCGTCGGATTCGTTCGCGAGCTTCGTTGGAGAGAGTTGCGCTGGTCATCATGTCCGATGCGTCAACCGCCTTGGCACGGGACGCCTCGCGAATTAGTTGCAGATGTTCCATGTACCATTGGCACCAGGCGCAAATCCAAAGATGCAGCTTGACTTTGGTACGCTCCTGAAGAGTTAGCGGTCGTTCCATTGATTGTGAGATCTTCTCCACCGTCTGCTGGCACGTTGGCAAAGTGCGCAAGAGCCAAAATCTGATATCGTGCTTAAGTTTGTCGTAAAGTTTCAGCGCCATATCACTGTTCGCGTTTGAACCAATTTAGCTCCAGACAATTGCGCAAGTGCAGCCGAGCGCGGTGAAGCATGACCCAAAGGTTGTTCACTTTAATACTCAAAATCTCGCAGATTTCTTCGCTTTTAAGACCGTCCACCTCGCGTAGAGTGAAAGCGCTAACCGTGCGTTGCGGCAATGGCGATAGACAGTCGTCAAAAACTTTCCAGAAATCACTTCGCTCCATCAGTTCCGCAGGAGTCGCATGCCAGTCGCTTGGTGCGCGATCGTTGTTCCAATGACCTTGCCATTCGTCAGGTCTCTCAAAGAATTCGCGGTGTTCTGGTCCTTCGTCAGATTCTTCACCGATTGGAGCCTCACGACCGACGCGCCGAAAGTGATCTATGATCTTGTGTTTTAGGATTCCGACCAGCCAGGTTCGCTCCGAGCCTCGTCCCTCAAAATTTTCATACGCTTTCAAGGCGGCGAGAAACGTCTCTTGCACTGCATCTTCAGCCACGTTATCGTCGCGCAGCCGGAAGACGGCGTATTTGAAAAGATAGTCGCCATGATCGTCCAACCAACGCTCGGGATCTGGAGACGGGTAGGGGGACTTAGCCTGTGCCTCGCTCATAACGAATCGGGTTCAGCCTTTGCGAACAACTCCGACTTTCTTGCCACTTGCTAAAAGGTTTATCTAATCTATCAATGCCATTAACTTGAACTTCCTCGGGCGAGTAGAGTAGTGCATGCGCTGGTCGGCGGCAAACCAGCAATGCTATTTTTCAATAATTCTCCGGCGATGGACCAACAACCATGGGTGCAAAGACATGTCGAGATTGCGGGTACGTGCTCGACCAAAACGCGCGCGGCTGTCCCAGGTGTGCGCTGAATCTTGAAGCCGAGAACATGATCGACCGCTTTATTTGGCGCTATCTTGCGCCGAGTCTTTTGTTCGTTGTTTTAGCGGTGGTCGGTCTAGTTTATTTATTGCGCTGACACACGAGGACTGGATGCGTTACCGGTGAGATTTTAGGCATAACTGAATCAATTAACGTTCTTGATCGCGCCTACTGGTAAAGACGTGATAGGTCACTGCATCCCACGCATTGTGAATTCCGACAAAGAGAAAAATGAGAGTCGCAGCGCCGACGAGGAAGAGTGCCAGTCGCGGATTTGAAAGCGCTGCGTATGCAGACACTGCCAGCATTGCATATGAGGCAAGCGCAAGCACAACATGAAACAACCAATCCTCGAATACCGGTCGGTAGACGGTTTGCGCTCGCATCCGACGAGCCACGACGAGGGAGTACGCAATCCCACTTAGGCCCACTAGTCCTGCAAAAACTGCTACGGCTGCAATCGTGTGCCACGGCGCGCTTACGACGGCTGACAACAAAAGGACAACTGCGAAATGAACGACGCTCGGTGTCGCAAAAGCCGCACCAGCTTCTTCTACTCGTAGAGGTGGTCTTTGAGCAATGAGCGTAACAACCACGAACTGCAATCCGATCAGCGCGCCGGCAGACGAGCCAACGATTACGTAGAAGTTCTCCCATCCTTCGAGTGGTGACATGTGGACAAATACTACTCGGAGTTCGCACATCTGTCGCGCGCGTTTTTGCTTAACCTGTTGGGATATTGCTTGAAAACGCGACCGATTGGAGTAGTAAGTCAGAGATGCGCGTGATCGACGTAGAAAGGCATCTCCAGGGGCGGGTTTTTGGAAAATGTGGTACCGAATGGCGGTGATTAACGGACAACGAACGTACTTAGCAGTAATGCTATCAACACCGCCGACAACATCGTGACCAAACCCGGACGCATGAAACTGTGGTTGAGCAAATACTTTCCAATCTTCGTAGTACCTGTCTGATCAAATGACACGGCGGCGAGCACTGTCCCATAAGTCGGCAGGAAGAACAGCCCGCTCGAAGCCGGATAGAACCCGATCAGCAAAGGCAACGGAACTCCAAGCGCCTGGCCTACCGGCATTAACAGTGAGACAGTGGCTGCCTGACTGAACAGCAAAGTTGATAGCAGAAACATGCCCGCGGCAAAAGCGGAGGGATAAAGTTGGACCAGACCCGACACCTCGCTCACGATGAAGGTTCGATTGCCTTCGAAAAAAGAAGAACCGAGCCAGGAAATCCCAAGGATTGAGATGATGGCCGTGAGGCCACTACGCATGATTGTTCCTTTGAGAGTCGCATCCGGCGAGGCCCTGAAGATAATCATTATCAAACCGGCTACCGCAATCATTACAATCATTATCGCCATGCCCATGCTTACCTGCTCACTATCGGTAATGCCGCTGCTCGTAACTTCGTAGAACGGACGCAGGTTTGGAAAGATACCTATCAATACGACGATGACGATGCCGGTCAAAAACAACAGCATCGATCCGCGCGCATTCACCAGATCCCTTTCCTTGAATTCCGCCAACGCTTCCGCTTCCTTTAGTGTGCCCGCAGCGAGCCGTTTTTGATATTCAGGATCTTCATTCAGGTTTTTGCCACGCCGTGAGACAGAGACTGCTCCAATCAAAACGCCAAAGAACGTTGAGGGAATTGTGATCGTGAGGAGACGGGGAAGGGAGATACCCTGGCCCACGAGCAGGCCCACCATCGCCACAGTTGCGGCGGAGATCGGCGATGCAATACTTCCATTAAATCCAGCTATGACACTGATAGAAAGGGGGCGTTCAGGGCGAACATTTCCTTTGCGCGCGACCTCCGCAATTACGGGCAGCAGAGCGTATATGACGTGCGTGGTGCCCGAGGCAAAAACCAAAAGATAAGCGGCTATGGGAGCTATGAAGGTAATGTACTGCGGATGCTTCTTCATGATGCGCTCTGCGAGCGACACCAGGTAGTCGAGTCCTCCGGCCGCCTGCATTGCGGCCAAGGCGGTAATGACGGCGATGATCATGCCGAGAACACCCGGCGGAGGACCGCCCGGAGGGAGGGCAAAGAAAAAAACGAAGATGGCAAGGCCGATACCCGCAACCGTGCCGAGCGCAATCCCTCCAAGGCGAGCGCCAATAACGATGCATGCCAGCAGAATTATTAACTCGATCCAGATCATGGTTCACTCTGCCTGCTTCGATTCTGTCGAGTTACGAGAAGACACTTGCGTCTGGCCTCAGAAGTACATTTGAATGCGGCTCTGAAAAAACTGCGTATTGCCCTTTAGGTTGAATCGATTGAGATGGCCGTAGCCGTAATTCAACTCCAAGCGCACATTTTCTGAGAGGTACCAGTTCACCTGGGAGGTGATCCTGCCGAAGATGCCTCCCTGAACACTCTTGTTATTGAAATCGCTGCGCGAGTATCGAATCACGAGTTCCCATGCCCCAGGACCACCTTCAAAGACCGTGCGTTGGGGCTCGACATCGCGAAAGTAACCCCCAATGGTGTTGTAAGCGCGTGTGGCATCGTTGAAGAGATAGCTCGCAACGAATTCGCCCCCATGGAACTTCGGACCGCCCTGGGTATCAGACGAGACAAACACCCACCAGTACTCGCTTCCGAAAAGCCAGCGCTTCCCGCGATAGTAGGCTTCGTACCCCACCATGCGAGTCGAGTTAGCTTGAAATGAACCGGTGTCTATGAAGTAAGGCGCAGGATAGGATTCGGGCCGCGACCTGAATCGAATCTTGTTGTCCAGCGGTTTGCCGAACCGTAAGTTCACACCGAGATGGAGAACCTTGTTTTCTTTTTCCGAAAGTACGGGAAGTACAACAAATCTTCCGACTACCTGGCTGGAATACGTGGAAAACGACTGGCCTTTCGACAAAACATCATTGAAGTATCCAATGTTCCAGAGGAATTTATGTTTTGGTGTGTAGCCTAACCATTTGATACCGTCGGCGAGAATGGGAATCGTCGCATCGCTCATTGTTGAGCGTTCCATCGTCCAGCCGTCGTAACCGGTCATGACTTTGTTAAGGGAGAAGCCCTCCTTGGAGCGGCCAAGGAAAAAAGCTCCCCAGAGCTCAGGTGCTGCAATCATAATTCCCGTCTGTCTCATTCGCCACTCGTGCGCCGTAGCGTCATACATGATCCCAGCGCTCCAGGTAATAGGCCGCTTTATTTTCGGAAACAACTTTCCCCCGAGAAGGAAACGAAAGTCGCGAAGTCTCGTGTCCGGGTGCATCTCGATCTGCCGCTTGCTGTTTTGATCTTGAGCGAAAGCAGCAAAATCCACGAGGATGCCGGCTCCGAACCGGAGCGTGAAGTACGGACCTTCGTACTCATTCCACCGAACTAATCTGCGCCTTGGCGGCTCATCGTCTGCGCGCGCGTCGATCGTATTTTCGACTGTTGGTGGAGAGGTCCCCTGTGGTCCCTCTTGGCTCTCTGGTGATGGTGTTACTTGTGCGCCGGTTGCGGAAGGATTAGAACTCGGCGTGCCGCTCTGCTGCGAGCCCGCCTCCCTCGACGCGAACATGACGAGCGCCAACAATAACAACAGAGACTTCATGCTATGTCGCACTGCACATGTGGCGTCTGTCAATTAGTAAGTTCTGAAGAGTTCTTGCAGGCGCGCCGGCTGGGGACTGTTCAATAGTGCAAGGGAAAGCAAAATTCGTGACTTCTGAGGATTCAGCTCATCCGAAGCAATGAATCCGAGTTCATCATCGTTCACCTCCACGTTACGGTCGACCATGCCCGTGGCAACGCGGGTACTCCGAACCACGACCACGCCCTTTTTGACTGCTCTAGCTGCCGCGTCAAGCGAGGCCTTGTTCATATTACCGTTGCCGACGCCGGCAATGACGATCCCTTTGGCTCCGGCGTTGACACTCGCGTCGATCAGGTCAGGCGGCATGTCCGCACAGGCAAAGACAACATCCACACGGGGCAGTTTTGTAACCTTCGAGACATCGAATTCGGTTTGTGTGGTGTGCTTCCACGGCGGAGAGTTATACCAATCGTTCTTGCCGTAAGCGCTGACCCCAACTAGACCACGAAGAGGTGACATGAAGGTTTGAATGGCAGTCGTACTCGTCTTAGTGAGCGAGTGTGCGGCGTGGATATGGTCGTTCATCACCACCAGAACACCCTGACCCTTCGCTTTCGGATCGGCTGCGACCGCTACGGCGTTGTAAAGGTTCAACGGGCCATCTGCACTTACGGCTGTCGAGGGTCTCATCGACCCGACCATCACCACTGGCTTGTCGCTTTTCACAGTCAAGTTGAGGAAGAATGCGGTTTCTTCCATTGTGTCAGTCCCATGCGTAATCACAATGCCATCGACGTCTGGTTTGGAGAGTAGTTCGTTGATGCGCTTGACCAGTTTCAACATGATGTCGAAGGACATGTCCTGCGATCCAACGTTTGCGATCTGTTCCCCCTTTATTAGTGCTAGCTTCTCGATGCCCGGAACTGCCCTCACCATGGTGTCAATTCCCACAGCGCCGGACGTATAAGCGGATTGCGTACCCGTGCCCGCCGCACCTGCTATGGTTCCCCCGGTGGCAAGGATTACGATGTTGGGTTTGTCTTGACCAAACGAGTACGGGCAAGCGCTGACGAGAGTCAGTACAACGAGTAAGTATTGGAGCCCATGTATGCGTTTCATGATTTCTCCTTTTCCGAGGCAACGGCCTCTGCGCAGCGCTCGCGCGACGATACTTATTTGTCATTCATTTTGTTGGTCTTTTGGTACTTGCTCTTGTCCAGGTTTGTGAGTTTCACCGGATCCAGTAGATCTTTGATCTGTGCCTCAGTCAGAACTCTCTTCTCCCTGATGACCTCGAGAATCCCTTTTCCGCTCTTATAGGCTTCCTGTGCCAATTCGGTGGCTTTCTCATAGCCCAAGACGGGATTCAGTGCCGTCACGATTCCCACCGTCGTCTCCATATAGCGACTTAGCACTTTTTCATTGACCGTGATCCCGTCGACACACTTCGTTCGAAACAGCTTCGACGTGTTGTACAGGAGGTGCTGCGACTCAATGATGCATAGCCCTTCGATCGGCTCGTAGGCGTTGAGTTGGAGCTGTCCCGAATGAGCGGCAAGCGTCGTCACATAGTCATTGCCCATCACACGAAAGGTAACAAGATTCATCACCTCGGGGACTACTGGGTTAACCTTGCCCGGCATGATTGAGGAACCCGGCTGAAGTGCCGGCAAATCGATCTCGGACAGTCCAGCGCGTGGCCCGGAAGTCAACAGGATCAAGTCACCCGAGATCTTAGAAAGCTTGATTGCAACACTTTTGAGCGCCGCAGAATAGACTACAAATCCGCGCTGGTCCCATGTCGCTGCAAGCATGTCCTTGGCGGGAACGATGGGCTTACCGGTGAGTTTCGCCAGATGCGCCGCGCACCTTTCCGCATATCCTTTCGGCACGTTGATTCCCGTACCGATGGCAGTGGCACCCATGTTTACCGCATAGAGGGCTTTCTCAGCTTCTTTGAGTCCCGTGATCTCGTCTTCTAGTGATGCAGCGAACGCATGGAACTCCTGGCCCACTGTCATCGGCACGGCGTCTTGCATTTCAGTGCGTCCCATCTTCACGATCTCGATGAACGCATCGCCTTTCGCACGGAATGACGCGACGAGTTTCTGCAACTCAGTTATGAGTTTGTCATTGCGCAGCAGGATCGCCACTTTGAGCGCCGTTGGGTACGAATCGTTCGTGGATTGCGACATGTTGAGGTCGTCGTGTGGCTCGAGGAACTGATACTCACCTTTCTTGCGGCCGGTTAACTCGAGCCCGATGTTCGCGAGCACTTCGTTAGCGTTCATGTTGGTGGAAGTTCCCGCGCCGCCCTGATACCAATCCACCAGAAATTGATCGTGGTATTTGCCGGCAAGGACGGCTTGGGTGGCTTTCTCGATCGCGTCCAGCCGCTCCTTCTTCATGGCGCCCACGTCCGTATTGGCTTGTGCCGCAGCCAGTTTGACTATGGCCCACGCTTCGATAAATCCGGGGTAGTGACTGATCGGGACGCCAGAGATTTGGAAGTTTTCCCGCGCCCTGGCAGTTTGCACGCCATAGTAAGCGTCGGCCGGGATCTCTTTTTCTCCGAGAAGATCCTTTTCGATTCGCGTCTTTGCCGTTGATACTTGGTTGGGCTGTTGGGCGAAGATTGGAATGGCAGTCGTAGGCATCACCAGCGCAAGCAAGAGCGCAAGCGCTCTCCACTTCCAGGTTCGAGATGAACTCTTAATGGAATGACTTACGGCCTTCGACGGTTCAAAAGTGTGAAAACCAGTAGTCGGCTCACTCGTAAACCCGACGCTCCACATAATTTCGCCTCCCTATCGTGCCTATTTAGTCCACGCACATGGGTATTTCGTCGACGCTCGATTGTCTGGAGTATCAAATGCGGTTGAGAGGATTAATACTCGCAAAAATGCTAGGCGAGGAATCGTGTCGCGGAGGGCTGACGAGCAAATAGCACGGTCGCAAAGTGCGTGTTCGTGTCGCGCTCACGTTCGGTGGGTGACGAATCAAACAATTGAAAGTAAAATTTCGGTAACCTCCTAAAAATCATTCTTTTAGCACAAGTGAAAGGCAGGGAACTGTGATGGTCCATGAAATGATCGAGGGCACGTATCGTCAAACCAATCTGCCGAATGAGTCGGCCGAATACCTGGCTAGGCGCGAGGAGTTGCGCCAGGCGGAAATTGAATTGATGCGGCAGCGTGAGCGCGTTGCCGAGCTGCGCCGCAAACTTCCAAAGGGTGCGACGGTTCAGGATTACGAGTTTCTTGAAGGCCCGGCTTCGCTCGATAGTGGCGATGAACCGGTCGCAAGAGTTCGTCTGAGCGAGTTGTTTACTGCGCCTGATCGTTCGCTGGTGATCTATCACTTTATGTTTGGCAAGAAACAGACCACTGCGTGTCCGATGTGTACTGCCTGGATCGACGCCTTCAATGGGGTTGCTCATCATCTGGCTCAAAGCGTTGACTTAGCGATCGTCGCTGCCGCCGACCCGTCGACACTGCGAGCGTACGCCCGGAACCGAGGTTGGAACAAATTGCGCCTGCTGAGTGCTGGCGAAAGCAGTTTCAAATACGATCTGGGCAGCGAAGATCGCGAAGGACGTCAGGACTCGACCATTTCGGTTTTCACTCGAGAAGGCGACGGCACGTTGCGCCACTTTTACAGCGGTCATCCATGGTTGGGAGATGACATCAAAGAGCGCGGCATCGATGAGTTGAATCCCATTTGGAATGTTTTGGATCTGACGCCGCAGGGCAGAGGTAAGTGGTATGCATCGCTGGACTACGGTACGAAGGTTCAGGCGGCGAGGCGTTAGCGCGATCGGGCCATTCTGGTTTCGTTTTGGAACTCCAAACTTGTTATGTCTTCGCGGCTCGTCTTTCATCTTACTTGCTTGAAGTGGTCCGCAAGTTCCGGACAAAGTCCGCCAGCAACTGGTTGAACTGTTCCATAAAGCAGACTGCCGGTAAGAAGATAAGCCGCGCCCGGTCTGTGCCATCTGAAGAAAGTAAGAACTAACAACACGAGACAAGTCGCTGCAGTTCCGAAGAATGCCGTGAAAAACATTGGATTGAGCACGACAAGGTTAATCGACTGCATCGCGGCGATGCCGTGCGACGGTGGTTGTTGTCCGAGTGCTTTCATCACGACGATCGAGAAGGCGAGGAAAAAGCCGGCAATCAATCCCGAGCCGAGCGCGGAAACAAACATCAGAACGAAGTTGAGTTTGTCGATCATCCTCAATGCTCCCATCGCCTTGTAAGCCTGGGCCAGTTCCCGCGCAAAATCTTCGAAGCGCGTCGCCGTCGTGTTCTCGGAAGTGCGACCATGGCTCGGCTTGATCAGCTCTTCATTAAACGCGGGCGTCATTTGTATCACCCGCCAACACTTTGGCGCCGGCGTTTTGCAACTCGGCTAGTTTGCTCTGCGTTCGTGCAAGCGCTCGGACTCGCTCGCCGGCCGTGAGCAGTTTTTCCGCAATCTTTTTTCCGGTGTTCCCAGTTGCGCCCATTACAGTGATCATCGTGTCCTCCAACTTCATCCTTGAATTGAATCAAATTTAATGGCCTGCCCGAATAACCTACGGTTAGCGCCCGTCTAGAGTTGTGAAAGTACCGTTCAATTCTCGTTAAATTCCCACTGCGTAAATCAAATCCATCTGAGGTCGTGAGGGTCTGATTTGCGTCAGGGAAGGTGGGGAGCGATCTCGGTGACAAGCTGCACAATGCGCCGCGCCTGGTTACGGTCTGGATCGAGATCTGGGTTGTAGATTGCCAGGCTCCAGCCCCGACAACCGCCCACACTAAGTGCGGTCTGAATTACTTCAGTGAGCTGCTGCCAAGTCAGCCCTCCGGAAAGAGAGATCTCTCCAGGAGCACCGCGCGCAAAGAAGTCGCGTTCGCTGAGAACATCCAGATCGGTGTGTAACCACCAGCTTGATGCGTGTGAGGAAATAATCTCGATTGCCGAGCGCGTAACACCAGCCGGATCGGCCGCGACTTCTTCAGAGTTCCTCAGCAGAACATGGCCGGCGATAGTTTCGATGCCGCGCTCCTGTCGAAATGGCTGGTCGCGCGGGCCGAGCATGGCCAGCGTCTGAGGTTTGAGAGCGTTAACTGCCCTACTCAACGGATCCGTCAACCGTTTGCCCGTCAGCCCTAAAAGGATGGCAACCTCCATGTTTGCGGCCTCACCATCAGGCGAGCGATCAATCGGGGTAGCGTCTTCGTGGCCATCGACGAATACGAGTCCCGATTCACCGAACTCATCTCGCATCGCGGGTACCGCTGCTAGTAAGACCGAACAATCTGCTCCGTAAACCAGGGGGAAGTAGCCAGCTGAAAAAGAGGCGCTCACCTCCGCGTACAACGCGGCGACCATCTTCACGAGAGCGATTTCGTTCAGTAGGCCTGACTCCGGAGCGCGTTCCGCGCGCGCTTCGGGCAAAGTGAAATCCGGCTGAGAGACGACCTCATGAGATGAAACCGCGGCTTCGAGTCCAGCCGCACGCAACGCGGCGGGTGCGCCAGCCTGTCCTGGTTTTCGTCCCATGCCGTCGAACGGAACGCCAATTAGTCTGATGGCGGCCATTGTTGGAAATGTCCTTTCATGAAACTGACTCTATTGAAGAGCGGATAACTGAAGCTTAATCAGTCATTTTAGCCGAGTGCTCCTTCGCCGCTTTCAACCAGCGCTTTCAGCTTTGCGAGTGCCATTCGCCAACCAGTTTCGTTGTCAACGGGAGAAAGGCCCGGCGGTAGTCGGTCGTGAACAGCGAACAGATCGGTGCCACCGTCTGCATCGGCAAGTGTGATCGAGCTCGTCATTTCGCCTTGCAGCGCGGGATCAGCGGTCTCAAACTCGTCCACTTCGACAACCTGCTCGTTCGGCACAAGCTTTACGAAGCGTCCGTGATACGTGTCTGTGTGCGGATCAGTTTTACCGATGTCCGTTGAGGTATCGTATGTGAGCGAGATCCGGAACGTACCACCTTCGCGCGCGTCGAACGCATGCACGTGAGCGGTCATGCCGTCCGGTACCCTCCACTTCGCGACCATGTGCGGATCCAGCAACGCGCGATAAACGGCCGCGCGAGGCGCATTGATGTGGCAATTGATTCTCGTAGAACTCATAACCTAATTTGTACTCGCGATCGCTGGCAGTTTCGTTTCACCCTTTCTACCATTCGCGGACTGAATTGCATCAGAAGCCGCATTTTCATGCCGAGCCAGCCAGATGAACGGGATTGCGAGTGCCTGGATGGCTGCACAAAAAATGTATGAAGCCGGATAACTCCACACGTCGGCGGCTTTGCCGAGTAGCGGTTGAAACACGACGCCGCCACTCGAGTCGAAAAGCGAATCAAACGACAAGACGGTCGCTCGCTGTTCCGTTGGGATTAGCCCGTTGAGGTACGTCTGACGCACCGGAATAGTCGCTGAAAATATCAGTCCCCATAAAATCAAGAGCGTTACCGCGACCCAAAAGTTCGGCACAAAACCGACAACGGCCAGCACCAGTACACTGATCGCTTCACACGTCAGCAGCACCGTCGTGCGACGTCCAAAGATCCGTCCGAGATACGGGACCAGCAGTCCGCCGGCGATCTGCGCGCCCGCAACAATCGCCGCAGCCAGCCCGGCAATGCCGTATGCCTTTTCGTTTCCCCAAAGCTGAAGGAGATAAGGCTGCATCGCATAGAACGCGTAGATGGTCACGCCACCAGTAAACGGCGCGGCCAGCATGATCCATCTGACCGGCGGATTGCGCAGACCATGACGAACCGAGCCGGCGATGATGATCTTTACCTCCTTGATCGGATTCTTCTCGGCGGCTGGCGTGAAGCCGAGATCTTTCATCAACAAAAAAGCGAAGATGAAGTTCAGCACGAGCAGCGCCGCGCGAATTACATACGGAACACCCAGATTGGTTGCCTGAGCGACGATGCCGCCGACGACCGATCCGGTCAGCATCGCCGCACCTTGGACAATTTCACCTTTCGCGAGCACCGACTCCAAAGCCTCTTTGTAGCCACTGTGGGCCAGCGCGTCGACCAACCATGCTTCCATCGCGCCCGAAAAGAATGTGAAGCCAAGCCCGAGCAACATCGACGATAGCGCCCAACCCCAGAAAGGAGCCGATCGGTACCACATAAACAAATAGAGCAGTGTTGAGAGAATCAGCGTGATCACGCCGAGCAGGTAAGACGCTCTTCTTCCGCGCAGATCGGCAACCACGCCAGTCGGAATTTCAAAGATCATGAAGCCGAAGGTGAAGAACGCATTCGCAGCAAACGCTTCAGTGTTACTCAAACCGGCATCGAGCAGGAAGAGCGTGTTGATGCCCCAAATCAACGAGGCCGCCAAAGTGTTAATGAGCAACAGCGTCAGGTAAGTACGTTGAACTTTTCGCGTTGCTTTGTTCATCGACGTCTGCGTCCCAGTAATGCGGCTCTGCCGCCCAATCTAGCGGAAGGCCTCTGGCCTTCCGCTAGATTGATCATCAAATCGGGCTACGCCCGGTTTTCGGCGAAGGACCGCAACTACGACCAAACCACAACAGGCGGCAAAGCCGAATTGCGGTTTGCTAGCCTTCTATTATCCGCCGCTGGCACTCTCGGCCTTCGCCTCGGTCTTGATGACGAAAGAATTCAGTTCGACAATCTTCCCATCGCGAAAACGGTAAATGTCGCAGTAAGCATAGGGAACGGTCTTGCCGTCCTTTTCCTTCATGGTCATGTCGCCATACGCCGTGACGAAGTCACCTTCGGTGATGATGTTATCCACCGTAAACTTTGGCGGTTCCATGTCCATTGAAGCCATCCATTCGCGAATGGCGTTTTTTCCTCGGGTTGTCTTGTTGCCGACCATGGTCCAGACCACATTGTCCGCGCAATGCGACAGGAATCCTTCCACGCCGCCTTCGGCAAAACTCGCGTTTACCTTTTCAACGATCTCTTTGTTCTTAGATGACATGTGATTTTTCTCCTTCGGTTCAAGTTGACTGTCTTTTCCGTACTTCGAAGTCTCAGTTACTACTTCGCTTCAGCGCCCTGGTTTTGGTGGCGGGCTGGTCACTGTGTTCTGCAAGGCCCGAATCAGCCACTTGTCGTTACGCCTGACCATGACCATCGTGATTATTCCGTTGAAGTCTTTTCACTCTTCGCCGGACCGCTGCTTAAAACCGGCCACTCCCAAGTCGCGTTGATGTCCGGCTTCAAAAAGGTGATCCGGGCCACGTCTGACTTGTAAGTCATTTTCTGTTTCTGTTTGGCCAGCATGTCATGAATCAGCTTGTGACCTTCTATGTTCTCTTTGTTTGACTTCCACCAGCCGCCGCCGCGGTTTACGTAGTCCACGTCATCCGTGAACAACTTGCCCCAGGCATCCATCTCGTGCCGGTTCCAGGTTTCAACATAGATATTTCTTCATCGTCTTTTGTCACCCAGTCCAACTCTCCATTTGGACCTTCAATGAATCCGTCCACCGACGCTTGCAAAGCTCCGATTAACTTTCGCTTCTATTACGTAGTCGAATGAACAAACTCCGAAACGACAACGTTGTCGCGAGACGAAGGAAAGCTGAAGAATCGACATCAAATTGAAACATATCAATCTGATTTTAAGCAGGCATGCCATGGAAACGACAGCTGTAGAGATCGTGAAGAAGTTTTGGGAACTCATGATGACCAACGACTTCCGATCTGTTGGCTCATTATTAAGCGACGACTTCGTCCTTGACTGGCCTCAGTCTAAAGAGCGAATCAGAGGACGAAACAATTTTGCTGCGATGAACGAAGAATATCCGTCGCACGGCCGGTGGCATTTCTCTGTAAACAGAATCGTTGGGAATGATAGTGAGGCAGTGACCGATGTCTCGGTGACTGATGGCGTTCAACGAGCGCGCGCCATATCGTTCTTTAAGGTGGCGGACGGAAAGATTATGAGCATCGTTGAATATTGGCCAGACGATTTTCCTGCTCCTGAGAATCGGCGACATCTTGTCGAGAAGTCTGATCACTAAACAGAGAGCCCCTGATAGAGTGTTCCTCAGCGGGCAGGATTGGGTGAAGATGCATCCTGCCAGCTGTGAACAATGTCGGCACCAGATTGAGCTCAACGTGTTTCGGGGGCTCTCACCTGCGCCACATGGTCTTAGGTACCGGAGGCTGCCGCAGTTTGAGTTGTTGGCTGACTCATGAATTGTCTCATGGCCGCAATATGGCCTGGTGATCTCCGCTCCGACCAGGCTTCGTAGCGCTGCGCTGCTTTTTCCAGGTTAGCGAGGAGGTTCTTATCCGCAAACCGTTCGCGAAATTGTGGAACCACAGGTTTAAGGAGTTCCCAAACACCGAAGAATTCACCGCTGGTCTCAAAGAATAGGTCTTCGTGGAGCAGACCGTAATTGAGTAGGGCACAGGCTTGTTCCCAGTATCCAATCACCATGCCGACGAAAGCGCCCTGTTGTGTCCCTGGTGCCGAGATACGCATGGCGTCATCAAAGGTTTGCGCCCTGTAATTCTGTTGAAACCAATCGCGGGCCTCGCGGAGTTTCGCCTCGCGCCGCAAATCGTAAACCTGCAAGTGTAGTTGTGCTTGTTCGTGCGTAGGTTTTGTTCCCATTGCTTTTTCTCCTTTGAAACTGAAATGTTCTGATCTCGTTCATACGAGCTCACTAGTAAGTCGAACAGCCGTTGGGCAGATCGACAGGTAAGTTAGAATACTCGGCGCCTGACTTCTTTAGGATTTTCTGACTTCTTTAGGACTTTTCAAACACAAACGAAATCAGTCTCGGCGCTTCATTCTGATCCTTCTCATGCCACCACTCTTTCAAATCCCGTAGCGATAATCCATTCAGAGCTGCTGCTTCGATGAAATCTGAAACATGATGCATGAACGCCGGAATCCGTATGATCTCTTCGCCACGATGGAATCTCGCCTGAGATCCGGCATACTGCCGGTAAGGATGGAGCTCGCTAACGACAAACCTACCGCTGGAAGCTAGCACGCGACGGGCCTCTGAAAAGATCGGACCGAGTTCAGGAATGTGTTCGAGGACCAGGTTGCAAACGATGAGTGCAATTGAATCAGAAAGGCAGGGCCATGATTTAGTAAGATCTGCAGCAACGAACGAAACATGATTGCTTTCAACTTTGGCCCGTGCCCGTCCAAGCATTCCGAGCGAAAAATCTAGAGCAACGACCTGGTCTGCGTGTTTTGACAAAGCAGACGTGTTCTTCCCGGTACCACATCCCAGTTCCAGGATGCTTCGATAGTGACCCCTGAGCATGTCACTTGTAACGTGCTGATCCAAATCGCGCGTTAGGTTCTTATCTGAATCGTAACTATCGGCCCAACGAGTGTAAGCGTCTTCGATCTTCACGTTCTAATCTATTGACCACATGAACTGAGCGTCAGCAGGCACGTTGATGATGCATTCATTCAGTTCTGCTTCGTCCAGCACGAATCAGTCCGACTCCAAGCGTAAAGACGGCGGCAGCAAGAAAGACCGCGCCGATGTACGCAAGATTTATCAGACCGTTCGGTTCTCTTGCATCGGGTGATGCCACAGAGAGAAAAAACGCCGCGGGGATCAGAATAGCAGCGATGGGCGCCCCAACTCGGGCGAGCCATTTCCAACCAGATCCAAGTGGCGTCTCATCGACATATCGAAGGATCACCAACGACAGTATGAGATAGACACCTGCGTGTGCGTGGCCGGCGCGGAACATATCGTGACGCAGAGGATTATCGACGTATCCAGCTGAATTCGTGATTAGGAAACGTAATAACGATAGACCTCCGAACATCACCGTTGGGAGAACGACGAGGAGAATTCCTGCGAACAATCGTGATTCACGTGACATAAGGTTTCTCCTAACATGGATTGGCGGCCAGTTAACATACCACGGCAATCATTTGCCTTACCAAAGCATCTCGTAATCACAGCATAATAGTCTTCGCCGTTCGCCCGCTATCTACCGCCACCAGATACGCAAATCAGCCTCAAGAGTAAGTAGGATCGCTCGCTCAAACCGCTGTAGAAAGAATCAGACGCGCTACCTGCTCGGGCTCGTCCATCTGAACGAAATGGCGCGCGCCGGGTAAGAGGAACAGATCAGAAGTGGGAAACAGCTCGTTGAATTTTTGCGCCACGCCTTTATTTAAATAGGGATCGGCGTCTCCGAAAATGATTCGGACGGGTCGATTGAATTCCTTCATCTTGGGGATCATTTTCGAGCGCGAACGAATCATTGATAACAAATCTTCATTAAGACGATAGAACGCTGGACGTGCGCTCGGAACTGCATCGAACTGTTGATACAACAACGGTACGAATTCATTTCTTACTTCTGCGTCTCTAAAGAAGCGTCCGACCTGCCACCAGTACATGCGACGGAAAACTGCATGATCGAATAACCCGGCGATAACGTGAGCGACACTCCTGACGATTGGTGTTGAAAACAGCCAGATCGCCTCTGGTGGCCTGAGCGTTTCCATCTCGCAGTAATAGGTATTCAAAAGTACGAGAGCAGCTACACGATCGGGGTTTTGGAGTGCCCAATCAATTGCCGGTGGGCCAGAAGCATCGTGTGCGACAAGGACAACTTGGCCGAGTCCGCGCTCTCTTATCACGGCATCCAAATCGAGCTCTTGATTCTTTGACGTGTAGGCATAGCCGCGAGGCTTATCCGAGTTCCCCCAACCGAGGAAATCAAAGGTAACCACATGACGATGCGGCGAAAGATACGGAACCAGCCGATCATAAAGGTGCAGATTATCAGGAAATCCGTGCATCAGGACGATCGCGGGTGACCTGCCGCGGTACTCTCGCACGTAAATACGATGCTGCTCGCGAGTCACAAAGCCTTCCCAATAATTCGTTTCAGTCACTGCTTGCATAAGACCCTCCTGGTAACCAGCAAGTGTCTAGCAATAGTTGTGCTGGCCGCAACATTGAACAAGGAGTCGAGGAATACCCTAGCGCGATAACAAGCACTGACCATATTTCGTCTTGCTGGCCGGATACTGTCATTCCTACATATCGCAACTACAAGTTTCCGTTCATTGGGACGCTAGGTCATCAGTTCCGCGGCTAGCATCCGCCGTAATTCTCTGACCCTCAGAAAATTACTCGCGACTCACGTCACTCAGACCGATATGACGAGTCAGTCCTTGCCGCTTGAGTTCGGCTAACACCGCACTCGCACTCCGGTAGGAGTGCCATGTTTATAGATGGCCGCGCGCCGTAGCGCTGGCACTCCGGTAGGAGTGCGATGTTTATTGATGGCCACGCACCGTAGCGCTGGCACTCCGGTAGGAGTGCGATGTCGCGAAGAGAAACCTGACCAAAAATAACCTGCGAACAAAGATCGTTCTGTCCTGAAAACCTATAAGTTGATTTTAGCGAAGAATACGTCGTCATGTTTTCCATCGAATGGATAAGACATGGCACTCCTAACGGAGTGCGAAAGCTTCTGTTGGCCCGCCGACTATAAACATCGCACTCCTAACGGAGTGGCGAACTTCTGTTGGTCCGCCCGCTAGGGATTCCCCCTTCTTCAATTTGCAAAGCTCAGTTATTAATAGTGTTGACTTCGATGACAGCCTGTCATACCACCATCGTGGTAGTAACGACTGCTCCATCAGAGGTAATTAAAAAGACTTCGATAGCGGGATGTGCGATTCCTCCGATTCAAACACAATGAACCCTCACATGTAGGCAATAAACCAAGGAAAGGGTGCAATGACCCAAGTCGGAAAAATCCACCGCACCAACACACCTCGCGGTTTTCTTGCTGCTCTCGCGATTAAATGTCGTGTTCATTGGGATCTTTCTTACGACGACCGCCATCGTGCTCGCACAGGGAAAGGTTATAAAAAAGGCGACCTGGATATCGGGTGACTTTGATTAAAACGTCGCATTCGACCAATGTCGTTGTGATGAAATCAGATTGCACATTTTTGAAAGGAATGATCATGCAAACCTCTCTGAAAAGCGCGATGACCGCTTCTGCTGTGAAACTATCCTACGTTTTATCCTTTCTTTGCGGAGCCGCGGTAATGCTCGGCTTCAACACGCTTTGCGCGTCCAACGCACAATCGCACCACGTGTACGAATTGCGGCTATATCACGTCAACGCGGGTAAATTGGATGCTCTAAAAGCGCGCTTCCGGGATCACACCGACGCGATCTTCAGGCGGCACAACATGAAGAGCATTGGTTATTGGTCGCCCGAAGATCCGCCGGATTCGCAGAACCTCTTCATCTACATTCTGGAGCATCCCAGCCGGCAAGAAGCGGAGAAAAATTGGGCTGCTTTCCAAGCCGATCCTGAATGGCAAAAAGTAAAGGCGGACTCGGAGACGAATGGGAAACTTGCAGATCATATCGATCACTACTTTCTGGATCCGACCAGCTTTTCAGCGCTCAAATGAAAGAAACGCAAAGATATCGAAAGCCTCCTCCCACGCGCGTTTACGATTCGTCAATAATTAGGCATGCTTTCGCAGGCTAATCGAAAGCATGAGGAAAAAATGGCTGAAGGTAGATACAATCGTCGTCAGTTCATCGGGACTGCAGCAATAACTGTTGCTGCCGCGCAACTCGGAATAATCCCTGCCACAGAATCCAGGAAGATCAACCCCTTCGCGATCAAGTCGCAGACCAACACATCGTTTGGTCCTCTCAGGCAGGTCGAAGCTGGTTTATTGAACGTAGGGTATGTGGAAGCTGGGCCGACCAACGGGAGTGCAGTAATCCTTCTGCACGGCTGGCCATACGACGTTAACAGTTATACTGATGTCGCGCCGCTGCTGACAGCTAAAGGCTATCGAGTAATCGTTCCTTATTTACGAGGCTACGGCTCGACGCATTTTCTTTCAAGCGCTACGTTTCGGAATGGCCAACCGTCGGCGCTCGCTCTCGATGTGATCGCGTTGATGGATGCTCTCAAGATTGAGAAGCCAATCCTCGCGGGCTTTGATTGGGGCGCGCGAACAGCAAACATCATCGCGGCGCTTTGGCCAGAGCGAGTGAAGGCGATGGTGTCCGTAAGCGGTTACCTGATCGGCAGTCAAGCAGCCGGCCGTGTGCCTCTGCCGCCACAAGCTGAACTCCAGTGGTGGTATCAATTCTATTTTGCTACGGAGCGTGGTCGCGACGGCTACGAAAAATACAGGCGTGAGTTTTCAAAGCTCATTTGGCAGCTCGCTTCACCGAAATGGAATTTCGACGATGCCACGTTTGATCGCAGCGCAGCATCTTTCGACAACCCAGATCACGTTCAGATCGTGATTCACAATTACCGTTGGCGACTTGGCCTGGCTGAGGGTGAGACGAAATACGCGGAGTTTGAAAAGCGTTTGGCGCAAGGTCCTGTCATCACTGTTCCTACGATCACGCTTGAAGGCGACGCCAATGGCGCGCCGCATCCGGAGCCCAGCGCCTATGCGAAGAAATTCTCTGGTAAGTACGTGCACCGCACTATCAAGGGCGGCATCGGACACAACCTACCTCAGGAAGCGCCGGAGTCGTTTGCTGAAGCTGTCACCGAAGTCGACGGGTATAATGGTCGATGGTCTGCGCAATTCTAAGGACGCTCAGGAAACGAGCTATGGATAGAAGACAGAATTTATTAATCGGGATCGTTCTGGGCATCGTCATTGTAGGGGCGTCGGTCTACGCTACCGGTTTGACAAAACTATTGCTGAGTACCTTTCGCAGTTCCACTGAATATAAAAGTTCGGAATCTGTTACTGCCCCAGAGCTTGCCAGCGGAAGCTGGATAAACTCGGAACCGTTAAAGCTCAAGGATTTGCGCGGTCGCGTGGTGCTAATCGAGTTCTGGACTTTCGGCTGCTATAACTGTCGTAACACGTTGCCCTTCGTCAAAAGCTGGAATGATCGCTACCGCGAGAAGGGCCTCATCGTGATTGGTGTTCACTCACCTGAGTTTGATGAAGAAAGAAAAGTCGAAAATCTTCGCCGTGAAGTTTCTTCGCTGGGAATCAGTTACCCGGTTGTCACGGATAACGACTACCAAACATGGAAGTCTTATAACGTCGAAGCCTGGCCGACCACATTTCTCCTGGATAAACAAGGACGGATTCGTTGGATGCACGTGGGTGAAGGGGATTATGACAAGGCCGAGCAACTTATTCAGAAGCTACTCGCGGAAAAAGGAACATAGTGATACAGGTCGGGAACACAAACCTTGAAGGAGGCGCGTCGAAATGAAAACCGTAGTACTGATTGCTCGGCTTTTGCTTGGGCTAATCTTCGTTGTATTTGGTCTTAATGGCTTTTTGAATTTTCTAAATATGGGACCGATGCCAACCGGATTGGCAGGGCAGTTTATTGGCGCGCTCTTTCTATCTCACTACTTTTGGGTAATCGCGGCGCTCCAAATTGTCGGCGGTGCGTTGTTGCTCGTGAACAGGTTCGTGCCTTTAGGTCTAGTACTTCTCGGACCAGTAATCGTAAACATCGTCTTGTATCACGTGTTCCTGAATCCGAGTGGCATCGTAATGGCAATCGTGGTAACCGTGCTGTGGTTTATTGTTTTCTACGGTAACCGCCAACACTTCTCCGGAATATTTGCCCAACGTACTTGACGTAGGGGCGAAGTGATCAAGTTCTAACGAAAGGCGAGTCGAGGGTGCTCCATACTGTCATCTACATTTTTCTTAATTGAGGCGAAGCAATAAACCCAGAGGCAAGATAACCCATTGATGATTCCTCGGCTTGACGGCGTGACGGGACAGGTTATAGAGTGCCGTCATTCGCGCATGTGCAATTAATAGATCGCGCGTAATGTTCTTTGGAACTTCAATAGTTAGATCGCTTTTTCAACCTGGTATCCGAGAGGGACTGGGTTGACCGTCACAGGTGCCCATAGAGGGTGACAAGGGAAGCGGGTGTAAAGCCCGCACGGTTCCCGCCACTGTGTACCGGCGATGGCGTAGCTTCCATGATGATGGTCACTGATCTCATTCGAAGATTGGGAAGGCCGCGAAGCTTACGCGTTCGAGCCGGAAGTCAGGAAACCTTGCCTGCTGTTAGATGGAAGCGACCACTTACGCTCCGGGAAAGGGCGAGTGGCGTCGAGCTGCTATCAGTGTAATGGCTCCGCCAATGTGCGGTAGCCCATCAATTACCTGATCACACAGTTAATTTTGGGACGCCCTCGATCTTCTACACAGGAGATCGAGGGCGTTTCTATTGTTGCTCTCCAGTTCACCGCCTTTAGCCATTACGTCAATTCCCGCTTCGTAAATTAATTCCCCCTGTCGAATCTACTGTTTGACAGTGGAAAACTTGCAAGAGCGCTCGGTGCCCTTTGCATTTGTCTTTGATAACCATGATGCGCTTGAGGTGAGCGGGAAGAGCGGTGCAAGGCCGCCACTGCCCTCGCAACTGTAAACGGCAACGAAATCCGCGAAGAAGAGCCACTGTCCCTGATCGGATGGGAAGGTGTGGAGAGTAGGTAAGCACTTTGGCTGTGAGTCAGGAGACCGGCCTCTTAAAGCAAGTCTTTGCCACTCTTCCGAAGGGGAGGAGAAGGAGACACTTTCATGAAGAGAATTAACATCAGGGGTTTTATTGTCGTCCTATTCGCGCTGGTGTTAGTGCTGACGCAGTCAGCGCCGGCGTCGGCACAGACAAGTAGCAACACCAACATCACGGGCCATGTAAAAGATCCGCAAGGGGCAAGCGTGGCGGGCGCCACCGTCACGCTCTACGCCCGCGATCGCACTTTCAGCCTTACCACCACCACAGATTCAACCGGCTCGTATCGCTTTGAGAGGCTTGCGCCAGGCGAGTACTTGGTGGAGGCAGAGGCGAAAGGTTTTGCGTCTGCAACTGCGCAGCATGTTGTGCTTGATCGTGGGCAAGCGACGACGCTCGATATCTCGTTGGAACTATCAAGCGTCCGGAGCACAGTTGTAGTCACTGCGTCCGACACTCCGCAATCAGTGGATGAAGTCTCAAAGGCCGTAACTGTAGTTGACCAAAAAGAGATCGATGAGCGCGACGAGGCAGCAATTGCCGAATCATTGCGCCCAGTTCCAGGTTTGCGAGTGCAGCAGCTTGGTGGACCTGGCTCATTCACGTCGATCAAAACGCGCGGGCTGCGCAACGAAGATACCGCCGTGTTGATTGACGGTCTCCGTTTTCGCGATGCTGCCGCAACGCAGGGTGACGCCTCAGGATTCCTGGAAGATCTAATCGTTACTGATGTGAGCCGGGTTGAGGTTCTTCGCGGCTCCGGCTCGTCGCTCTATGGCTCGAATGCCATCGGCGGCGTCATCAATCTTGTGACCGATGAGGGCGGTGGACCGTTCCATGGCTCCGCGCTCGCCGAAGGTGGCGGATTGGGATTGTTTCGTGGTCGAGGACAAGTCGCCGGGGGCTCTCGCAACAACACCATTATCTACAGCGCTGGTTTTTCACACCTGAATGTCACACGTGGAGTGGATGGTCAGGATGAAGCCCGCAACACGAGCGGGCAAGGGCGTGTCCTTTTCCGCCTGACACCCACCACAACACTGTCAGGCGGCATCTACGCCGCCAACTCTCGGTTGCAACTGAACAATAGTCCCCAAGGCGTTGGCACTTTGCCTACGACCGGTATCATCGAAGCGATCCCACTCTCCCTTACTGAACAGCGCCGCTTTGAGGCTGGCGTACCGACCTCACAACTGAATGTTGGCAACGCCACTTTCATCCCGGCGTCGAACGACCCAGACAATCTGCGGAAGTCAAATTTCTTCTCGGGTGCTATCGTTTTTGCACACCGACCAACTGAGAGATTTGGCTACACCATTGGCTACCACGGTCTGGCCACCAACCGCAGCAATATTAACGGGCCTCTGGGAGTGGGCCTTCAACCGATCGGAGGAATCGAGCAATCGGATTTCGACGGACGAATTCATACATTCAACGCGCGATTCGATCTGCGGGCGGGACGCGCCAATTTCATCAACGGTGGCTACGAGTTTGAAAGTGAAAACTTCAAGAATCCTTCTTTTCAACCGAATCCAGCGGACAACTCCAACGTTGACGTCACGCAAAGGAGTCACACTCTCTTTGTTCAGGATCAATTGCGATTTTTCGATGACCGGCTGCAAATCTCGGGAGCGTTTCGCGCCCAGTTCTTCCGACTCCGACAGCCGGTGTTCACGCCTGCAGTTTCTTCTCCGTACGCGGGCTTTACTTTTTCGTCACCACCTACGGCCTACACGGGCGATGGATCTGTTGCCTATATGTTTCGGTCGTCGGGCACCAAGTTGCGAGCCCACGTGGGTAATGGATATCGAGCGCCATCACTTTTCGAACGCTTCGGCACGTTCTTCGACAGATTCTTTGGTTTTGGGGCTTTCGGTGATCCGCGTCTGAAACCGGATCGTTCCATTGCATTTGATGCAGGGATTGATCAGACGCTCTATAAGAATCGTTTGCGGGCCTCAGCGACTTACTTCTACACGGAGCTTCAGAAAGTGATCATCTTCGACTTCTCGGGGCTGATCGACCCAGCAACAGATCCGTTCGGACGCTTCGGCGGTTATGTCAATACCAATGGAGGAATTGCTCGCGGTGTTGAGTTGAGCATGACGGCGACTGCTACGCGAACCTTGAATATCTCAGCCGCCTATACCTATACAAAGGCTCTCCAACGGAGGCCTCAAGTCCCCGGCAGTCTTCGGTCCGTCGGGATTCCTGATCATCAATTTTCGTTCGTTGCAACTCAGAGTTTTGGTCGGCGCTTCCTGATTAATTTCGATTTATCCACGTCGAGCGATTACCTCGGTTCGATCTTCAATCCCGCTACCTTTGCGAGCCGTGGATATCGTTTTCGAGGATTGGCAAAGGCGGACCTGGGCGCGAGCTACACGCTGCCGCTTAATGAGTCTCGGTCGCTGCGCTTTTTTGGATATGTGGACAATCTTTTCGACCGCGAATATTTCGAGAGTGGTTTTCGCACGCCCGGAAGAACGGGTCGCGCAGGCGCAACCTTCGTCTTTTGATCTATGCGGCAAGACGGCAGCACAGGCGAGGTGGTCCAGCTTGTGGAAAACGAGGATTACTACTTGGACCATGGCTTGATGGTCCTTACGGCCGGTTACCTTCTTCGTCGCGGCTATTGTTGCGAGCAGGGTTGCCGTCATTGTCCCTACTCTGAGGTCCCGACGCGAAACGGCCAAACGGAGGCTAATAGCAGTGAAGAGTCTAACTAAGTCAGCGGCTCTAGTAGTACTTCTAGCAGCACTGAATCTGTTTGTCGGTTGTGGCAGGCAAGCTCAACAGCAGAAAAAGAATGTCGAGCCACGACCGAAACGCATCGTTTCGCTCAGCCCCAGCGTGACTGAGATTCTTTACGGCGTCGGCGCATGGCCACAAGTCATTGCCGTCTCCCAATTCTGTTCGTACCCGGAGGACGTGAAGAATAAGCCTCGGGTTAACGGTTGGGATAAAACGAATCTCGAACAAGTGATGGCCCTTAAGCCAGATTTCGTAATCGGGGTGGATGCGCAGGAGCCGTTTCTGCGAGATAAGCTGAACGGATTGGGAGTGCGCTCTCTTTTTCTGAAGAGCCAAACTCTGGCTGATATTTTCGTGTCAATCGAAGAAATTGGCCGCGCGACTGGCCATGAACCAGAGGCGACAGATCTATCCGCCGAAACACAACGTGAGATCGATGCGGTACGCAAGGCTGTGGCTGATCGCCCGCATCCACGCGTGCTGTGCGTAGTCGACCGTGTCCCAGGTACGATCCGCGACTTGTACACGGCGACGCGCGGAAGCTATCTCGATGAGCTAATCGGTATAGCTGGAGGCGAATCAATCGCGCCGGTCGCCGAACATGGCTATGGCGAGATCAATAAGGAGGCAGTGTTAACCCTAAATCCTGAAGTGATCATCGATATGGTCCAGGGCTCCAAGGGAAACTTCGGTGAAGATCCGGTAGCCGTTTGGAATGAACTTAGGGAAGTACGCGCGGTTCGCGACAGGCGAATCTATTCGATGACCGATCCTGCTGTGATTCATCCCAGCCAGTTCATTGGACACACCGCGCAAGTATTCGCGCGGGCACTTCACCCGGAGAGTTTCACTAATGCAAAGTGATCCGTCTTCAGTGAAGACGACTAGTATCGCTGAGCCAGATGCGTTAACCACCGGCCCGCTTATTCAAACGCGCAATCTGAGCTTTGCTTATTCCTCCTTGCCCGCAGTCGTCGATGTTTCACTGGCGTTGCCACGAGGTGCTATGGCAGCACTTATCGGCGCGAACGGGTCAGGCAAGTCGACGCTGATCCGGTTACTAGCCGGACTACTCGAACCCGCCAAAGGTGAGGTCGCCTTCAATGGTGTTCCACTCACAAACCTTCACCCACGCGATCGGGCGAAACGAATCGCGTACGTTCCTCAATCGACATCCACCGTTTTCCCTTTCACAGCGCTGGAGGTGGTCTTAACGGGTCGCAGCCCATACAGCGGGCGGTTTCGTTTTGAGAGCGCACGCGATGAACAGATCGCGCTGGCGGCGCTGGCCGCACTTGACGCGGCACATCTCTCGGCGCGTCACATTACTGAGTTGTCGGGCGGCGAGCGCCAACTCGTTACTGTTGCCCGCGCACTGGCGCAGGAGCCGGAGGTGATGTTGTTGGATGAGCCGGCGAGCGCGCTTGACTTGAAGCATCGAACCCAACTTGCGCGGGCGTTGCGGCGGTTGAGAGATGAGCGGGGCATAACCGTACTAATG
Organism: Acidobacteriota bacterium; assembly: GCA_046726175.1. GTDB lineage: Bacteria > Acidobacteriota > Blastocatellia > Pyrinomonadales > Pyrinomonadaceae > PSRF01. Next base: position 25,503 of record JBKPAC010000144.1, read on the forward strand.
ATTACGCACGACCTAATGCTGCTGGATTCCGCTGCCGACCTTGTCTTCGCGATGAAATGTGGGCGCGTTGTCGCCAGTGGTCCGCCTGAAGTTGTACTTACCGACGACGTTCTTGGTGAAGTTTATGATGCGCCTGTGCGAACGTTGCGTAGTGACGGACGCACCTTTGTGTGGTCGGAATTGTGAGGTCTTAAAGTCTTGGCAACGTAGAGGTGAACGAAGCAGAACTGACAAAGTCACGCACTATGCTCGATATCCCGCGCGCAACGAACCGTGCACGCGTGGGCGTCCGGTTGCGTGTTGCGCTTCCTCTCTTGATTCTTGGCCTCGTTGTTGCGGTTTCCATAGGTCTTTACGTGGGCTTCCAGCCACTCGATTTGTCTACACTCAAGAGTGATCCGATCGCACGTGCCGTCTTCTTTCGTCTCCGGTTACCCCGCGTTCTAATGGCGGGTGTCATTGGAGCGTCGCTCGCGATGGTGGGAGCTGCGCTGCAGGCGCTTTTTCGAAATCCCCTTGCCGAGCCTTTTACGCTTGGTGTGTCGGGCGGGGCGTCGCTAGGAGCCAGCATCGCGATTGCTTTCGGCCTTGGGCTGAATCTGGCCGGTTTGCCTTTTATTTTTATTGCGGCGTTTGTCAGCGCGTCCGTGTCTGTGTTGTTAGTCTTTCGACTAGCGCGATCGGGAGGTGGAACGATGCTCCCAGGAGCATTGTTGCTCGCCGGTGTAGTTCTCAACCTCAGTGCTTCGGCTGGCGTTATGGTGATTCAGTACCTCGCTTCGTATGGACGAGCCCTGCAAATTCTGCGGTGGTTGATCGGCAGTCTTGATGTTGTTGGTTTTGATCTGATTTGGAAGATGCTCGTCTTTCTCATACCCGGTTGGTGGATTCTCATCGCGTATGCGCGAGATCTTCACTTGCTGGCGACGGGTGAATCAGATTCAGCGGCAAGCCTTGGAGTTGACGTTAGGCGGACGGAACGGATGGTCTTCCTAACCAGCTCTTTGATTGTGGCGGTGACGGTTTCGGTCGGCGGTGCGATTGGTTTTGTGGGCCTGATTGTGCCGCACGCTGCGCGACTTGTTTTTGGTCAGGATGTTCGAGTTTTGTTACCGGCGTCGTTTCTGTTAGGCGCAGCCTTTTTGATACTCGCCGACATGCTAGCGCGAGTGGCGATTTCGCCCGGCGAACTTCCGGTCGGAGCAATCACAGCCTTACTGGGCGGTCCGGTGTTTCTGCTCTTGCTGAAGAGACAGCAACGTTACTCGGCAATGTAACCATGTCATAGATGATTTGATGATGGGCTTGGAGGACAGGTCATAACGGCAAAAGCGTTGATGGTATTGGGCACAGCTTCCGACGCGGGCAAGTCGCTCACGGTTGGAGCGTTGTGCCGCATCCTGCGGCAGGATGGTTTCGATGTCGCGCCATTCAAAGCGCAGAACATGGCTCTCAATTCCTTCGCCACCCGTGAAGGTCACGAAATAGGACGAGCGCAGGCTATGCAGGCTGAAGCTGCATGTGTCGAGCCACACGTTGATATGAATCCGATCTTGCTCAAACCAACTTCCGATGTGGGCTCACAAGTCGTGATTAATGGGAAGGTTTTAGGAAACTACACTGGCGTTGATTACTACAGTCTCAAGCCACAATTGCTTGATGCCGTCAGCACGGCGTATCAACGGCTGGCGGCGCAGCACGAAATCATTGTGCTGGAAGGCGCTGGTTCGCCGGTGGAGATGAATCTTAGGGACCGGGATATTGTGAATATGAAGATGGCAGAGATCGCGGATGCCGCATGCCTCTTAGTGACCGACATCGATCGCGGCGGCGTGTTCGCTTCGCTGGTTGGTACTTACGCGCTACTTGAGCCGCAAGAGCGCAGTCGCTTCTGTGGCTTTCTCATTAACAAGTTCCGTGGCGACGTAAGTCTTTTCAGACCCGGCATTGGCTATCTGGAAGAGCGCTTGTCGCAAAAATGCCTCGGCGTCATCCCGTACCTTCACAATCATGGTATCGACGATGAGGACAGCGTTTCGCTCGAACGCCGCGCGGTGCGGCCTCCGTTCGACCGCAAAGACTGTTTGTGCGTCTGTGTAGTCGGGCTTCCTTACCTTTCCAACTTCACGGATTTTACCGCGCTGGAGAATGTGCCAGGTGTAGTTACCTATTACACGCGACGACCTGAAGAAGCGCGTGCCGCTGATGTGCTGATTCTGCCCGGCAGCAAAAACACGATCCCCGATTTGCTTTGGCTTAGAAAGAACGGATGGGAGCCGTTAATCGAATCGCATGTAGCTGCCGGAAAGCCGCTCGCGGGAATCTGCGGTGGCTTTCAGATGCTGGGACGCGAGATACGCGATCCTCATCACACGGAGAGCGACATCGAATTTGTATCGGGCTTGAACCTCCTGGATTTCATTACCGTGCTGGAGCGCGAAAAGGTCACTCGCCAAGCTACAGCAAAATTGGATGAGTCCGCATGTCTTGCCAGCGAGGGCGCGGGCCCCATATTCAACGGTTACGAGATTCACTTGGGTGACACGCTGTTGGGAAAAGGAAGCCAACCCCTCTTTCAACTTCAGCGGTTGGGTGATGAAGAATGTTATCCCGATGGTGCGATCAGTACCGATGGTCGAGTACTTGGCACGTACTTGCACGGGCTTTTCGACTCGGGCGAAGGCTTGGAGCTACTGCTAAAGCATTGGCGGAAGATTTGCGGCAAGGAGAAAACAGAGCCGGGCGTCATTGATCCGTTGGCTGAACGCGAGCGACGCTACGATGCGCTAGCGGATCATTTCCGGAGCAATCTGAAAATGGATGTTATTTACCGTGCACTCGATGAGCAAAGATGATCTCTACTGCATCGTTCGCGCTGGCTTACGCGTTGGATTGGTTGATAGGCGATCCAGCGTGGCTGCCGCATCCAGTGCGATGGGTGGGGCGGATGATAAAAGGTGGAGAAGTGCTCGTGCGGAGATTCGCCCTCACCACAAGCAGCGAGTTCCTAGGCGGCATGTTGTTGACGGTGATTGTGGTCGCCACCTTCGGATTTGGCACTTGGATACTGTTGCGTTGGCTAGGAGTTTGGAATCCAATGCTCGCGTTTGGCGTCTCGGTCTACCTCGCGGCATCGACGCTCGCTACGCGTTCGCTGCTGGACGAGGCGCGAGCCGTGCGACGCTTTCTTGCGAACAGCGATTTACCGTCAGCGCGACAGCAAGTCGCGCGCATCGTAGGTCGCGACACGCGGGAATTGGACGAACCGGAAGTAACCCGAGCGGTGATTGAAACCCTTGCGGAGAGCGCATCGGATGGCATTGTCGCTCCAATGTTTTATCTGGCAATCGGCGGCGTACCTGCCGCGCTAGCTTACAAAGCCATAAACACGCTCGATTCGATGATCGGACACCGAGACAAACATTATGAATACTTTGGGAAGTGCGCTGCGAGACTAGATGATGTCGCGAGTTTCATTCCAGCCCGCGTAACCGCTCTGCTGTTCGTATGCTCAGCGTGGACGCTGCATCTGGATTGGCTCGGAGCCTGGCGGATCATGTGGCGGGATGGTGCTAAGCATAAAAGCCCTAACGCGGGCCGTCCCGAAGCGGCGATGGCCGGCGCGCTAGGCGTCAGAATCGGTGGCACTAACTTTTACGACGGTGAGCGGCACGATGGTCAATATTTGGGTGACATGCATACGCCTCTGGACGACCAGGCTTTGAGAAACGCTTTGCGGCTGACCGGCTGCGTTTCATTATTAATGTTTGCGCTGTGTCTATCACTGCGATTGCTGATCAGCTGGTAGAAGTCAACCTGTTGAATCTTGAACCTATGAACAATAAACAGGACAGCGTAGATCTTCGTTCATTGCCGCCGCGATTGCCGCAGAACGAAGCGGAACTTAAGCGGACCATTATCCTGCTGGGGAATCGTAAGCAGGTTGAAATCAAAACGGATGGGCGGCGTAAACTGGAGAGCTTGATTGGAGTTTACCCAACCATAAAAGAAGCGGCTCTATGGAAGCGCGTTTTGCGTCGAGCATGCCAAGGGAAGTTTCAAACCGCCAAATGAGTTATGCCGAAATGAAAGACAGATCGAGCAGGCTGCATCCGATTCATGTCGAGCACGGCGGAAGAGTGTACGAAGCCGCCCGGCGTTGGGGAATCGAACCCCGCGAAGTTTTGGATTTCAGCGCCAACATCAATCCGCTTGGTCCGCCGCAAGGAGTTGTCTCCGCAATCACAAATGCGCTCACGCCGATTAGCCTCCGAGTTTATCCGGACACTGACAATTTCGTCAGAGCAATAGCAGACAAATTCCGCCTAATGGCGGACAAGATAGTCGTTGGGAGCGGAGCGGCATCTCTAATTTTCG
>JBKPAC010000145.1:0-9786 GCA_046726175.1 Acidobacteriota bacterium
GTCAAGCACAGTAGGAAGCATCACTGGCACGGTGCGCGATCCGCAAGGCGCCGCAGTTCCTAACGCTGAAATCACTATCACTGAGGAGAACACCGGGGCTTCTCGCAAAGTAACGACAAACGACGACGGGTTTTTCAATGCCCCCAGTTTGCCAGCGGGCACTTACTCATTGTCGACGTCGCCTACCGGCTTCAAGACAACGGTGGCGACCGGAGTCAATTTGCACGTCAATGAGAACAAGGTCGTGAACATTGACGTCCAGGTGGGCCAAGTCAGTGAGACCGTTACGATCAGCAGTGATGCGACACCCGTCGAGACTCGCAGCGGTGAAGTCAGCAGCCTCATTTCCGAGAAGCAGGTTACAGAACTGCCACTTAACGGACGCAACTACGCGCAACTCGCTTTGATGGTGCCGGGCGTCTCCCCAGTTACTCAAGCTGGTGCCGGTGGAGCTTTCGCAACGAAGGGTACGGGACTTAACGCCGGCGTTGACATGTCGGTCAACGGCAATCAATCGAACTCCAACATGTGGACGGTTGACGGGGTTAACAACATGGACGTCGGATCCAACCGCACGTTACTTGTGTTCCCGTCTATCGATTCGATCCAGGAGTTTCGTGTTGAGCGAAACAGTTTTAGTGCGGAGTTTGGACAGGCGCAGGGAGCCGTGGTCAACCTGATCACTAAAGGCGGCTCAAACGACTTCCACGGAAGCCTTTTCGAATTCTATCGGCATGATTCTCTGAATGCGAACAACTTCTTCCTTAATCGGAATGGCCAGCCTAAGGGTAAGCTAAAGTACAACAACTATGGCGGGAACTTTAGTGGACCGATTATTAAGAACAGAGCTTTCTTCTTCTGGTCTGAGGAGTGGCGCAAGGAACGACGTGGCCAAGTGCTTTCGGCGAATGTACCCACCGCTGCCGAGAAAATGGGCGATTTTAGTGGCGTGCTAACCGGAACGTTGCCGCACCAGGTAGGTGCCGGAGCGTGCACAACACCGGGACCGAATCCTACTGACCCAGATTGTTTCCCTGGAAATCGCATTCCCACGAACTTGCTAAGTCCAGCGGGCCAGGCGTTTGTGAGGCTTTATCCCGACCCGAACGGAACTGGCTCTACCAACTGGGCCTCCACCGCGTTACAGCCAATCGATACCCGTCAAGATTTAATTCGCGGTGACGTCACCATCACGGACAAGATGAATTTGATGGTTCGTTACATTAATGAGAAGTGGACGCACGCCGGCGCCAGTGGCAACTTCTGGGGAGATGCTCCTTACCCAACCATAGCTTCGGATTGGAGTCAGCCGAGCCACAGTTTTGCTGTTAAGCTAACTAACACTCTTTCACCAACCATGGTGAATGAGTTTCAATTCTCAAAGTCCGGCAACGACATCATCATTACCACCGCACCTGAGAGTGAGGCGCTGGAGCAAGAGATCTCCTCCAGGATTCCGACGGTGTTTCCCCACGATAGTCGTATTGGTGGCAGCATCCCCTCACTCTTCTGGGGGGCCGGCGGTTACGCCAACATCTGGCACCAGGCTCCGTGGCAAAATCGAGAGGACCTGTTTATCTGGAAAGATGATTTTTCTCTTGTCATGGGGTCGCACGATCTGAAATTTGGTGGCTTATTCAGCCATAACCTTAAAGATGAACCCAGTGTGGGTGCTGGCGGCGGTAACCAGCCCGCCACGATTCAGGGCTGTGGAGAACAGACCGGCCACTGCATCGCCGACCTGCTAGTCAGAGATACGGTCCTCTTGAACTACACCGAGATCGCGACAACGGACGTAGCAGATGGTCGCTGGCGCGATTATGAGTTCTACGCTAATGACACCTACAAGATCCATCCTCGTGTAACTCTAACAATGGGTCTTCGTTATTCAGTTTTCCCGCCTGCCTGGGAAAAAGACAATCGCATCTCGAACTTCTTCCCGAGCTTGTATAACGGAACCGATTTCAACACCGGTTTGGTCACGGCCGACGAAGCAGTTGCGCTCGGAATAGGTAAAGCGACCATCCGAAGTTATAAAGGTGGTTGGCAACCGCGCGTCGGCATTGCATGGGATATCTTTGGAACGGGTAAGACCGCAGCTCGTGCTGGGTTTGGTCGCTACCAGAGCCGCGCGCAGGTGATTGAAGATCTTCTTCGCTTGACCGGAAATCCACCATGGACCACAACAGTCAGTGCAGGATCCGGTTGGAACGGTGCGGGAACGACTCTAGCGAACTGCCCCACTTGTCGTAGCCTCGATACGATCAATCCAGGACTAAGAAACAACGTTGCAGGCGCTGATCCTAATGCCGGCTTTGCAGCCGTTGATGTGGACTACAGACCACCTGAGAGTTACCAGTGGAACTTGACGGTTTCTCACGAGCTCTTTAGAGACACGGTTGTCGAAGCTTCCTACATCGGAAATCACGGGTTGCACATTTGGCGCCGGAATGTGAACAAGAACGAGGTTCCTCCGGGCGTGCCGTGTCGCGGAGCGGAGTGCGATGGTAGCAATCGAACTGCGCGTGAACAGATCGCGCGCGCGACCCTAGATATAACTACACAGGACGCCGGAATACTGACCGCTGACAACAGAGTATTGCGTGGTATCGGGAATGTGACCACCGATCTATCGGATGGTAACTCCACCTACAATGCTTTGCAGGTGTGGGTGAATCGACGGTTTACTGATCGACTCGCTTTCCAAGCGTCTTACACTTGGGGACATGCGATTTCGGACGTCGCGCTCACGTCCTTCACCAACGCGACAACTGATCCATACGACTATAAACTCGATAAGGGTGATGCTGATCTTGATCGAAGACACACCTTCGTCGGCAATATCGTGTATGTGTTGCCGTCCTTTAGAGACTGGGGCAAGGCAGCTCACTACATACTCGGTGATTGGCAACTAAATGGAATTGCTTCCCGCTTCGGGGCCACTCCCATCGAAATTGAATCCAATGTGAATACGCTGGGTACGGCTGTCAATCCCGGTCAGCGACCTGACTACACCGGTGCTCCGCTCTATCTCAACACGGGTGATGCGACGCAACACTTGAATCCTGCCGCCTTCGCTGTTCCCGCGGCCGGTCGGCACGGTTCGTTGGGGAGAGGATCAGTCCGCGGAAAACCGATTACCAATATCGACTTTTCCATGGCAAAGAATTTTAGATTCCGCGAACGTTACGGGTTCCAGTTCCGCACGGAATTCTTCAACGTCTTCAACCACACGAACTTCGTTGGTTTTAGTAGGAACCTAAATGACGGTTCCTTCGGTACTCTTAATTCGGCCCAGTCTCCACGAGAGATCCAATTCGGGTTCAAGTTTACCTTCTGATATACTCCCCATACTTCAACCTGACGGAGAGCTGAGTGGAAACACTCAGCCCTCCGTCTCCGTTTCTGTCAAAATTATTTTCGGAGCCAAAGTAAAGGATGTACCTTCGCTCTACCTCCCTCCTTTTCTTACTACTCGTCTTTTTTCAGGCTCAAGCTGATTTCTTTAGGCGACATTACGAGGCTGCGGAAGCACAACACCGCGCCGGCAACTTCCCGGCTGCTGAAGCTGAGTTCAAGATCATTTTGGCCGAGGCCTATCATCGGCTGGGAAAGATTTACTCTGCTCAGCAGAAACACACTTCATCTGTCGCAGCGTTCGATTCAGCTACCACACTCCGCCCCGATTCAACAGCATGGTTGGTGGATCTATCAATTGCCTATTTCTACACGGAGCAGTACAGCAAGGGCATTGAGTCCCTGCAACGCGCGCTTGTGAGTGACGCAAAAAACTCCAAAGCCCATCACATGCTCGGCAAAAGTTATTTCATGATGAGCGAGTTCCAGAAGGCGAGCCAGGAACTCGAAACCACCCTAAAGCTTGCGCCGAATGACTACGACGCTGAGTACACCTTGGGTTTGGCTTATCTCAAGCAACGCAATGTGCCGAAGGCGAAAGAGCTTTACGACGACATGGTGCGAAGGCTGGGCGATCGTCCACAACTGCGCGTGTTGATTGGACGCGCTTATCGTGAAACCGGGTTCCTGCAGGAATCGATTGACGAGTTTAAGAAAGCGATCGCTGTCGATCCACGCTTCCCACGAGTCCACTACTATCTGGGCCTTACTTACCTGTACAAAGACGGCGCCTCACGCATGCCTGACGCTGCTGAGGAATTCAAGATAGAGCTAGCTGCGAATCCCAATGAGTTCTTCGCCAACTACTACATGGGTATCCTGCATGTGCTGCAGAGAGAATGGGACGATGCAATTAAACTGCTCGAGAACGCGACCCGGCTCCAGCCCAATAATCCAGATCCGTATTTTCATCTCGGTCAAGCCTACCAAGGAGCGGGAAAGCATCAACAGGCAGTTGAAGTTCTGGAAAAAAGTATTTCTCTCACTCCGTCGTTGGAACATAACGATTATCAAGTTACGACCGCACATTATCGACTGGGCCAATCGCTACTTAAGGTCGGTCGTACTGCCGAAGGCGAGAAGGAGTTAAAAACTTCTGCAGAGCTGAAATCCAAAGGTTTCAAGATGGACGAGAAGAAGGTTGGCGCGTTTCTCAGCGGCGCTAACCTGCAGCAGCATGATGCCAAAGGGCAAGAGTTAGTGAAGGCTGAAGGCGTGATTGCGGAACCCGCTCTACCCGACGCTGCTCTCAATGAAAAACTCAAGAACGAAGCTGCATATTATGAAAAGGTAGTGGCGGCGGCGCACAACAGCATCGGTTTGCTGCACGCCGAACAGCAGCAGTTTCGCGAAGCCGCAGACCAGTTTCGACTCGCTGCAAAATGGAATCCTCGTCAGGAAGGGCTGAGTTACAACTTGGGGCTCGCGTACTATAAGTCCGAATCTTACAAAGAGGCGATTCCTGCATTTGAAGATGCGCTGAAGGTCGATCCAAACAATGTCTCTATCAAGCAGTTGTTGGGGCTTAGTTATTTCATAATGGAAGAACATGGTAAGGCTTCAGCTCTTTTGACCGAGGTAGTTGCCGTAAAGACCAAGGAGCCTACGCTCTATTACCCACTCGCTCTTTCTCTGCTGAAGATCGGAAAGTCGGATGAAGCGAATCGAGTCATTGAGCAGATGGTGGCCATCGGAGGAAACAGTCCTCAAGTACACATCTTGCTCAGCCAGGCACTTTATGAACGAGGCGAGGTCGATAAAGCTCTTGCAGAGTTGCGTACGGCACTCTCGTTGGATAACAAGATCCGCATGGCCCACTTCTACTCCGGCTTAATCCATTTGAAGGCGGGAAAATTTGAGAATGCTGCTCGTGAATTTGAAGCTGAGTTGGCGTTGAATCCCAACGACTTTCAAGCCAAGTACCATCTCGCATTTGTCGTGCTGGCCCAGCAGAACACGCAACGCGGAGTGAAGCTGATGCGCGAAGTGATTCAGGACCGACCTGATTTCCCCGATGCGCGGTACGAACTTGGAAAAGCACTGCTGCAAGAGGGGAAAATAAAAGACGCGGTTGAAAATCTCGAGATTGCTGCCAAGCTCAAACCGGATCAGCCTCACGTTCATTACCAGCTCGGCCGAGCCTATATCGCTGCCGGTCGAAAGTCAGACGGGGAGAGTCAGCTGGAAATCTCACGAGAACTAAAAGAGAAGGCGCGATCGCAAACGAGTCCATAAATCGAGAGAGGAAATGCTGGTTTGGCTTTAAGACATTACTCGTGGCTCGCGTTGGCACTCGTACCGTTTTTGCTGTCCCCTCGAACAACCGGCACTCAGCAGGTTAGTTTTTCGGATATAACAAATCAGGCCGGCATTTCCTTCAAACACGTAGCCTCCCCGGAAAAGAGATACATTGTTGAATCCATGAGTGGTGGAGTCGCATTAATCGACTTCGATAATGACGGTGACCTGGACATCTACTTCGTGAACTCACTGACGGTAGATCTTGTGAAATCCAAAGGGAAGAGTAAGAGCGAGTTATATCGGAACGATGGCGACGGCAAATTCACCGAGATAGGGGTGAAGGCAGGACTGAGTGATATTGGTTGGGGAATGGGTGCTGCGGTCGGCGATTACAACAATGATGGCTTCGACGACATTTACGTCACATGCCTTGGTCCTGATCACCTTTTCAAGAACAACGGCAACGGCACCTTCACCGACGTCACAGCGAAGGCTGGAGTGAGCGATCCGCGTTGGACCACCGGTGCGTCATTTGTGGATTACGACAACGATGGGAATCTGGATCTATTCGTATCTAACTACGTAGATTTTGACATCAACAATCTTCCTGAATTTGGCCAGGGACGTACTTGTCAATACAAATCCATCCCGGTGCAATGCGGGCCCAGAGGTTTGAAAGGCGCAGGCGACACGCTCTATCACAACAATGGCAACGGCACGTTTACTGATGTTTCGAAAAAAGCTGGTGTTGAAGATCCTAATGGATTCTATGGGCTCGGCGTCATCAGCAGCGATTTCGACCAGGACGGCCTAATAGACATTTTCGTCGCCAATGATTCAACTCCGAACTTTCATTACCGGAACAATGGCGACGGGACATTCAAAGAGATTGGGTTCCCTGCAGGGACGGCAGTCAATGAGAATGGGAGCGAGCAGGGCAGCATGGGAGTGACTGTAGGCGATTACGATCACGACGGGATGCTGGACCTGTTCATCACTAACTTCGCTGATGAATACAACACCCTCTATCACAATGATGGTCGCAATTCGTTTACCGATCTTTCCTACGCTGCGAAGGTCGCGGCAATGAGTTTGCCGTACGTCGGGTGGGGCACCAAGTTTTTCGACTACGATAACGATGGATGGGTCGATTTGTTTGTTGCCAACGGTCACGTCTATCCGCAACTGCCGGGCTATCGACAACCAAAGTTTCTGCACCGGAACAATGGCGACGGGACGTTTACTGAAGTGTCCGCCCAATTCGGTGGGATTCTGACTGAGAACCGTGCGAGCCGTGGAGTCGCGTTTGGGGATCTGGATAATGACGGCGACGTTGATCTCGTGATCGGCGATCTTGATGGACCGCCTCAACTACTGCGCAACGATGGTGGCAACGCAAACAACTCCGTGCTGATCAAGACGATTGGCGTAAAAAGCAACCGTGATGGGATAGGCGCGCGCGTGAAGATCTTGGCTGGCGACCTATCACAAATAGACGAAGTACGAAGCGGCGATAGCTATCTGTCGCAGAGTGACCTAAGGTTGCACTTCGGTTTAGGCAAACGGACCAAGGTGGATCTTATTGAAGTGCGTTGGCCGAGCGGCGTGGTGGACAAGGTTACAGGTGTTGGCGTTAACCGCATAGTGACCATGAAAGAAGGTCAAGGCAAAGTCGAAGAGAAAGAGTTCATAAGCAACACTTCGCGTCGGTAAAGCCGTGAAGACTTACTTCCAATCCAAGCAACACAACCAGCAAAGACTGCGCTTATTAAGCTGCGTAGCACTTTCAACGCTGCTTGTGACTGGTTACGTCTCAATCGCTCTCGCTCAATCGGCTGCTCAAGCCAAACGTTTGGAGACTGTCGCGACGCTCATACGTGACAACAAAATCAACGAAGCGGAAAGGCAACTCTTGTCGCTGTTGCGAGCCACGCCTAACGAGCCCGCGGCGCTTAGCTTGATGGGTACAATTCGCGCGAAACAAGGAAGACTCCAGGATGCCGAGATGTTGTTTCTTCGAGCAGTGAAAAGCGATCCTAAGTTTGTCGGCGCTCGAATGAACCTCGCATACCTTTATCTAATCAAGCGAGAACCAGACAATACGATCATTCAACTCAATGAAGTACTGAAGATCGAGCCTGCGAATCTAGATGCAGCTGACAAGTTGGCTGAGTTGTTACTCTCACAACGTCGCTTCAACGAGTGCCTCGCCCTCATCGATAAACTCCGATTGTCACAGACGATTCCGGCAACATTGCTCGTCCTATCCGGTGATGCTCACTTGGGAAAAGGTGACTTAAAGAAAGCGGAGGACGATTATCTGCTGGCGCTCGAAGGAAAACTGGAGAACGCGGGCGCACTGCTCGGACTGGCACAGATCTCTCAAGTGAAAGGCGAGACTCGAGAAACATCTCTCTATCTAACGCGGGTGGCAAGCCTCGCAAGTGACTCTCAAGCACCTGACTTTCTTTACCGATTTGGAATCGCTGCACTTAAAGCAGGCATGGCCAATGAAGCTAAGGCCGCGTTCGAACGAGCCGACAAGCTGACCCCCAACCAACATCCATATGTGCTTGGTTTAGGAATCGCCTGGCTGCGAAAAGGTGACTTGTTCGAAGCGGAGAAAGTCTTCCGCCGACTAATCACGCTCTTTCCCGACAGCTCGCAGGGACAACTGCACCTTGGCTATGTTCTCCTGAATCAGAAGAAGTATGACGAGGCTCGGCAGTGGCTCGAGAAATGCGCGCGGTCACAAACTCCTGTGCCTGAAGTTTTTTATTACCTGGGGCTCATAGCGCAGGAGCAGAACGATGACGCGAATGCGATTGGGCTGCTTGAAAAAGCGGTCCAACAACTCCCGACCTACTCGCACGCCCGAATCGCTCTCGGTTCGAGCTACATGAAGCTTCGAAACTACACGAGAGCGCAGGAGGAGCTGGAGACTGCTGTGAAGCTCGATCCAGAGGAACCGAAGGCCCATTACAATCTTGCATTGCTCTACGCTCGCCTGAAGAACACAGAAAAGGCTCAGCAGGAAATGAGCATAGTTGAGACGCTGAAGAATAAGGGTGCCACCGACAGTGGCGTAGTTGTATTACCGCCCACAGCGCCGCCTCCTTAGAATCAATTAGTCACACCACGATGAGTTTGTCCGAATGGCGTAGGTACGGAGCGGGCTATCTTTTCGTCACGATCGCGATCGTGGCAGCGGTTCTTCCTTTCAACTCAATTGCACAACGGAGTTCATCGCCGGCTCGCACGGTTACTTTCGAAGAGGTGTCTCCACAATCAAGCGGCATCACCTGGACGCACGACAATGCTCATTCACCTGAACGACAACTACCCGAAACGGTGGGACCAGGCTGTGCGTTCTTCGACTATGACAACGACGGTTGGCTGGATATCTATTTCGTAAACAGCGGTCCATCCGATTTCTTCACGCCTGCGAAACCCCTAAAGAACGCGCTGTATCGAAACAACCGTGATGGCACCTTCACTGACGTGACCGACAAAGCCGGAGTTGCTGGTGGGACGTTCGGCATGGGCGTTGCCACTGGCGATTACGATCGAGACGGAAACAGTGACCTGTACATAACGAGTTACGGACGGAACATCCTGTACCGTAACAATGGCAACGGCACATTCATTGATGTAACCGAGAAAGCCGGCGTGGTTGCAGCGGGCTGGTCCACCTGCGCTACATGGTTCGATTACGACAACGACGGCAAGTTGGATCTGTTCGTCTCGAGTTTCGTCTTTTACGACAAGTCGCAGAATCCCCTTTGCACCGATCCAACTTTGAAGCGTCGCTACTACTGCGTTCCGCGATTTTTCAAAGCACAACCTTCACGACTCTTCCATAATAAAGGTGATGGTACTTTTGCCGACGTCAGTCGCGAATCAGGTATTGCGGAGTTTCCTGGAAAGTCTTTCGGCGCAGTAGCCACTGATGTAAACAACGATCGCTTGTTAGATCTATTTGTGGCTAACGACACCATGCCCAACTTCCTTTTCATCAACAAAGGAAATGGGACGTTTGAAGAAGTCGGACTCGCTGCCGGTGTTGCCTACGGCGAATCAGGAAGACCACGATCGGGTATGGGAGTGGATGCTGCCGACTTCGATGGC
>JBKPAC010000146.1:0-61608 GCA_046726175.1 Acidobacteriota bacterium
CTTTCTTGTTTATTTGTACGGTCAGTTCGGGCGGCACTTTCGAGGCGCCCGGTTCGAAACTTTCAATCGGCATATTCATCGGGCGAAGCATAAGTTCCAACACGGCATCAGTTGGATCAACTACCGTGCCGTGTTCCTTAAAGAACCGGAGCGCACGGGTAACATTCGGCCCATTCAGATTGATCATTACTGGTGGATTACTTCGATCGCGATTAGGAAAGAAACCGGTCTCGACATAATTCATGTGGTTTATCTGGTCCATGCCGGCTTCAATCGCCTGGAGCGCATTCATTCCCTCAGGCACATGGCCTGTAACTCTCATACCCAATCGATGCGCCTCGGCGCAGATGGCTTTTAGCGTTTCCAGCTTAACGTGATCTCTGATCTTAATTTCTTCATAACCAGCGTTCTTGTAGTGCTGAACGGCTGCACGGGCTTCTTCTGCGGTTTCGACTTGAACGTCAAACGAATGATATTCGTTTTTTCCGTCGATATATCCTGCCAGGAACATCCGCGGTCCGAGTCCGCGTTTTGCTTTGGCGGCGTCTCGCAAAGTAGTACCAAACTCAATATCACTACCGACGTCCCGTACCGTGGTAATTCCCGCTGCTAAGTAAGTGGGACCGAATTCGGACTGGTAGAAATGTGCGTGCATGTCCCAAAGACCAGGCAGAATGAATTTATTACTGACGTCAATCATCTTCGCATTGTTCGGAACGTGCACACTTGCTCGTGGACCGGCGCTGACGATTCGGTCACCTTGAATAATAATTATTGAATTCTCGACCGGCTTACTTCCCGCAACATCGATCAACGTCGCGCCGACTAAGGCGATCGGACCCGGAGGCTGAGGGCTCAGTCGATCAGCGATCTGGGTTAACCGATCGATCGCGTCCTCCACCGCTCTTTTGAGGAAGACAGACGTTGCAGCTTCGTAACCCTCGCGAAACGCATAAAGGTTTGTCTCGATGTCACTGCCGAGATTCACGGCGGCCACTAAGCGGTTCTCTGAATCGAGCCAAATCGTCTGCCGCCCCCAACCACCACGCCAATTCTTCCCACTAAGGTGGTAACGACTCAGCACCGTCGTCTTGCCGGAAATAGGGAACGTATCCTTGCCACGAAACTCAACGAACGCTTCTCCAACTGGCAACAGCGGAATGGATGTTGGTCGTCCGTGTCTGAGCCAGTAGCGAATCAACATCATCTCCACTGTAATGGGTACGTAGCCGCTCAAGGTGAAAAACGTAGAGGACATTACCTTGTTAGTGTTGCTTCCGCGATCCTGCACAGCAGACTGGTCGCCTTGAAGCACAATGGAGGTGTTTTCTTCGATCTCCAGCAGCGTTGTCCCTTTAATCTCAAAGCTGAGTGGCGTTAAATCTGCCTTGGTGCGCAAAGTCGCATTCACTAAAGGCTTGTTCTCCTGCTCTGCAAACGGCATCTCGGTCTTAACTTGGACCTCTAATTCACCATCCGGCAATCGACTTAAGGTGTAAGTCTCTGTGCCTCGAATCTGCTTCGTCTCGTAGAACTGAAACTTGCCAGTTTCGATGGCGGGCGACCCCGCCTTCGATTGACCCGTGTACCGAGCAGGCTTCGCTTGCGCTTTCGTACTGTGTACAAGCAAAGCTGCGACGAGGAGACAAAACAATAATGTGTTAGTCCGCATCAACACCTTCTTGATCGACTGAATTGCTGTCGTAAGGCCGTGAAAGCAATGGGTTATTTCACTTACAAAGACGGAACCGCTGCAAGTAGTGTTAACGCTGTCGTTCACTCATTGTGACTGCACTTGTGCCGATGTAACAAGGTCCAGAGAAGAGCGTTTTTCTAATCTCGATCAAAGCAATCCGGTCCGGGCGATCATTATGGACCTTGGAGCATCGCCGTAGTGTAAGTATACTTCCGCAGCTAGATTCCGCTGACTACGAGGCATTTGCGAGAAGATTAAATGGCAGAAATCTCCCCCAGCATCAAACTGTCCCACTGTCGCAACCTCTCAAAAGTCGGCGCAGCTGCATTGCCATTCCCCGCTAAACACACCGACTAATGAAACGCTGTCCACGATGCAATCGCATTGAAGCTGACGATGCTCTCGTTTTCTGTCGAACTGACGGCACACCGCTGATAAGCAATCCCAGTTCGTTCGGTGACGATGTAGGTACGGCAAAGTTGGGCTCTCCTGCTCCATCTAGCGAAATTAAGACGAGCGTTCTGAAGCAAACGTCAACCCCGGCTCAAATCAGTCGGCTTCCTGGATCGCAGACTGCAGATACGGCGCGCGAGCTGAGTAGTTCAAGAAGGCGCGGATATGTATTCGCGACAATGGCCCTGCTCGGAATCGTTATCACCGCATCTGGATATTTCTATCTTTCCGGAAATCACAACACATCCATTCAATCAATCGCCGTGATGCCGTTTGTGAACGCAAGCGGCAATGCCGATGCTGAATATCTTTCGGATGGGATGACGGAAACGCTGATCAGAAGTTTGTCCCAACTTCCGAACCTTAATGTAAAGGCCCGCTCATCAGTTTTTCGTTACAAGGGTAAAGAAACGGATGCAAAAAAGATTGGCAGGGAATTAGGCGTTCAGGCCCTCTTGAACGGCAGAGTGGTCCAACGAGGCGATCGGTTGTCGCTCAATCTCGAACTTATTGACGCGCAAACTGAGAATGTGATTTGGACTGATCAATACGATCGTAAATCATCAGACCTGGTGTCGCTTCAGAATGAAATTGCCCACGACGTTTCGAGCAAACTCAAAAATAAATTATCAGGCGCTGAGGAGCGAGAGATCTCGAAGACCTACACGACAAACGCCGAGGCTTACAAACTTTATCTGCAAGGCCGCTTCTACTGGAACAAACGCGAGGAGAAGGATTTTCGAAAAGCGGCCGAGTATTACAATCAGGCAGTTGCGCTCGATTCGAACTATGTGTTGGCGTACGCGGGGTTGGCGGATACTTACGCTTTGCTTTCAACATTTGGTTTCATGCCGTC
The DNA here is from genome assembly GCA_046726175.1 of Acidobacteriota bacterium. GTDB lineage: Bacteria > Acidobacteriota > Blastocatellia > Pyrinomonadales > Pyrinomonadaceae > PSRF01. Next base: position 3,006 of record JBKPAC010000146.1, read on the forward strand.
AAACGAAGGGGTACCAAAGGCACGCGAATTCGCGCGTCAAGCCGCCTCGCGGGATCATAGTCTGGCGGAGCCGCACGCCACGCTCGCATATTTGTCGTTGGTGTACGATTATGATTTTGTCGCAGCGGAACGCGAATTCCAGCAGGCTCTCGAATTGAATCCGACTTACGCAACGGCACATCAATGGTACGGCGAAATGCTTCTCAACGCCGGTAGGTTCGACGAAGCAGCTGCAGAATTTCGACGCGCTTTAGAGCTGGAACCACTCTCACTTCCAATCAACTGGGATTACGGTAGATTCCTTTACATGGCCCGGAGATATGATGAATCGCTTGCGCAGCTCAAGAAGACGGTTGAATTGGATCCCGGGTTCGCCCGATCGCATCGTACACTGTCTGACGTTTATCGCCTCAAGGGCGACTATGCAAGCTCTGTCGAAGAGCGCGCGAAATTTTTCGACCTGATCGGGCAATTCCAAAATGCCGCATTAATTCGAACTACCTTTGCAAGAGGTGGGTGGAAGGAATTCTTGCGATTGGTGACCGCGGAAAATTCTCCGCTCAGAGACAGCAACAACAACTGGGTATTGGTCAAATCATATGTCGACCTTGGCCTTAACGACAAAGCGTTCGCGGAATTGAACAAGGCTTACGAGAAGCGACTCTCGAGTATGTGCTGGCTCAAGGTCGAACCGCAGCTTGACGGGTTGCGTTCCGATCCGCGGTATCACGAGTTAATGACCAAGTTGCGGTTCCCATAGTGAAGAGCGCGAGCGAATCTATTAAGACCAAGGGAGCGTGTAATGAAGCCGTTTATCGCATTAATACTCATTGCACTCCATGTTCCCCACTCCAGGCCTCAAACTACCTCTTCAGTCGATCCGAAAATAACCCTTCAGGTGTCGATCGTCGGCACTCAACGCGAGTTTCGTATCGGCGAGATAATTCCGGTCCAGTTGTCGTTCAGTAGTTCCGTCAAGGATCTCTATCAAATCAACATGGCGCAGTACGATCGGATTGGTCGAATGAATTATGAACAGTTCGAAGTCTTGCCTGCGGATGCCGCAGTCGATCCACTTCCCAGTTACAAAGGCAGCATGGGTGGCATCACAAATTACCAATTCTTAACTTCGAAGCCATGGTCCATCACACTGAACCTGAACGAGTGGCTCCGGTTTGCCCGACCAGGTGAATACCGTCTAAGAGTCTTGAGTCGACGCGTTGGAATTCGAGATCCCGCAAACGCCGCTGGTGCTTCACCGGTCAAGGCTGCCTCCAATGAGATCAAAATTAAGATTGTCGCAGCTGATCAGAACTGGCAGAGCAAGACTTTTGCGGACGCTGTAACGATCCTTGATTCCAAGCAATCGACGCAGTCTCAGGATCCGGCGGGTGCGAAACGTCGATCCCTCGAGATACTGCGTTTTCTTGGCACGCAAGAAGCTGCCAGGGAGCTCGCAAAAAGAATGCGCGGCGAGGACACCTATGGACTCGATTACCTTTGTAGCCTGGGACTGATTGGCTCGCCAGAGCGCGAAACCGCCAAGGCAGCTCTCATGAAAGAACTTGCTGAGCCCCATCATCCAATAGACGGTACCTTCCTTTATACCTTGCAAGCCGTCAGTACGGAGCCCAGTTTTTCGAATCCCGATTGGCGAGAGGGGCAACGACGAGCGCTCGAAAGTTTGATCGCAGCACTACCGTTGAAACGGGGAAAAGCTCTGTCGGTTAGTCTCAGCACTGCGGTCAATACGGCGTGGAATTTAGACTCTCTGCCTAACCAAACAATTGACCTGTTAGCCAAACAACTGGTAGCGATGTTCGATCAGTTGCCGCTTGACCAACAGAACTTTCTATTGTCCGAGCGCTGGAACAAGATCGGTGGTCCTGCAATGCTCCCAATCGTGCGGAAGTACGCGGAGAGATATGACGACTTTCCGGAGATGCGAGCCGAACCGGCGTTCAATTCTTTGCTTCTAAGTGGTACCGCCTTACGTCGGTGGTATGAATTAGATCCTGCAAGCGCCCGGCCGGCATTCATCACTGAAATTCTAAGGCCGCGTCCACGCTTCGGAGCTAACGTACTCGGTATTCTGCCGGACGAAACGCTGCCGGAAGTTGATGCTGCCCTTGCAGAACATTTAGCAGCGAGTACCAATCTCGATGCCTCCGAGCACCTTTCTTCGCTTATAGCAAGGTACGCGACTGGCTCGATACTTCCACAGATCACAGAGCAGCTGGACAAAAATATCGGCAAATGCGCTTGTGGGATTCAAAATCCACTGCTCGCTTATGTGCTTCGAGTGAATTCGAGCGCAGCAGAGCCATTGATTGAACGCGCAGTCGCAGCCCGCGGTGACGACTTCACGGCTTGCAATCACAGCCTATTTCAAATCGTTTCAGAGATTCACTACGATCCTGTGCTTGAACGAATTGCGATTCACAGCCTCGACGACTCTGATCCAGAGGTAGCGATGACCGCAGCGACTATGTTGGGAAGGTTCGGTTCACCCGAAGCAGAGCCGGCTTTGTGGCAGCGATATACCGAATGGTGTCAGCAATGGAGTGGGCGCGAATCCGAACTCGACCGTACCATCGGAGATAAGGTAGATGACCGTACCTTTCAATTGAACTTGGGACTGAACCTTGTTCAGGCACTGGCGACGGGAAAGTCGTGGCTAGCAGATAAAACTAAGCTTGAGCGGTTAGCCGCGATGTCAATCGTTCGCCAGCTTCATCAACAAAGATTCAATAGGTATTTGGAAGGCTGGCAGAAACAACCGCTTAATATTTCGTTGAACCTATCGCAGAATAATTTTTATGCAACGGTGGCTCAATATGAGCTTCACTCGTTAGCGGATTTCAAAAACAAAGTTGCACAGTTTCCAGCCAGGACAAAATTCATCCTTTCAACTGCCCCGAGTGAAGCATCGACGAACAACCTCGCGCTCGCTGAGATTCGAACTTTTCTGCAACAACATGAAATGATTGTGTTGGACGGCAACGAGTAAGTTCGACCTGCCGGTAACGGTATGGAGCAAGACCAAAAGTTTTTGAGTGAAATTCCTAATCCTGCAAGTTCGCCGGATGACGATCTCGCAACGTTTACGGTTCCCAACAACACGCAACCATTTGACGAGATCGCGCTCGCACTTTCAGGTGGAGGCTATCGAGCGGCAGCTTTTCATCTCGGCGCTCTCGATATGCTGCATCGTTTGGACCTGCTGCAATCGGTGCACGTGTTGTCAACAGTTTCAGGCGGCACACTGACAGGACTGAAGTACGCATTGAGCGTCACTGAAGGCGTTAGTTTTGAGGATTTCTATCGCGAGTTTTTCGACTTCCTTACTGAAACAAACGTTATCCGAGAAGCCCTTGCCCGCTTGAAACCACCACGCAACTCGCTCTTTGCGGGTCAAATGCCGAGTCTCATCCGGAGCGCCGCAGAGGTTTACGCATCTCCAAAGATGTTGGGTAACAAAACTTTCGGACTCATTCTCAACGATCAAACTTCACATCTTCGCGAAGCATCATTCAACGCGACGGAATTCCGTACGGCAAACTACTTTCGGTTTCAACGAAGCGCCAGCACACAAGCGCGCATTGGCAACGGAAACCTGGTTGTACGTAGAGAAGTAGCCGAGATGATCCGGCTAGCCGATATTGCAGCTGCATCATCCTGCTTTCCTTCCGCATTTGAACCGCTTCGCTTTCCCGACGACTTCGTTTGGTCGAAGAAACTCGAAGACGTGCGCAGTGCGCTTGGAGATTCTTTCAAGGAGTGTGTGCCGCTGATGGATGGCGGCATCTTCGATAATCAGGGAGTGGACAGTGTCGTGCGCGCATATGCTCGCCAGGGCGACGAAAACAAGATCGGACTCTTAATCATCTCTGATACAAGCCAACGCGATCCTTCTCTATTTGAGTTCACCCCACAAAAAAAGCGAGGCTGGTTAACTGTAAGCATTCTCGTCAAGTTCGCGTGGATCGTATTTATTATCGCGAGCATTACGACGATCGTTCTCACTGTGGCGTGGTTTCTCGCAATTCTCACTGACAGATTTTATTGGATACAACTATTTCTTTACGGAGTACCGATCATCCTTTCCGTTTTCCTTGCGGGCGGCTTGTATTGGATACGCAGGCAGTATCAAGAAGGTCAAAAACGGGTCGCTGAGATGACCACACTCAGGCTGTGGCCATTTCTAAAACGGCTAACGATACCCGAACTGATCGATCTAATGAGTGGACGGGCCAAATCACTCATCGCGCTGACGGCCTCGGTCTTCATGAAACGCGTGCGGGCACTGGTTTACAGAGATATCAAGGTGCACCCGAGTTATTTCAAACGCGAGGTTTCAAACTTAATTTATGATCTCGATGATACGGACAAGTTTCCGAATGTGATAGTCAGCGAACTCGCGCCCACCGAGGCACTTCGCGATCTGGCTGTTCGTGCCGAGAAAATGGAAACAACTCTATGGATCAATAGTTCTGAAGAACTTAGAAACCTGGTCGCGTGTGGCCAGACAACCACCTGCTTCAATCTCATGCGCTACATACTTCAAAACAGGAGAACTGAGTTGAACACAAGCGGGTCCCGCGAGAAACACGTATACCAGAACGCGCGTGGCCTATGGCAAGTGCTGAAGAAGGACCCATACGCGTTTCTGCGACGCTAGCATCACGTCGTACCGTCTCGACAACAACTTAGAACCTGACAGCCACTCTCCAAATTGTCTGACCAAAATCTTGACTAATTGCTGCCGCTGCCTTAAAGTTGGTTTGCGCTACAAACCGGTTTGCGGAGATGATCGCAATGAACACTATGAACCCTTCGGAGCTGGAGAAAATCCGGAACGTCACTTCCAACTATTTCTTCTGGCAGGGCCTGCGCTGGGTGCCGCTGGGGATCGTCATCCTGATGTTCGGCCTGAAAAACACCGCTTGGTGGCCGCTCGCCGGCGCCTGGGAAGACCTGTTCCTCTTCGCCCTCGTCGCGCTCATTATCGTGGTGTCCCTGTTCATCGGCCGCTATTATCGGCGGACCTTTGGACATGTTCGGGACGACCCGGACGCACATCAGCGCCGTGACGCGATGAAGTGGTTCTTAGTGTACCCGCTCATGATCTCGTCGCTAGTCATCGACATGGTCTATAAGCCCGCGTTCTTCATCACCGGTCCTGTCTGGTCTGGCGGCATCTTAGCCTACTGGTCGTCGACGGGTCGCGGTCGCCCTCACTACCTGATCGCCTCGTTCTGTATGTTGGTTTTGAGCGCGGTCCAGTGGCTGGGATTTGTCGAACCGGGAAGGCAAATGTTTTCTGTCTTCGGAGTATTGCTCGGCGCGATCTATATCGTCGGCGGTATGCTCGACCATCGCGAGCTGTGCCGAATTCTTCGGCCGGTCAAGGAAAGCTGAGATGGGTGCGCCGTTTAAGAGTCTTGCGGAACTCGACCGCCTAATCCACGAGCCTGCCCGGCTCGCCATCCTGACCGCGCTCTCCTCCTGCCGGAGCACCGATTTTCTCTACTTACAGCGGCTGACCGGGCTCTCAAAAGGTAACCTCTCGAGCCACCTCGCCAAGCTCGAAGAGGCTGGTCTGGTTGCGATAGACAAGGGCTACGTTGCCAAAACACCGACCACGACAGTAAGCCTAACAAAGGAGGGGCAGAGTGGCATTGAGCGGCACTGGAAGCGGCTCGACCGACTGCGCGCCGCCGCGCTCGAATGGCAGCCCGAGGGTTAGAGGGAAGGGAACGAGAGTGAGAAAAGTAGAAATTCATTATTGCCCCGTGTGACCCATCAAGAAGGCGATGGCCGCCCGTGTGGCGGAGCAGTTAAAGAATGATTTTCAGGTCGAGACGGTTCCCGGCGGACTCGGCGAGTTCAACGTCTTCATAGACGGGCGAAAGGCCATCGGCACGAGCCGGCTCTGGTATCCGCGTCCCTCTAAGGTTGTGGCACAGCTACGGCAGCTGCTAACGAAGAAATAACTTCATACATCTCGCATCAGCAACCCCGCACCCATCGCCATACGGATGCCGATTTCATGCGTGCGTTGCGCGACCGAATAAGAAACAACGCTGTAAATTCCAGGGCACAAACCCGGCGCGTCAAGCAAAACAGTCAAATCCGGGGAGCGGTTGTGTTGCATCCAGGTGTAACAGGTGTTCCGCACGATGGCCAACACCCAGGAGCGTCCGTCCGAGCCATGGAAACCGCCGAAGAACTTGAAAGCCCTCAGGTAGGCCTCCTGCACAACGTCCTCAGCATCCGTGTCATTTCGCGTTAGCCAGCGTGCGAGATTATAAGCCGCGTCGAGCTGCGGCAAGATTGCTTCTTCAAAACTGGCGAGTTTGTCTTGCTCCTGCAATCGCCCTTCCTGTTCTTGCCACTACGCGATCCACTGTTAAGACCGGCGGCTCAGCGTTTTTATTCCCGCTTACTTTAGTAGCGCTCAATTAACCGGGAATTTTTTTCAAGGAAAGGTGGTATCGCAATTGTAAAGGGCACTCAGAGCGAGCAGTTCCTACTATAGTTCCCCATTCCTGCTTATTCCTCACCACCCGATACCTGCCAGAATCGAGTTTCCTCACTGCACTGCACTCCCACGCTGCTTACGAGAGACCGCGATGAAGAATCTTCTGAATATTTCTCTTGCGAACGGGATACATTAGCTGGAAGGAAGATGGATGACCCGGTTGCCATCAAGAGATGCAATGCTGGCGATAAGGACGCGTTTCGCTACCTTGTCGAGCGGTACCAGGCTGAGGCAACGGGACATGCCCTGGCTATCCTTGCCAATCGTGAGGACGCCCTCGATGCTGTTCAGGAGGCGTTTCTCGACGCTTATCACGCGCTCGCCAGGTTCGACACTTCGCGGCAGTTCTACCCATGGTTTTACACGATTCTTCGGAATCGATGCTTCAAGTTGCTTGTGGGGCGCAGAAAGAATGTCGGGCTTAGTGTTGATGACGCGTTGATTCTTGCGCCTGTAAGCGAGGTACCTCCGGAAGATCGACTTGCACTTGAACATGCACTGCTCGCGTTGACGTCGGCTGAACGCGAGCTCGTGACTTTGAAACATTTGGACGGGCTGTCATATGACGAGTTAGCTGAACGGTTGGAAATCCCCAGGGGAACTGTGATGAGCCGGTTGTTTCACGCGCGCAAGCGGCTGCGTGAAAAGTTAACTTTGAACACACTTAGGAGAGGCTAAGAGACCATCCATGACTGACATCAATTGCGAAAGCGTCCGCGTTGCCGACATGGCGTTAGCCGATGGCGAAGAGTCTCCGCTCCGGCGTGAGGAGATCGAAACGCATCTCCGGAACTGTGACCGCTGTAGGGCAGAGATTGAACCACTGCGCGCTATTAATGAATTGTTGAGTTCACAGAAGCGTCTGACACCGCAGGCAAACCTTTGGCCCCTGATTAGCGAGCGTTTCGAGGCTACAGCGGGAAGCGCGCCGTCATTCAGCTGGCGGGTGTTGCTCCTCTTCGGCATACCACTGTTTGGCTACAAAGCCCTATTGCTAATTCTCCAGGCCGCTCCGAGTCTCTGGTCCAAGCTAATGCCGGTAATTCTTGTGATCGTTGTTTTCAGTTATCTCAAGACAAACCCGTTCAAAATAAATTGCGACCTCACACTTAGAGGAGAGTTGTCTTCATGAGCGACGAACAACAAGACCGAACCAATGTCGTACTTGGTCAGAAGTACGCTTACGCAACCATCGCGCTAATGCTGGGGATCGCCAGTTTTGTCAATCTCCTCGGAATGGAAAAGGCAATTTTGGCAATCATCTTTGCGAGATTGGCCCTGAAGTCTGAACCGCCTCCGATACTCAAGAACCGTCGGGGATGGGGCCAGGCAGGACTAGTTTTAGGAGTGCTGCAAGTCGTGACTATTTCAGTTCTCATCATCCTTTTCAGAAATGAGTTACGAGAAGGATTCGAGCTACTCCTTAGACTGCAAGATGCGAAATGATGCGTTTAGAAATCGATCCTGAGGGTTGCACACCTTCGAACCCTGAAGTTGAGAGGAGTCTGTATGTCGATCCTCAATCGAATGTTAGTTGTTTTTGCATTTGTTATCATCAAACTTTCGCTCGGTGATGCCGCTGCAGTAAACGGTCAAAGACCGCAAGAGCCCAAACCACCATACCCTTACTACGAGGAAGAAGTCTTTTTCCTGAATGAGAAACACCGGATACGACTGGCTGGAACGCTTACTCTACCTCAGTCCGAAGGGCCATTCCCGGCAGTAGTGCTGATCACCGGATCAGGACCGCAGGATCGCAATGAGGATATGTTTGGTCACAAACCCTTTCTTGTACTAGCTGACCATTTGACCAGGCTGGGAATAGCAGTTCTACGCGTGGATGACCGTGGCGTGGGTAAGTCGACAGGAAGTTTCAGCGAAGCAACCTCACAAGACTTTGCGGCTGATGTGCTTGCCGGTATCGACTACCTGAAAACGCGAAATGAGATTGATCACGGAAAGATAGGGTTGCTAGGGCACTGTGAAGGTGGGCTAATTGCACCCATGGTAGCGGCCGAGTCCAGGGATGTTGCCTTCATGGTAATGATGGCTGGTCCAAGCCTCAAGGGAGAGCAGATTGTTGTCGGAGCAGGTGGCGCTGATCTCAAGGGTGGGTGGATGAGTGATGAACTGGTCGCGGAAAATCGCGCTACCCAGGAAAGAATCTTCGCCATCATAAAAGAGGAGAAAGATCGTGGCGTAGCCGAGATAAAAATCAGGAAAGAGGCTGAAGTCTTTCGCGACCTTGCCGCTAGAATCAAGACTGAAGCTCCTGAGTCAAAAAAGAAAATAGCGGAAGCTGTTGCTGCCGCAATAGAGAGTCAGACACAACTGTTTCTATCACGCTGGTTTCGCTTCTACCTAATGTATGACCCACGGACCGCCCTGATGAAAATTAAATGTCCTGTGCTGGCCGTCAACGGAGAAAGAGATATTCAAGTTCCCGCTAAAGAGAACCTGGAAGCAATTCGTCAGGCGTTGGAATCGGGAGGAAACAAAGATTTCACAGTACTGTTGCTGCCGAACCTCAATCATCTGTTTCAAACCGCCGAGAGCGGAGCCATCTCTGAATACGAGCAGATTGAAGAAACATTATCTATCTTGGCCCTGGATACAGTCTCAAATTGGATTCTCAAGCACACGAACCGAGAATCGACTGGATACTGACTGTTTGCACCAATACCGAGGGCCAGAATTAGCGTTGTTGTAATTACGAAGCCAGGATGCTTAAAGAGGGTGCGAGTGCGGGAGCGCAAGCTGTGTAGCAGACTCATTGTTCCCCTTACTTGAAGGGCTTTGGATGTTTACAAAACGCCAGCGCTTAATTCAGTGACGAACGTTCACATGATTCTTTGATCCGTTCGCGTAGACTTTGTTCTTGTTCACCGCGTTCCGCTGCATCCGGCAACGTCTTAAGCAATTCGAGGCCATGACGGGCGAGTGTAAGGGCCTCATGATCCGCTGAGCGACGCGCTGCGTTCTCTGTCGCCATTTGCAGGTACTTGACTGCTCGTACTAAGTCGCGAGACTCCTCGAAGTGGACGGCAAGTTCCGCTGCGATCTCACCGACACGTTCGCCATAGATTGCTTCGCCGCGCACCCCGATCCGGCCATGTATCTGTGCGCGACGCGTTGGGGCTACTCGCTTGTACAAAACGTTCAGATAAAGAGCATGAATGAAGTGATATCGCGGAGTAATTGTGCCGTCGGGTAGTTCAGCGAGATATGCAGGCAGAAGAAAATGATTGCGCCGCGCCAATCCGTCGCATACTTCCTCGATACGCACGACATCCTCTGCGAGCCCAGCTGATATAGCCACAGCTGAGCAATCCATCCCAACTACGCTTGCTCCTTCGAGTATACGTTGCTCTTCAGGTGTCAAACGCTCGATATGTTTCTCAATCATGTGCCGAAGGCTTTCCGGCACTTCCAATTCAGCTTCATCCAAATCGATCTCCAATCGCCACGTCCCGTCCACTTCGACGATCTTTTTCTCATTGAGAAGATAGTCGACGACATTGACCATAAACAGCGGATTACCTTCAGTCCGTTGATGAATCATCGCAGCCAATCTTGCCGGGAATTTGTGCGACGGAAATCTCAATCTTAAGAACTCGCCGACTGCTTCCTGCACTAGATATTCCAGCGGTAGCTCGTGACAGAGTTTGTGCAATTGCAATTCTTGCTTTACGTCTCTTAACGGATGTTCGCCAACTATGACCTCTACCGGCCGATACGTCCCGATTAAGAGCATGCGTACACTCCGACGACGGCGTGCGAGATACGAGAGCAGATCAAGGGTTGAATAGTCGCACCAGTGCAAGTCCTCCAAAACCATCACCAAAGCTGTATACTCGGCAATCGCTTCAATGGCCTCGGCCATCTCGCGCAACATCCGTTCGCGTGTAAGGCTGGATATCTCGTCCTGCAAAGCTTCGCGCTCCGCAGCTGAAGTAAGTGCCGGCATTTGAACGAGCCAACTTGGCGCATGTCGTCGTAAAGTTTCAACTATCGTCGAGCCATACTCGTGGGCCAAACCCGAGAAACAGTCGAACACCGGTAAGTAAGCCTCGCCAGCGCCGTACTGTTCCAGGCACTGTCCGCGGGCTATCAGAAGATTGTTAACTGCGCTAGCTTGCTCCAGAAAGGCCTCAACGAGTGTTGTTTTACCTATGCCCGCTTCGCCCGTTACAAACACAATTTGGCTTTTCGCATTGAGTGCCTTGTCGAGAAAATCACGCATTTGCACCAAGGCATCTTCACGACCAAGCACATTCACCGAAGGAGCACACGGTTTCGCGAGTTGAGGATACGAATTAGCGCTCGGCGATTCTGACCGTACGCACTGCGTCGACTGGTCAGATTGTTCAATGATGTCTGCAATAAATCTATAGCCACGGCGATGAGCGGTCTCTATAAATCGTGGTGCCTTTGCATCGTCTCCCAGAGCCTCTCGTAATTGGCGAATACTGTCTTTCAAAACGCCATCGCCCACGAACGTATCAGGCCATACGTCGTCAAGTAACTGTTGCTTGGTAACCAATGCGTTCGGCCGCTCCACAAGGTATTTAAGTACCGCATAAGCTTTTGGCCGGAGTTGTATTGACTTACCGCCCTCCCACACGCATTCGTTCGTTTCATCGAAACGAAATGGTCCGAAACTCAGTTGCTTCTTCGGCATCATTACCAAAATACGACCACAACATTACAACTACTTTATGACCCACCGGTCGGATGCGGTCTATTCTCCGCCCATGATAAGCGGATGGCAACAAAAACGTTCTTTTGTAATTAAGTTCAAACCAGAAACCGATCCGGACGCCGGAAGGTTTTACGGTCGAATCGAGCACGTCGCTTCCGGCAGGACGACTTGGTTCGAGTCGGCTGAAGAGCTGCTTCAGTTCTTGCACGGCGTCCTGAGAGATGTATGTGTCGAGTGTCAGCAGGCCGAGACACTGGCAGAAGAGATGAAGCCTGCAAATGACCGTTGAAATAAGGAGAGAAAGTCATGTTGGACATGGTATGGGTTCGCGATGTGATGAATGGAAAACAGGAGCGTCGCGTATCGGAAGAAAAGATAACAGCAACGAAGGAAAGTGGTTCGCAAAACGTAAAAGGGGAGTATGTGTTGGCAACCGGCGACGCAGCGGCCAATCGGTTGCGGATTTTGCAAGATGTTTATGGTCCTGGCAGTCGCGGCGTGTTGGAACGTGCCGGCATCCAGCGCGGTATGCGCGTCGCCGATCTCGGCTGCGGCACAGGGATGATGACGCGCATCCTGGCTGAACTTGTAGGCCCCAGCGGAGAAGTGGTCGGCGTTGATTTTAGTGCCGGGCAGATTAAACAAGCGCGCGCGTTGCTGCTAAAGGAATTGGCAAATGTCAGTTTCATTGAGGCAAGTGCGACTAGTACCGGACTACCGCGGGAGTCGTTCGATTTAATTTATAGTCGATTTCTTTTGATTCATTTGACTGACCCAGAGGCAGCTTTGAGAGAGATGTACGGCTTACTGAAGCCAAACGGAATCCTCGTAGTTGAAGACGGCGATCTCACGTCGGCAGGCAGCGAGCCATTTTCCAAGCTTCACGCGTTTTCAGAGCTCTTCGGGGGGCTCGGTCCAAAGTGGGGCGTCGACTACACGCTTGGGCGGCGACTATTCAGCATGGTGCGCGCGGCCAAGTTCTCTGATCCAGATATTACCCTCAATCAACCAGCAATCTCTGAAGGTGAGAAAAAGCGTTTACTGGAGCTGTCAGTCGCGGAGGCTGGATCGGCGTTTGTGGCTGCAGGCCTGATCACAAGTGAGGACTTGGCGGAAACAGTCGATGAAATGCGTCGACTTGCTGACGATAAAAATGTCGTTGCATTGATGCCGCGCATGACTCAGCTTTCAGCTCGAAGACCAGCGCTCCAGCGAGCAGCGTGAGTATCAAGGTCAGGGAAAACCCTAAATGTCGCTTGTCGCTTATAGGATGATGAATTTCATCCTATAAGCGCTTTTTGCAAGAGAGATAGCAACTCCTGTCAGGTTGCGGAGCTGACTATCTGTGGTCTTTGCACACGCCGGAACCTGCCATCCGGATCGCTATCAAAGTGGTAGAGTTTGGCGACTTCAATTCGTTTTGCCAGGGAATTGCAGACCAGAATGGCAAGCAAACCGCCCATCAGTGGACCAACCCAATAGATCCACCAGCCGTCCCAAACTCCGGATATGACTGATGGTCCAAAGCTGCGAGCCGGATTCACACTAATCCCTGATATTCCCGCTTCCAGCGGGACCATAATTGCGAACAGGCAGGGAATCATTAACGGTGTGTATCTGCGCAAACTGTGGAACGCCAGAAAGACGCAAAGCGCAGCGATAAGGCAGAATGTAGTTGCGACCTCCCCGAAGATAACAACAGGAATGCTGTAGCCTTTGCCCGGAACTGTAGCAGCGTAAGAAATGCTACGGCCCAGGGATCCCCAGAGAAGCAGAGGCAAGCATCCGATTACGGCCCCGAGAAACTGCGCAACTACATAACCAATTGCCGATCGACCGGTAAGCTTTCCTGTTAACCAAAAGCCCATAGTGACGATTGGATTTACGTGTGCACCACTTATCCGTCCAATCGGTGAAAGCGCGATCGTTGCGCCGACACTTCCAAAAAAGAAACCGTTTAGCACACGTCGCAATGTCAGGCTCGGCACAAGTGCCACGAACGGACTGTTCTCCGCAAACATAAAAATGACGGACGACAAACCGACGAGCAACAACAAACCTGTGCCGCACATTTCGGCCATGAACAAGCTTAAGCGTGATGGTCTTTCCTGATTCACGCCCATCTAACCCCATTCAATGTTGAGCGAGTTTCTTGAACTCCGATGCTAACGACCGGTGCCTTTCGCGCGTGCGGCCTTGCCTAGCGCTTTCCCGTACGCTTGCTGCTGGACCAGCCGATCCGCAAGATGTCCCTTCTCCGCCGTCAATACATCGTTGGCGCTGATACGAGCAAAGAAGTCTTGCAGAGCGGCAATACAACCTGTCCATCCAGTCTGATGGCTGGCACCAAGTCCAGCGCCATTCTCTCCATGAAAGTATTCGTAGAAGAGGATCAAGTCGCGCCAGTGCGGGTCGTCCTGGAACCTACTTGTGCCACCGTAAACCGGGCGTCGCCCACTCTCGTCTCGGACGAAGATGCTCGAGAGGCGCCGCGTGATCTCACGTGCCACTTCGTAGAGCGTCATCCGTTTACCTGACCCGGTCGGACATTCGACTGTGAAATCGTCTCCGTAGAACGCGTAAAGGTTTAGCAGCCCACGGACGATGAGTGCATTGACCGGCATCCAGATAGGACCTCTCCAGTTCGAGTTGCCGCCGAACATTCCCGTATCTGACTCCGCCGGCAGATAGGAAACGTTGTAGTGCTGCCCAACGAATTGGAAGACGAATGGGTGATCCTGGTGATGACGCGAGAGCGAGCGAATGCCAAAGGGACTAAGGAACTCGTTCTCGTCGAGCAGATAGGCGAGTACTCGCTCCAGGCGTTCCTTCGAAAGCGGGGACAATAGTCTACGTCCGGCGAATCCAAGATAGCCGTCGCCAATCGGTGCGATGTGAGCTACAACGTCCGGATGACGCTCACGAAATAGTTGTATTAGTTCAGTGAGTCTGGGGTGCTGTTGCACTTGCTCCGCCCCAAAGACTGTCGAAGCGCAGAGAGGAAGTAGTCCCACCATCGAACGGATCTTCAAACGCAGACCTGATCCATCAGGCAAGCGCAGCACGTCATAAAAGAATCCGTCCTTCTCGTCCCACATCTCATCCTGATGCTCACCAATCCGGTTCATCGCATAAGCAATCCATACAAAGTGCTGAAGGAAGTTGAATGCGTAGTCCTCGTACTCATCCGGATTGTGGTCTGCGAGAATCAGCGCAATCTCCAACATGTTCTGGCAATAGAACGCCATCCAAGCGGTACCATCAGCCTGTTCGAGTGAACCTCCGGTTGGAAGAGGGGCGCTACGATCGAAGAGTCCGATGTTGTCGAGACCCAGGAAGCCCCCAGCGAAGACGTTTCGTCCTTCAGGATCTTTGCGGTTCACCCACCAATTGAAGTTAAGCATCAAGCCTCTGAATGAGCGCTCCAGGAATTTGATGTCTTCGCGACCGAGGCCTCGTTCCACTTTGTAGAGATAGAGAGTGGCCCATGCGTGAACTGGCGGGTTTACGTCGCTGAAGTTCCATTCATAAGCTGGAATCTGACCATTCGGGTGGGAATAGAGACTGCGCAACATCAGTAAGAGTTGCTCTTTAGCGAAGTCAAAATCGACGAGCGACAGCGCGATCGTGTGGAAAGCAAGGTCCCACGCTGCGTACCACGGATACTCCCACTTGTCCGGCATCGAAATGATGTCGCCATTGAACATGTGGAACCACTCGGCGTTGCGAACTTTCCGTTTCAAGAAACCGACGAGTGGATGGCCTTCGTGTTCCTTCAACCATAGGTCAACATCGAAGTAGTAAAACTGTTTCGTCCAAAGCATACCGGCTAACGCTTGCCGGTGGACCAGGCGCTCGTCGTCATTGAGTGAGGCGGGTGTGATTCGATTGTAGAACTCATCAGCATCGGCGAGGCGTGCTGCGAACGTTGCGTCAAAGCCCTTCCCAAACGCAATCGCGCTCGGGTTAGCAGATAGTCGAAGTCGGATAATTGATGATCCACCAGCGGGCACATCCAACACGTAATGCGCTGCGGCTTTCGTCCCTATCTTTGCCCGGTTAACAGATTCAGCTTTTCCGGAAATGAGGTATTTGTGAAATGCGTCTTTCACCCAGGGTGTTTGATTTGGCACGCCCCAGAGGCGCTCGGCATTACTCTCGTTTTCAGTGAAGAGGAGCTCTGGGTTTCCGTCGCAAGAAAGAGAGTAGTTGCCCAACTCTGGATGCGAAGCGTGAATCACGCCATGAGCTTCACGCAATTGTGGCCTTGGTCCTTTCTGACTCCACGACCAGGTATTTCTGAACCACAGGGTTGGAAGCACATGAAGGCGGGCTTCTTCGGGACCTCGATTGTGAACTGTGACGCGAATCAGGATGTCTTCAGGCGACTCCTTCGCATATTCAACAAAGACGTCGAAATACCGGTTGTCTTCAAAGATTCCTGTGTCAATAAGCTCATACTCGAAGTCATTGCGAGAACGCCCGCCATTCGTTTCCACGAGATGTCGGTAAGGGTATTCTCGTTGAGGATACTTGTAGAGATACTTCATATAGTCATGTGTGGGAGTCGAGTCGAGGTAGAAGTAATATTCCTTGACGTCCTCACCGTGATTTCCCTCGCTGTTCGTCAATCCGAAAAGTCGCTCTTTGAGAATAGGGTCACGCTCGTTCCACAATGCGAGCGCGAAGCAGAGGCGTTGCTTGTCGTCTGAGATCCCACCGAGTCCGTCCTCACCCCAGCGATAAGCTCGGGAGCGCGACTGATCGTGGCTGAAATACTCCCAGGCATTCCCGTCAGCGCTGTAATCCTCGCGAACCGTTCCCCATTGCCGTTCACTTAAGTAAGGACCCCACTTCTTCCAGGGGATTGCTTTTTCTCGCGCTTCATTGAGTCGCCTCTGTGCAGCGACATCAAGGCGCGCTCGCTCATCGGCATAGCGTGCTTCATTCTTCGACATGGTTCACTCTCTTTCGGGAAAGACTTGCGTGAAATGTTAGCCAGCTGGAACGGCGAACAGCGTGATGAAAGCGAGCACTGCAGCCAACAATGCAATTGCTGCTTTCTGCACCGAGTTCTTGGTGACACAGATTGCCACGAGACACTGTAGGAAGTAGTAGAATGCGAATGCCCGTGACGCGAAAGACAGGATCGTAAGCGTCGAGGCGAACGCGAGGATGATCGCGATTCCACAAATCAATACATAAGCTTGCTTGTCATCGACCCGTCCCTGAGTGGATTCGTCTACGGTCCCACCAGCTGCCACTACATCCGCCACCGCCGCACTGAACTGACTAAGAACCGCAGCAATCACCAGCGGAATGGGAAGCCAGGTCGCTGCTTTTGCCGCCAGAATTAGTAGCCCGTTGTCCTGCACCTCGTTACCGAGAAAGTACATGAGCGGCGTCGCTGCCGCGACGAAGAGCAGATAGATAATGGTCGAGACAATCTGCGAGCTGCGGCACGACCATATGCGCAACTCTCGGTCGTATTCCGATCCTAGATAGCGTGACGTCTCGAACCCCTGCACCACGATGAGCGTACCGCCGACAACCGTGAGTACGGTCCACAAATCTTGCTTCGGGAAGACGGGCCATTGAAGGGTATTTGTAGTAAAGGCTCGCCAGTCGAACACTAAAAAGCCCGCTATCAACGCCAGTACAAGTACTGCCGTCAGACGTAGGGACCAGCGCTCCATCACCATGAGCATGTCAAGGCCACGGTATCGACCCACCAGGGCGATCGCGGCGATGATGAGTACGGTAACTATGTTCTCTCTTCGTGGCGTATTGATTCCAAATCCGCCCAGAAGGAAAGCAGCGAGAATATGAATGTACAAGCACACTGAAATCGCATAGGCCAGTACAAGGGCGAGATTGGCCGTACGCTCATAACGGGCAATTCGCGCCGACACCTTGCCTTCCTCCAAGAGTGGTTCGGCGTGACGAATGTTGAAGCGGATGACAGATCCCATCGCGTAAGCGAGGGCACATACTATCGCCATCGCAACCACAGCATACGGTCCGACGGCTGCATTCAAAATCGGCACAATCACGAGGAAGCCACTGCCGAAGATTGATGCAAGCGGAGTCGCTCTTGCGTGGCGAAGGTGCGTGCGTGTGAGCGGTTCGGTTTGGGTGGTGTCTGTAACAGTGTCAGGATGGGTCAAAACTCCATTGACAGAGCTCATCTTTTTGCCCTCCAATTTTTTGCGCTTTGAGACACGATAAGATTAGTTACGTCAGGGTTCGGGTGTAACTGTCATTCTTACTAGGAATTCAGGAGAAACCTGTTTTCAAGGCAGCCCTCACTCCTGCATAATTTGACAAACCTGAGCCGAAGGCCACAGCAAACATGAAAATCACTCTTCTTTCTCTGATCGTTGTTCTCTCGGCGGTCTGGCCCACTACAACGACAGCAAAGCCGCTCCATCACTTCGTTTTTTTCGCGATGGATCGAGAGAAACTCAAGACCACAAAATCCTTTCTGGAATCAAGAGCGTTTGAAGGCGCACAAGTCGCTTATTCCTGGCGGCAGCTCGAGCCAGGGAAAGACGAATACGACTTCAGCCTGATTCGTGAGGATCTCGCGTTTCTCGCCCTTCATAGGAAGAAACTGTGGATACAAATTCAGGACGTGACGTTTGAAGAGCGCTGGGTTCCTGTACCGAAGTACCTAATGAAAGATCCGCAATATCATGGTGGAGCCAACCGTCAATACGAATACAAAGACAATGACGAAGAACATGCTACTGGCGCTGGTTGGGCAGCGAGGCGGTGGGATCCGTCTGTGCAAGGTCGATTTCATAAACTGCTGCTTGCACTTGCCAAAGAATTTGATGGACGAATCGAAGGAATCAACTTTGCCGAGTCCTCGGTGAGTTTTGGCGAGTCGGGTCGTCTCTATCCGGAAGGCTTCACCCCCGAGATCTATCGCGATGCTCTCGTTGCCAACTTAAGGGCCCTCAAACGCGCATTCACGAAATCGATCGTTCTTCAATATGCCAACTTCATGCCGGGAGAATGGCGTCCATCTGAGGACAGGGGGTACTTGCGCGCCGTCTATCAAGCAGCCAGGGACTCGAAGGTTGGCGTTGGCGGTCCGGATCTGTTGCCGTACAAGCGCGGGCAGATGGGGAACAGCTATCCATTGATCAGAGAAGTCGCGGGCGATGTCACAATCGGTATCGCTGTGCAGGATGGTAATTACGCGCACGTCAATCCTAAAAGCGGAAAGCGTGTGACGATTGCAGAACTGATCGAGTTTGCAAATGACTACTTGAAGGCCGATTACATTTTCTGGTGCACCGAAGAACCCTATTACTCAAGTGACCTGGTGCCCTTCATGCAACGCCCGCAAAACAAATAACTCGTTTATCTATGGACGACCAACCGAATCGCTCGGTAATGGTGGTGCGCTTGCTGGTGCTTGTCGATGTTTCGTGGCTTGTTCAAATGCGAACGCCAGTGCAATTAGTCTCGGCTCGCTGAATGCAAGGCCAGTGAACGTTACGCCAAACGGCGCGGGATTGACTACCGGACCACTTGGCGGCATAAACCCACCGGGAACGACGATGCTTGGGTAACCTGCTTTCGCTGGAGCCGCCGCACCGCGATTCTGCGGAAAGAGAATCGCATCAAAATCGTCATCCGTACCTGGAAGGCCGTCTGGGCCATTAAAAACAGCATCAAGCCCAGTTCTCGTAAGTGACAAATCAAGCGCGCGATCCGCCAGATACCGCTGCGTGTCAGCACTACCCGGACTGACGTCGAGCTGATCGGCGGCGAGGAAGATTGCCTGGCCATACTTTAGCGCGACAGCAGCATGCGCGTTGTTGAAAGCAATGATGTCACTCAACGTATGAACCGGCGCGTTCGGTCGATTCGCCAGATAAATGTTGAGGTCATGTTTCTGGCCGTACATGAGCACTGTCGAACAATTTGCCGGCGCCGGAAAGCTCACACAAATTCCGAATGCCGATATGGCGGCCTGGTTCGGGATCTCGTAAGGATCGGCAACAAACGCTCCTTGTTCGCGAAGAGCTGCTATCGCGTTTAGCATGAGCTGCTCTTGCGCGGCTGTGAAACCAATCCAGTAAGGCACATGAGGGACGGCGATGCGTGCTCCACGCAGTGCATGCTTGTCCAGAAACCTGGTGTAGTCAGAATGGCAATTCCCGGGAATTAAACATGGGGCCGTGGCGGGATCATTCGGATCATGGCCTGCAATCTCGCCTAGTAAGATCGCGGCGTCCCTAACGGTCCTTGCGAGCGGACCAGCGGTATCTTGATCGGCAGTGATTGGAAGGATTCCGTGTCGACTGACCAATCCGACTGTCGGTTTGATGCCGACTACTCCATTGGAAGAGCCTGGACTTAGGATGGATCCTGACGTTTCCGTGCCGATCGCTACCGCAACAAGGCTCGCCGATACCGCGATGCCCGATCCAGAACTGGAGCCGCCTGGAGTCAGAACCGGTCGCCCATCACCTCCTGGAAGAGGTCGTGGGTCATATGCGTTGAAGCCATAGCCACCAAGCGAGCTATATCCAGACGGCATTCCGATCGCGATGAAGTTTGCGAACTCCGTCAGCGTCGCTTTGCCGAGGATAATCGCACCCGCTGCACGCAATTTCTCAGTAATGAATGCGTCGTTCGGAGGAACCGAACTTTCGAGAGCAACCGAGCCAGCCGTCGTTGGCATGTCGGCAGTATCGATGTTGTCCTTTAGCAACACCGGGATTCCGAAGAGTGGTCCATGAGCAAGGCCGCGTTGTCGATCGCGATCACGGGCACGCGCTTCTTCGAGAGCGTTCGGGTTTATGTGAAGAAAGGAATTGAGCAGCGGACCAGCGTTGTCGTAAGCGGCGACGCGATTGAGATACATCTGTACGAGCTGCTCAGAGGTAATGAGCCGCGCTCGCAACGCCAACTGCAACTCTGGAACAGAAGCTTCCACGAGTTGGAGCCTGCTTGGTACCCCAAACGGCTGTTGGGCAGAGGCGGGGTAGGTGAAAACAGCGATTGTGACGATCAAAATCAATGAGATTCTTTTCACGGGTGACCTCCCTTCAAGATGGAAACTGCCAGACGGGTTTAGACAAACTCGTTACCGTCTGGTCCGTTTGAAAACGAAGGCCCAAACCGCATAGGTCACGGATTGGAGAAGATGATCGGCTTGTGTCGGAGGCCGCAGATTATGCCTGATCTGATGTGCTGTCAATAAAGTTTGCGCGAATGACAAATTCGTACGGTTCGTACCAACTTTCGGGCTACTGCAAATAATGTGGATCTAAGGAGGCAAAGATGCGTAGACGTACTGCGATGTTCTGTTTGTTTGCGAAACTGATGTTAGCAGTCGTGGTATCAGTGCAAGCACAAACGCCGGCTACCGTGACCGCGATCAAGGCTGGTCGGCTTATCGATCCGGAGACGGGAACTGCGAGCACGAACCAGGTCATCATTATTGAGGGCGAGAAGATCAAGGCAGTTGGCTCGAACCTCGAGATTCCTGTTGGTGCGTCTGTAATAGATCTGTCAAAACTCACCGTACTACCGGGTTTGGTCGACGCTCATACACACATGGCTCTAACCTACAAGGAGCAGCCGGAGAACAACTATTACTACCTTACTTACGTCATGGAGTCTTCTCCGCTTCGCGCGATTGAAGCAGCGTCCAATGGGATTCAGCTGCTGAGTTCCGGCTTCACTGTCATTCGCGATGTGGGTAACAACGCGATGTACGCTGATACCGCGCTGCGTCAGGCGATCGAGCAAGGCTGGTTGCCGGGCCCGACTGTAATTCCTTCAGGACCGATCATCGGCAGTACCGGAGGTCAACTCTGGCCCACTCCAGAGATGTACAAGGAGCACAACATCATTTTCCCCGAATACATCGATGCGGATACTCCCGCTGAGATCGTCAAAGCAATCCGGCAGAACATGTTGTTCGGCGCCAGAACAATCAAGCTATGCATTGACTGTAAGCCGTGGGGCTATTCAGTTGATGAAATCAAGCTGGCCATTGCCGAGGCGGCGAAAGGAAACTGTAAGGTCGAAGGACATGTACAAACGCCTGACGGAGCGCAGCGCGCGATCGACGCAAGCATCTACATCATCGCGCACGGAAATGCATTGACGCCCGAACACCACCGGCAAATGGCTGAAAAAGGAATTTTTCGCGCGGGCACGGATACACCGTTTACGAAATACCGCGGTAGCGAAGCAGCCTTTAAGCAAACGGTAGCGAAACTGCGAGACGCCTGGGAGAAGAAAGTGCCACTTACATTCTCGACAGACTTCGATTACTGGAATGACCGCATGAAGGACGAGAAAACGGGTGAATGGTTAACCCGCGGCGAAATGACGATTGCTTTCCTTGATACATGGAAAGCCGCGAAGATCCCGCCTCGCGACATTCTTTACGCGATTACGATAAACGGCTATAAAGCTGCCGACATAATTAAAGACCGAGGCCCGATCAAACCGGGGTTATTCGCAGATTTGATCGCGGTCGCAGGCGATCCGCTGACAGATATTGACGCGCTGCGCAAGGTTGAGTTCGTGATGAAGAATGGACTGGTGTTCAAAAAAGACGGAGTGATGACGCCGGAAAAGTTTTTTCATCCCGGACCAGTGCGGACACCTAGCGGAAGATGGACTCGATAAGCACTTTCGTTGGATCATGACCGGGCAAGTTAGTCATTACCCGTGAGTTCCAACTGAGGAGGAGCTATGAAGATTCTGTTCAGCCTTATCCTGAGTGCAGGATTAATAGCAAACGTGGTTTCTGGCGGTAACGCAATTAACAAACGCGATCTCGGTCGCGAAACGCTTGAAGCAAACGACGGTTGGGCCTCGACAACAACGGGAACTACCGGAGGCTCCAGCGCGGCAGCGAACCAGATCTATACCGTTCACAACCGAAGAGAATTAGTTGCGGCGCTGAACAATGGAGTGTATCCGCCGCCTTCAACTCCATCGAATGTGCCTAAGATCATATACGTTGAGGGGACGATTGATGCGAATGTTGATGATAACAACCAGCCTCTGACCTGTTCCGATTATCAGAGAAACGGCTATACGCTCGAGGCGTATCTGGCTGCTTACGACCCGGCAGTGTGGGGAAGAAGGCTTCCAAGTGGACCACTCGAGAGCGCCCGCGTAGCTTCCGCCGCCGCGCAACAGGCCCGCGTGAGAATTCGCATTGGTTCAAACACGACTATTGTAGGAGTAGGGAAGAATGCTGTCGTTCGCGGAGCATGGTTTGATATTCGCGGAACGGCCGGCGTCCCTAACAGTCGAACCAACATTATCATTCGGAACTTAACTTTTCAGGACACCTTTGATTGTTTCCCGCAATGGGATCCGACCGACGGCAGCCAGGGCAACTGGAATTCGGCGTACGATTCGATTTCGCTGCGTGATTCCGACCACGTCTGGATCGATCACAATACTTTTGAGGACAAGGAAACCGCCGACAGTACCTTGCCGACGTACTTCGGCAGGCTCTTTCAGGTACATGATGGCGAGCTGGACATCACCAACGCTTCGGATCTGGTGACAGTGTCGTACAACCGTTTCCTCGATCACGACAAAGTAATGCTAATCGGTTCATCCGACAGCACGCTGACCGACCGGAACAAGCTCCGTGTAACCCTGCATCACAATCTTTTCGACGGAGTAGGACAGCGTGGTCCACGTGTTCGCTTCGGCCAGGTCCACGTCTATAACAACTACTACAGGCCGAAACACGCGGAAAGCTACCAGTACAGTTTAGGTGTTGGAAGAGAATCGGCGATTTATGCTCAAAACAACTTCTTCCGTACTGATGCTGACATCACCCCCGATCGATTCCTGAGCCGTCTCAGCGGAACCGCGATTCATATTGAGGGGTCGTTGGTGAACGCTGCTTCCGACAATCATCTGGTTGACATCCTCGCGGCTTACAACGAAGTGAACAATCCAGATCTTTTGGGTGACGTGGGATGGACGCCGACTCTGTTTCTCGAGATAGAGCCGACTTTCAAAGTACCTTCAGCAGTTGAGAGTCGCTCGGGGCCGTTCAACTGGTAGTTGTGACGTCACCGCACGGGAAGACGGTTAAGTACAAAATCGGCAACACGACTCGCGGCAGGAGGATCGAGATTTGAAAGCACGGCTACGATGAATCCTGGTCCAGGACAAATCGCAAGCTCGCCATTCATTCCTGGCGCGCCGCCGCCGTGGCCAAAACAACGCGTTCCGTTTTCCATCCGATCCGAAAATCCATAGGCGTATTTGCCCCGGCCGGCTTCGATTTTCCCGGTCGTGAGCAGTTCCGTGTACTGCGCATTCAGAAGCTTGTTGTTCTGGAGAGCTGTCGCAAAGCGGAAGAGATCCTCTACTGTTGAATAACCACCGCCGGCCGAAGTACCGCGGTACGGTAACGTGTCGGTGTTAACCTGCAACTGACCGCTGTCGGACTTCATATAGCCGACGCTACGGTTAGTTACCAGTTGATCTTCCGGCTCAGAACCAGTAGCCGTCATTCCAGCTGGGTTGAAAATGTGTTGCCGCACGTAGTCGTAATAACTTTGGCCACTCACTTTCTCTATTAGCACTCCGAGCAGAATGAAGCCGTAGTTGCTGTACTGCCACCGGCTTCCTGGCTCAAATTGCACCGAGCGATTGCCATACAGCTTTACGTAATCCTGGAGTGTACGTATCTCGAGTCGATGCTTGTCGAAGTCTGGACCAAAGATGTCGCCAGTCCCGCCAGTATGGGTCAACAGTTGGTCTATAGTTACCTTTGAAGCCATTTCCTTGTTGGGATAATCAGTAAGGTACTTCCCGAAAGGATCTTTGAGTCCGAGTTTTCCCGCCTGGACCAATTGTAACGTTGCCACAGCGGTAAACATCTTGTTCATCGAGCCCATGCGGAACCGGGTGCTGAGTGTATTTGGTGTTTTCTTTTCGCGATCAGCGAGGCCATACGCCTGAGAGAAAATCGTTTTGCCGTCTTTTGCCACCAGCGCTGCACCTGCAAACTGATCGGCAGCAATTTGTTCTTCCAGCTTCTTCCGTAGCGACCCAATCAGTTCGCTCTCACTCATTTTTGGCAGAGCGAATTCCGGCGGCCGCGATGTTGCAAACACGTCGAGCTTTGTAATTTGATGACTATCAGAGTTATCGACTTCAAGAGTGAGCCGCGCAAACTGATCGGAACGGCGCTCCTGGATCAGCGCGGTGAGTTTCGTCGGAGTTGATTCCTCCATTTTTCTGAAATCAAAGCCGCCGGTCATCTCACGAAATCCAACGCTCCGCTCAGCCTCTGCCGCTCTAGCCGGAAAATTCTTTTGCAGAAACTCTCGATACCGTTCGAGATTGCCGCTGTTGAAAGCCTCGAGCCAGGCTGCAGCCTGACGACCCGCAGGTGTATCGGGAAATTGTGTCTGCGCTGAACAGGTAGAAGAGACAAACATTAAACAGAGAAAGAAGATCAAAGTGAGTCGCATGGCGTGTGATTCTAAATCAGGATGAGTGCGACGATAAAGTGCTTTCCCTTACAAGCAACTCGTGATGTAATCAGCGTCCACGAATTCACACTCGAGAAAACTGATCCAAAAATCTGTAAAAGGAAGAAGTAGGTCAACATGCGAACTCTACTACAAGACTTACGCTACGCAGTGCGCATGCTTCGCAAACACGCCGGCTTCACTTTGGCAGCGGTCACTACTCTGACGCTGGGCATCGGAGCCAACGCAGCTATCTTCAGTGTGGCGAATACAGTCCTTTTGCGTCCGTTGCCTTATCGGCAGCCAGATGAACTCGTGATGGTGTTTGAGACAGCTCCGAAGCTGGGCTTTCCACACAATGATGTTGCACCAGCAAACTTCATCGACTGGCGCGAACAGAATAAAGTCTTCTCGCACATTGCCGCCTTCGGAGGTCATAGCCTTACGCTCACGGGACGTGGCGATCCCGAAAGGATCGAAGGTGAACGTGTTTCAGCAAGTCTGTTTTCGCTCCTTGGCGTCGCGCCGGCTATCGGTCGCACATTTGCCGCCGAGGAAGATAGTGCGGATGCTTCTAATGTAATTGTGATCAGTCATGGACTTTGGCAGCGACGCTTCGGCGCTGACGCAGGCATCGTTGGGCAGAATGTGACACTCAACAACCAAACGTACACAGTAATCGGCGTCATGCCTGCACACTTCCGCTTCCCAGATCGCGAACAAGAATATTGGGTGCCGATGGCGTTCGAACCTGAGGAGGCGGCAGGTCGTGGTGATCATTACCTCAACGTTGTAGCGCGGCTTAGACCCGGTGTGACACTGCAACAGGCGCAGACCGAGATGGATGGGATTGCTGCGCGTTTGCAACAACAGTATCCACGGACCAACACCGATCAGGGAGTTACGCTCGTCCTGCTGCACGAAGAGTTCGCTGGAAACGTACGAAAGCCGCTTCTGATTCTCTTAGGAGTCGTCGGCTTTGTGTTGCTGATCGCCTGCGTCAATGTAACGAACTTATTACTCACACGTGTTACCGCGCGTAGAAAAGAGTTGACGATCCGCATCGCGTTGGGTGCCAGTCGGTGGCGCGTCGCACGACAGTTTCTGACTGAAAGTTTATTGCTCGCCGTAATAGGAGGTACTTTCGGATCGCTCTTGGCGATCACCGGAGTCAACCTACTCGAGACGCTCGTCCCTGACAGTTTGTCAGAAGCACGAGAAGTCGCAATCGATGGTCGCGTGCTTGCGTTTTGCATCTCGATCTCGTTGCTGACAGGTCTTCTCTGTAGCTTACTACCGGTATTGCAAGTCTCGGCTCTTAATCTGATCGGATCATTGAAGGAGGGTAAGCAAAGCAACGTAACTGGGGAGGCAAGTCACAGGTTGCGAGGTATGCTGGTTGTTGTCGAACTCGCATTAACGCTTGTTCTTTTGACCGGAGCGGGTTTGCTAATTAGGAGTTTCTACCGACTGCGTAATGTTGAGCCGGGATTTGATCCGAGTAACGTGCTCACATTACGGATGCAGTTTTCAGGATCGCAATATGGTGAGCCCGCGAAGCGCAGTGCTTTCTATACGCAGATGCTGCAGCAAGTACAAGCTATTCCGGGTGTCCAGGCAGCAGGTGTGATCACGCAGCTTCCGCTTACAAATCAGGGCCTACACTTCACGTTCTCGCTTGAGGGACAACCGCCGTTGGCCACCGCTAACTTGCCGCAAGCCACCTTTCGCGTGATTAGCGATGACTACTTTCAAGCGCTTGCTATTCCGTTGCTGCGAGGCCGAAGCTTTACACCGCAAGACAGCGCCGCGTCTCAAGCTGTAGTCGTCATCAACCGCACACTGGCCGAACGTTTTTGGCCGGGCCAGGAGGCGATAGGCAAACGCTTCAAGATTGGAGCATCAGACAGCCCGAACCCTTGGATGGTGGTCGTCGGTGTGGTGGGCGATGTGCGTCAAACCAGTATCGATCAGCGCTTAACACCCGAGATGTATGTGTCGTACCAACAAGACAAACGTTTCTTTGCAGTTCCGCGAGACTTGGCTGTGAAGACTGTAGGTGACCCGCTGAGTTTGATAGCAGCGTTGCGAGCCGAGATTTGGAAGCTCGACAAAAACTTGCCACTCTTCCGAGTTCAGACGATGGAACAGATTGTGTCGAAGTCGATATCTGAACGGCGCTTCAACATGCTGTTGCTAGCCATCTTCGCACTATTAGCTCTCGTTTTGGCAATCGTGGGGATTTATGCAGTCATGTCTTACACCACTGCGCAACGAACTCATGAGATCGGCATCAGGATCTCTCTCGGAGCGAGCGCAGGTGATGTGCTCAGGCTGGTGATGAGGCAGGGATTGTTGCTGACGATTTGCGGTGTTGCATTCGGAATTGTCGGAGCATGGGCATTAACCAGGGTGATGACGGGGTTGCTGTTCGGTGTTAGTGCTACGGATCCGCTGACGTTCATATTGATCGCAGCGTCGTTGACGGTGGTTTCGTTACTGGCTTGTTACCTCCCGGCGAGAGGTGCGACCAAGGTTAACCCGTTAGACGCATTGCGATCTGAGTAACTTTGGATCGCAGAATTAGATCCCGGCGCAGCGACAGCTGTCAACGCCTGCTTTTATTTAGTACCTCTTTACGGGTCTTAATGTGTAGCGATCGCTCCTTGAAGTGTGGTGATCCGCCGGCGCTGTTAGCCTGTTCCAACCAGGCTTAAGCCGTGACGCGTCGCCGCACTCGAAAGACTCTTAATTCGGCGCGGACGCAAACGCCACATCCGTGATCAGAACAGCACCCTCGAGTCTCTCATCGAATTTAAACTGGACTGATCTGATGTTGTTGAGATTAACTCCGCCGAATGCCGACAACGGTAGCCGGACGGTGTTCAGGACGATCTTTGGAACCGGCCCAACTTCTCCCGGTGGAAAATACAGCGCCGAGGAAAAGTCGCTCACCCTTACAGACGATTCTGAGCCAGATGCATCCTTAAGAATGACCCGAAAATCTTGCGCGAGCAGCGCCACATTCCGCGGATCAGCAAAATTCACGCTAATACGAAACTGCACTGCTTGAAACCCTGATACGTTACCGGCGCTTCCAGGAACTAAATTTGTGTAGCTTCCATTGAAGTTGATCCAGCCCGTTTTTAGTTGGCTCAATCCACGCAAAGGAGACCGAGCACTGGGCGTCGTATGCGGCTGCCTCGCGTTGGGTTCCGCGGGCAGACATTTTGCCGGTTGTGGTGCTTCACCTCCGCACAATTCATAGGGAGTTAGACCAATTTGGGTTACAGCACCTCCTAATGTATTGATGCTTAGGTTCGTATTGTTTAGTAACCGGTTGACGTCTAGTCGTAGTTCCGGATTGTCCGGCGCGTGGTAAGAAACAAACAGGTTGTTGGTTTGAGCTGACGGCGGCGGTGGTGCATCTCCGGTCAGCACAGGTATGAATTGAGTTTCACCGCCCACGTAAACGCGGAAGAAGGCGGTGAGATAGGCCAATCCGGTCCCGCGCTGTTGAGCTTCAGTTAGTCGCTGATTGCCTGGAACAGTACCGCATTGCGAATCTGAATGACTACCGGGAACGAAAGCAAGCCAGTCATCCGCCGCACCGGGAAACGGACTCGATGGTGACCAGATCGTGTTGTAGAAATTGTGATTGGCACCCATTACAAGCTCGTAGTGCTTTGGAGCCTGATCTCCAGGAACGTTGTAGCGAGCGTCGTCATAGAAATGGACGCCTTGTAGATCACTGACGTCCCCATCGCAGTACGGCAGTAAAACCCACAATGCAGCACCGTTGACTACAGGTCGATTGAAATCAACCGGAGCCAGCGGGAACACTGCTTTGATGCCGTAGGGCGAACCTAACGAAGTATTCAAAACATAGTGTCTTACGACGCCTTCGCCGCCTCGTGAATGCCCCATAGTCCCAACGCGGCTCATGTCGAGTTTCCCGACGAATTTCGTACCGAAAGGCGCACCGCCGGTCGTGTTGAAAGTGTTCAAGATGTCGAGATGTTTCTGAATCAACTCAGCTCGCGCAAGCATTCCGAGATCGCGCACCGAGTTATCCACTGCATTGATGCCGTTCGCGCTGATCGACACCACTATGTAGCCATGACTTGCGAGAACTTCTGAAACGTAGTCATAGCCTTTGTAGCTTGGAATTGGTTGACTTCCATTGAACGTGCAAGGCCACTGAAGGAGCGCGGAACTGCCCTTAAAGCACGTTGCATGGCGTCCGTGAAGAAATACGATTAACGGAAAAGGTCCACGGGAGAGATCGGTGGGATGATGAACTGACGCTGTTAGTTCGACGGGTCCGGGAAAATTAGTTGGCGTAAAAGCCGTGTCGCCGAAATTATATTCCTCGCGCGTGACAGCCAAAGAGCCCGGCGTGCCCGGATCTGGTACTTGGGCGATTACGATTGGTGTTGCCGCGCTGAAGAGTAAGACAGCTAAAAAGAAGGTGAGCGCGTAGTTTTTGATTCTGACTATCATCGGTTTCCTCCTTCAGGCTTCAAATGGAGTCTCAGTGCGGGTTTGATCCGAGCGTCTTTGTCTTCACCATACGATAGTGAGATGAGGGCTCCTTCACGTATCAAAGAGCTATCGAAAGTGATTACACGAATCTGCGAGAGCGTTTCATTCTCAATACCGAAGCCGGCAATCTCGTCGTCAATCCAAATCACTGCTGGCAGAGCACGCACAGGAAATGGACCTCCATTCAACGTGATGCGCCAGGCTCGGTCCACTGAAACCTGCTGACCATGTAATTCAACACTCATACTCCGCGGCAGTTGCAGTTCTTCAACGCGATAGCCGGCGATGTTCGGATGGCTGACAACTCCTCGACTGACGTTTCCTTCAGCTACTAACTTACCCCGCAGCTTTAGCAGTTCATTCAACGGCACCTCCTTATTCGCTTGGGTGTTCTGTTGTGCAAGTACGGCGCCTACAGCGACGAACAAAAAGAGAAACGAGATGGTTATCATCTTGCAGCAAAGACGTTTCATAAACTGAAGTCCTCCTTAGATGATTAAGGTAGGTGAGCAAGAGCTGCTCGGGTTTGCTCTGTCACCTTAGCTTTCAACTGTGAAAACGGGGGAGGAATCGACTGTTAGCGCGTACGACTGTGATAGAGAAAGGCCGTCGGTACTCGCAAAGATTTTGGAAACGCGCGCAAACTACACCCGCCTGCGCAAGTTGTCAACAAAAGATTAGTGCGTAATCGTGAGACGATATCTCCACCAGCGCCGTCACTGCCATTTGAAAATCCTGAGCGCAACAACAAAGCTGATAAACAGCCACGCCAGCAGTATCGCAACGTGGATCCAGTTTGACGAGAGCGTGGCGCCTTCGTTCATTATTGCTCGCAGCAGTGTGTTGAGTGCCGTCAGTGGCAATGCCTTGATGAACGGCTGTAAGAATTGCGGAAATCTCTCAGACGAAAAGAATGTCCCCGAAAGTAGCCACATGGGCAACATGATGAAGTTCATCAACCCTGAAACACCTTCGATCGTTGTCGGTCGAGCAGCTATAAGCAGTCCGATTCCCGAAAAAGTGAAGCCACCCAGTAAGGTGATCAGCGAAACGCTGAGCCATGACCCTCGCACTGTGAAACCGAAGGCTATCCAGGCGAAGGCAACAACTGCCGCGACTTCAAGTACAAGAAACACTAAACGCGAAAGCATGAACGAAAGCAGATAGTGTGAGCGTTGCATGGGTGTAGCGGCCAAACGCTTGAGTATTTTCCGCGAGCGGGCGATCACAACGGTAAATCCGAGTCCCCACAAGCCGCTTCCCATCAGGTTCATTCCAATTAAACCCGGCACCAGGAAGTCTACATATCTCGCACCGGGTTCAGTAATTCTTTCTTCCCCAATGCTGACCACATCACTTCTTCCTTTCGCACGTTGCAAAACGTCGTCCACTATCAGTCTAGCGGTACGGCTGTCCGGCCTGGTTGGATCAAAGCGCAGGGAATAACCGTTGTCGTCAGGCTTTACGACTATCGCCACCTTTCCGCTCCGCAATGCCTTCGTCGCTTCGTCAGGAGCTTGCACGTTGGCGGTGATTTCAGAGGAGTGTGCGAGGACATTCGCGATCTCGTTCACAGTTGGGTTTGTCGCATCACCCTCAATAGCCACAAATGTTTTATCCGGTGCTGTGTTGCGAAACGCTATACCGAGTGCAAAGGTCATCAGCACCGGAAAGACGAAAACCCAGAACACAGCTTCTCGCTCGCGGAGGAACTCACGGACGCGCATCGTGGTTAGCTCAACGAGAGGATGGAGCGTCTGACGATTTTCTTGAATCTGTGTAATCTGAGTAATCTGTGGTTTAGCTTCAGCCATCCCTCAGCATTCTCCCTGTCAAACTCACAAATACATCTTCAAGCGTTGCCTGATGTGTTGTTAGCGAAACGAGTTCGGACTGTTGCGTTTTGATTTCCGCGAGGAGTGCCGGCAACGCAATACCAATCTCGCGAACCGTAAGCGAATAATCATCTCCTCGCTTGTGCAAGTGATTAACGGCCGGAAGATTCGTCAAAGCCTCGTCAGCAATGCCGTTTGTGACTCGGAACTCTATGATCTGATCCGCGCCGAGCGATTCAATCAGCTCGAGTGGCGTTCCCAGTGCGATGATCTTCCCGTGATCCATGATCGCGACTCGGTCGCACAGTCGAGTCGCTTCTTCCATGTAGTGAGTAGTAAGGAGCACGGTCCCGCCGCCCTGGCGAAATCTGTCGACTACGTCCCAAAGTGAGAGTCGGGCTTGCGGATCAAGACCGGTGGTCGGCTCGTCGAGGAAGAGGATTTCGGGATCACTTACCAGTGCGCAGGCAACTGCAAGTCTCTGTTTCTGACCCCCTGAGAGTTTTCCGACACGTGAGTCTCGCTTCTCTTCAAGTCCGACTGTTTGAATCACCTGTTCGACAGAGTGACCGCGTTTGTAGAAACTGCGAAACAGCCGCAAAGTTTCGACAACGGTGACCTTCTCGGCGAGCTGCGTTTCCTGCAGTTGCACGCCAATACGTTCACGAAGTGCCCGGTCATCACTGGAGTTCCAATGTTGACCCAATAGTTCTACCGTTCCTTCGTCAGCAGGTGTAAGTCCTTCGAGTATTTCCACAGTGGTTGTCTTGCCAGCCCCATTTGGCCCCAGCAAACCGAAACATTCACCTGCGAAAACTTCCAGATCTAAACCGTTGACAGCCGTTACATCTGCAAACCGCTTCACCAGCCCCTCGCATCGCAACGCGATTCGTTGGGTAGTACGTGGAACTGACTGGACCATTGAAGATGTTTGTGTCGACATATGAAACCGATTATATGGGTTTGAAGTCCTGGCTTGTAGGGCCCGCGTTAATTTGAGTGTGGCTTTATAGTCAATCTATCAGAAGAGCCACACTGAAAAATTGATGCGAAGCAATCCAGATCTGAACGAAGCCTGAGGTTTTAGGGCGTCATGAGGACCCGCAGTGATGGCATGGCGGTTGCCCGGCTTTCGCACTCAGTCAGTTAAAACCACCAACAATGAGTTAAGTCGGAAAGGAATTTCGATCATGTCCGAACAAGCAAATGTCCGCACACTCGCGAATGCATATTCTTCATTCAAGAAGGGCGATATTGAAGAAGTACTGAAAGTGCTTACCGACGACGTTGAGTGGACTACGCCTGGTCCACCTGAGTTAATACCCGTCGCTGGCAAACGCCGAGGGCGGCAGCAAGTTGCAGCGTTTTTTTCCACGCTCAACCAAACGGAAAATGTCGAGTTGTTTGAACCTCAGGAGTATATCGCGCAAGGTGACAAGGTAGTTGCGCTTATTAAAATATCGCGGAAAAGTCAGAACAACAGGAAAAACTGTGGAAGCTGATCTGGTGCACCTCTTTACCTTTGTGAACGGAAAAGTAAAAAGTTTCCGAGAGTACTACGACACCGCTGCAACTCTTGACGCCTATAAGGCCACGGCCAGCCGCGGTTCCGGTGCGTGATTAATTCGCACGAGGTCTGATCATTTCCTCTTGTACGTCCCCATCACCCGTCCCGCGCCAAGGACGTGGCTCTTCATTGCCTCCTGAAGTTCGCTCAATCTCGCCCCTGGTTTCAGACCTAGTACTTTATCCAAAGCATATACCCGGAAAAAGTACCGATGTGAGGCTCCTCCTGGTGGACAGGGCCCGCCGTAGCCAATTTGCTTGAAATCGTTCAGACCTTGTTTCGCTCCATTATTCAACCCTTCTTTGGGCTCAACACCTTCGGGCAGCTCTCTAACTGATGCGGGCAAATCGTACAAGACCCAATGCACCCACGTTCCGGTCGGAGCATCCGGATCATCACAAATCAGCGTGAGGCTTTTCGCTGTTTCTGGAATCTGATCCCAGTTCAGAGGCGGGGAGAGATTTTCACCGTCGCAGGTGTACTTCGATGGGATTGATTGCCCTTCAGCGAAGCTAGGGCTTGAAATCTTGATTGTCATGACAGTGCTAGTTTCCGCAGGTGATACTGCGTTCTTTCCCTGAGAGCAGGCGCAACCAAGGGCTGCAATCAGGAAGGCAGACAGGAATAAAGTTTGGTGCGTTCTTAGCTGCATCGTGTGGGTGATGGAAGATCAAACGCTGTTTCAGTTGTTTAAGTCAATGGTGAGTTAACGGCGAAGCACTGACTTCCTCATTGGACGGAAGGTTCCTAGAAGCAAGTCGAACAACGGCGAGGTTACACCGAACCGAACTTCCGGTGTCTTATAGTGGTGTAAAAGGTGATACGTTCTGAGATATCGGAGGACGCGAAGCCGCGGTCGCCGATGGTGAGCCTGAAAGTGAAGCCATTTGTAACAGAGATAGCCTGCAGCCAAACCGATGAAGAGATAGGTCGCCGCAAGCGATGAACCTGTTACAACCCACGCCAGCAGGAAGTACGCCGTCGCGACAGGCGCGCTTAGTGCGATAGTTGAAAGGATTCCGCTCCTCGCACGGGGATTCTCGTGATGCGAGAGGTGGGCTTCGTAAACCAGCTTTTTGCCTAAGGCCGAACGCGGATTGTAATGAAAAGCGAAGCGGTGCAGGCCGTACTCGATCGCCGTCCAACTCAGAACGCCGAGGCCAAGTAACAGGAAGCTATTGGGGGCGGTGGACACTTCCAACCTCCGAAAAACTTTGGAGAGTCCAACTATTTAGTGGGTCCCGGCGGCGATTAGGTTGCCCCGCTTTACTGCATCATCCTCTCGCCACACGGTTTAGTCTGCAGCAAGGAACTAGAGAAGGTTTATCTCGACGTCGCCGCTCGAGAAAGAAGCTCATGAGGAATGTTGGATCCTGTAACTAACAAAACGACGCTGCGACCCGTGTAAGGCGTTGGGTTCTGAAGATAGGCAGCGACGGGAGCGGCTCCCGCAGCTTCTGCAACCAAATGCTCTTCGAACAAAAGCGTGCGGATACCTCGAAGCAGTTCGTCCTCTGATACTAATCGCACTTCGTCAACCAAATCACGGATCGCGCGAACATTGGGCTCGAGCGGGACACATGTCGCTAATCCATCCGCAATCGTATCGCACGTATCCGTCGTGACAACTCGATCTTCCTGCCACGATTGTGCGTACGCTGGTGCCTGTGCTGCCTGCACACCAATAATTTTGATTGCAGGTTGACGACGCTTTGCTTCCGCCGCCACGCCTCGGATCAAAGCAGTATCGCCCATTGGCACGATCATTACGTCTGGCGTGGGCAGCTCGTCCAGGATTTCAGCGGCAATCGTCGCCGTGCCAACAGGGACCAGCTCATCGCTTGCATCATTCAGAAAATAGTAGTCGTTACGTTCGGCGAATGCTGCAGCGGCGTTTCCAAGAGACTGACCTTTCGACTCGACCTCCTGGACGTTCGCACCCAGCTCAAGGATTCGCGCACGCTTGATCGGGTTTGGAGATTGGGGCAGGAATATGGTTGCGGGAAGTTTCGCAAGACGTGCGGCGTAAGCGACCGCTGCACCATGATTGCCGGTGCTGGCAGCAACGACGCCGTTTATGGTTCGCCCGTCAAGATTCTTCATCAGCGCGTAGAGCGCCCCGCGTGGCTTAAATGATCCGGTGGGCAGCTCCGTCTCGAGTTTCAGATAGATCTTAGTATTTGAATCGCGCCCGATCCGCTCTGCTGGTATTAACCGCGTGGGCCTAAGAAATCGCCGTAACAACTCGCGTGCTTCGTTAACTTGTTGACTAGTGATTTTCACCGGAAGCAGTTAGCTATCTTAATCTGAGTAATGTTTGAAATCTGTGGATGATTAGCGTTTCCCTCCAGGCATCGGCTCAAGTTCGTAGTAACCGCCGGCTTTCATTCCCGATAGAAACAGGTGCCCATCCTTGATGGTGAAGTTGCGCACAGCGCCACCCTCGTTGACGATCTGGTCGTGAAGCGATCCAGCACCACACTTTGCGGTTTCCCGCGACCAGGATCCAAACTCAAGTTCACCCTTCGCGTTAACTCTCCAAGTGCTGCTCGCACGATTGCAATCGACTCGCGCTACAACTCGGCCGTCACTTCCAAACCTGATCGTGTACTTCGATCTGTCACCGGGTACATAGGTTTGTTCGTCGGGACCTTGAAACCTAACCAATTGCCAGGATGTGCCGCTGAGCGGGTTTCCGCTCGACTTCTGCCCAAATACAAACGTGAGTGCTGAGACAAAAGTGATCACGACACTCGCAAGCGCCAACATCATTCGGATTGGATTCGTTCTCATTACTCGTCGCCTTTCTCGAATTGCAACTTCAATCTACGCTGCCCTGAATCAATAAGCTGTACGTATCGCAAAAGACCTCGTTCGAAATAACATCGCACTCCTAAAGGAGTGCGACTAATTCTATGACGGTCTATAAACATGGCACTCCCAAGGGAGTGCAGATAACTCCCAAGGGGGTGCAAATCAGCGTGCCGGTCGGCGAAGGATTGCCGCCAAGGCCTGCAATCGAGTTGAATCCGAGGCGTTCTGCGCGCTGGCAGCGCTCTTTTCCAGCGACGGTGCGAGATTCCTGAGTTTTGCCAGCTGACTTCGATTCATGCGCGAACTCTCGGCCTTTGCGATTGCTTGCCGCAAGGTCGCGATTCGATCTGACGGCAGAGCTTGCGAGCGCTCCAGCTGATCGACGTACGCCTTCGCTACGACCAACTTTCGCGGCCACTCGATCTTCTGCTGGTTCTGCACATTCAACTCAGCCACTCGAACTGTTTTCGCGGCGTCAATCTCATTCTGCGTAAGGAACTTCGTTGGTGTCAGCTCAAAGATGTCCAAGCCGCGGGCGATTTCTGAAGCATAGATTTTGCCGTTGTACCAATAGGCGGACCAGTGACCGCCGAGCACCAACATATTTGGATAAATCGGCCCGCGATCAAAATAGGCAATTTCAACCGGATGCTCCGCGTCGGTGAAGTCCATGACGGAGATGCCGCCTTGATACCACGCTTGCACTTCGATGTCGCGACCGGGGATTGGAATGAGGGATCCGTTGTGCGCCACACAGTTCTCGGTATCGGTCTGCGCTGCGGGCACCTTGTAGTAGCTCGCGAACTTTAGTTTGTTACCCTCCAAACGGAAAATCGAATCAGCGCCCCACTTGTTTGGATCGGTAGCGCGGCAGCGCGCACCCAGCCCGCCACCCCACTCATCCGTGAACACGACTTTCTTCCCATCATTCGAGAACGAAGCGGAATGCCAGTACGCGTAATTTGGATCGTTGACCGCGTCGATACGCTTTGGATTCACTGGATCCTTAATGTCGAGCAGGATTCCGTTTCCAGAGCAGGCGCCCGCCGCCAGCCCAAGCGCTGAGTACGCAGTAATATCGTGGCACTGGTCGCTGGCGGAAGGCTGAGTTATTCCGTCCTTGCTGTGCGTGCCAGCGCTCTTCACGGCGTTGAGAACTCCCGTCTGCGGATCGCCAAAGATT
Organism: Acidobacteriota bacterium; assembly: GCA_046726175.1. Classification (GTDB taxonomy): domain Bacteria; phylum Acidobacteriota; class Blastocatellia; order Pyrinomonadales; family Pyrinomonadaceae; genus PSRF01. The sequence goes on from JBKPAC010000146.1 coordinate 39,689, forward strand.
CGAGGACTATTGACGACTTTCGCATCCTGCGGCGCCGCCAACGGCACCTTAATCACATCAATGCGAAACAGCGCCGTATTCGGATCCTTATCCGGAGCCTCGCCTGAGCATCCAGCCAACTCTTCGCTTTGACGCACAAAAGAGGTTCCCGAGACATAGATGTAGACGTTGTTCTTGTCATTCGGATCGACCACCAGCGTGTGAGTGTGAGAGCCGCGGCAAGTTTGCACTGCTGCGACCTGTTTCGGATTTCTGATGTCGGTGATATCGAAGATTCTCACGCCGCGGAAACGATCTTTTTGCGCTGCCGGTAATACTTGTTGTGCGGGTGAAGGTGATGGCTGCGGAGGTGGCGGCGGAAATCCTTGCGTGCCGCAATCCAACCTGCCGTTCGGCATTTCTACCGACATGAAGAGAAGGTTTTTGTAAACCGACGGGTCGCCCTGCCCACCGGGACAAACCATTGAAGTTAACAACCTGGTGTTCGCCGGATTTGAGATGTCATATATGCTGAGGCCGTAAAAGTTTCCCATGAAGAGGTGATTGCCTTTAAATGCAAGGTCGGAGTTCGCAAAGGCCAGCTGAGCAAGGATCAACTGCGATGCCTTTGCTATCTTGGAGGAGTCGCCGATTCCGAGTAGACCCAACGTCTTCTGCACCTTCGGATTATCAGGATCACTCGAGCCGAGTTGAAACGCATCAGGCTTCTTGACCAGCATGAGGTGTTTGATGCCCATCGTTGCTTCACCTGCGTCGTACATTCCAGGCGTCAATTTGGCGCGCGGATCATTGACGTCTGAACCCGTCATCCCCGCGGGTAGCGGTGTCGCCGGTTCAGGAGCAAACGGATCCGGCTTAGGAGGTTTGGTCTCTGGCGCCTTCGTGGGTTCCTGAGCAGGCGCCGGCGATGGGGTTTGCGCCAACGTGCTTGCTGCAAAACATGAACACAAAGCAATGAAAGCTATAAATAAACGGAAAGAAATATGATGTACTCGATTCATCGTTTCTCCTCTTCAGGTTTTTCGCCCAGCATGGTTTGCATAATCCTGATCTCAGCGCGTTGGCCACTGTCGACGTCTGTCACGAAATTGAATAGTTCAGCATCCTGCCCTGCGCCCGCGGTGTCAAACAAGTCCTTCACCATTATCAAGGCGCCGTTGTGGTGCTGAATCATCCCTTTCAAGAACAGGCGATCGAACTCTTCGGCTTTTGCTTTTCTTAAGTCGTCCATCTGCTTTGCCGTAAGCATCCCGGGCATAAGCATTTTATGGCTCGACATATCCATGCCTGGCATATCCGGCATCGCCAGCGAAGTCGGTTCGCCGCGCGTCGTCAACCATCGCTTCATAAATTGTATTTCGTCTGATTGTGACCTGCTTATTCGCGCTCCCAGCGAGCGGAGCTCCTTGTTCTCCGTACGCGATTCGATTAGCGCCGTCATCTCAACCGCCTGGGCATGATGCATGATCATACCCTGCATGAACTGCACATCTGCCGGCGAAGCTGGCGGCAATGCGGCCCTCGTCGAAGGGGGCAGCGTGCGGGTAGGCCGGCCCGGCGCACCTGGTTGGACCACCACTGGAGTGGAAGGATCAGCCTGCTGTGCGGAGACTGACGCCGAGAACAAACACGCGAGAATAATGGCGGCCAGTCCAGCGGGCCTGATTACAGACCGCAGCATGGCCCTGGCGATAGAATGAAAGGACTTCATGGGTTGAACCATCAAGAATTGAGGGATTCAACATATCACAAAGGGGCCGCTAGATCAGAGTGACCGCGTCTGACGGTAGTGATCTAATTTCCCTTTTCTCTGCGCGATCTCTGCGGTCTCTGCGCCTCGGCGGTTTGGCTAGCTGTTCCCCATATGGTCAACAAATCGCGAATTGCTGTGCCGTTTTGTGGTTTGACATTCGTCCGTGTTAACGGACACGGCGCGAAACCGCGGAGGCGCTGAGAACGCAGAGGTTTCGCAGAGAGTTGTAACAGGGCACTACCCATCTGACAGTCGATCTCATCAACCCGGTTGATAGCACAGTAAGACATTCCCGTTCTTGAAGGCTCGAGACTTTGTCAGCTTCAGAGCTAAATTTTCCTTTACACCTTCAAACAAGGTTCTCCCAGCACCTAACACAATCGGATTTACGACGATCTGATATTCATCAATCAGCTTTTCCGGCGCTAATTGAGCAACAATGCTGCCGCTTCCCATGATGACCAAACCATCACCCAACCCTTGTTTTAGCTTTCGTACTTCCGATACCAGGTTGCCCTTAATAAGTGTTGTGTTGTTCCAAGACGCCTCATTAAGCGTTCGTGAAAACACAATCTTCGGCTGATTGTTCATCGCTTCGGCGACAGTGGGCATCATTTCTTTTGCAGCTGGTGTGGGCCAGAAGCTGGCCATCATTTCATAAGTGACACGACCGAAGACGAGCACGCCACCGCCTGATGCGTTCTGAGAAACGAACGAATCCCATTCCGGATCCTGATGATCCGCTTTGGCCCACCTCATGTCACCGTTCCGGTCGACGAAATATCCATCCAAAGATGTGTGATTGAAGACGATCAGTTTCCGCATTTTTCCTCCTCCTCGAAATCAATGTTGTATTAATTAGCTCGTCACGGTAGCTTGACGCCGCTGCAAGAAGCGGCGGACTGCTGGATCCCGTTCAAGCCCTATGGCAATTTCGTAAGCGTGTCGCGCCTCGTGCTTCGCGCCTTTCCTTGCGAGTAGTTCCGCCCGTGCTGCCCAATAAGGTTGATATTCTGTGAGACGTGAATCCGCAGCTATCTGGTCCATCGCCTTTAAAGCAGCATCGGCGCCGCACATTTCTCCAACAGCGAGGGCTCGATTAACAGCGACCACTGGTGATTTCGAGAGAGCCAACAGCGCGTCGTAGAGCTGAACGACCTCTGGCCAGTTAGCCTCGCCAGTGCGACGGCGGTACACGTGCGCCGACTGCAGCGCAGCTTCCAGTTGATAACGACCGACGGATTCCAAAGCGCTCGCACGCCTAAGCAGCACTTCGGCGTGTTGGATCATGTTCCAATCCCACAGCGCCAGATCCTGCTCGGCAAACTGCACGAATTGACCTTGCGCGGTCCGTCGCGCGCCACGTCGAGCTTCCGCATGAAGCATGAGTGCAAGCAGGCCAAGGGCTTCAGCTTCTTGCGGCAGGAGCTCGGTTACGAGTCCTCCTAGAAATAAAGCCTCATCGGCGAGATCACGTCGCGCGACGTCTGTTCCACTGGGATCCGTCCAGCCTTCGGTGAACGCGGCGTAGATCGCATCCAGAACGGCATCGAGCCGACTTGTCAGTTCCTCACGTTCGGGAATTCGAAAGGGAATTGCCGCCTGTTTGATCTTGTTCTTGGCACGCACCAGTCGCTGGCTCATGGTTGCCGGTGGCAACAGGAACGCCGACGCAATTGTTGTAGCGTTCAATCCGAGTACGACCTGCAGCATCAACGGCGCGCGGATGGCGTATTCAATGGATGGATGTGCACAGGCGAACATCAAAGCAAGACGATGATCTGCGATTGCATCGTCGCCTGTCGCGGGGTCAAACCATTCGGCTTGTAGCGCTCTGTCCAACGCAAGCTCGTGAGTTCGCTGCCTCCGGGCCACGTCAATGATCTTTCTGCGTGCAACAGTCAACAGCCACGCTTCCGGGTTTGATGGACAACCGTTCAGGCGCCAGTCCTCAAGCGCCTTCACGAACGCTTCCGACAACGCGTCTTCGGCTGCCGCTATATCTCCGCTGCGGGCTGCCAGAAGCGCAACTAACTTGCCGTAGCTGCGACGCGCAACCATCTCAGTTGTGAGATCTGTCTGCGCATCGGGCTCATGTGTCGTCAAGCGTTCACCGGGACGTGATGTATTCACTGATGTCATCGGTTAACAGCGTACCCTCCCAAAGTGGACGTACCTCAACAACACCGTGAAGCGCAGTCGGTGAACGCGCTGCCCACGAGATCGCGGCGTCGAGATCGGCCACGTCGATGATGTGGAAGCCACCCAATTGCTCTTTCGTGTCAGCATATGGCCCGTCGAGGACTTGTGTCTTGTCATTCACCACGCGCACCGTCGACGCTAACGAGGTAGGCTTCAGTCCGCTGCTGCTCCTCAGCACGCCCGCCTTGTTCATAGCCTCCATGTAGGCTTTGTAAGCCCCTAACCAGTGTTCCTGCTGGTCCTTTGTTAGTTCGGGCCAGCCGCTTTCGGTTACATAGTCCAGCAGAATGTACTTCATTTGGATTCTCCATCTGGTGTTGTAGGCGGCTTGCTCTCCGCCTTTACCATAATAACGATCACGCTCTCGCGATTTCGACAACCGACGAACAAATGGCCAAAAATCCTATTCAAGAGGCGAAAAGCGATCTATTATCTCCGCCAATCCTACGCTCTCTCCCGAACAGCCGAAGTACTCTCCCATTTGCTACTGAGTCACAACTGAAGTTCCAACCCGAGGAGGTACTTATGAAGGTTATCCCGACAGCGATTAAGCTTTCTCTCCTTCTTCTAACATCCTTTCTGATAGTCGGGGGCTATTTGATCTCTCCTGTTGTACCCCAGACCCGCGAACGAACTGTAACTACCAGCCGTGCTGAAGACAGGGCAAGGGTAGCCGACATAATTAAGACGGATGTCGACCTCGTCACCATCGACGCTCTCGTGCTGCAGAAAAACACAACGCGAGTCGTCGGCAATTTGAAACAGGAAGACTTCTTCATCTCTGAGGATGGTAACAAGCAAACGATCACACATTTCAGTCAGGACAGTCTTCCACTGTCTGTTATCTTGCTGATCGATCGCGGCGGTTGTTTGGATCCATTCGGTGAGGAAGTTCGAAGAGCGGCGAACGATGCATTGTCACGTCTTAAGCCGACAGACGAGATTGCCGTGATGACCTATCACGACACAGTGGAGCTGCAACAAGAGTTCACACGTGACCGCCGATCGCTTCAATCCGCACTAAACTATGTTCCGCCGCATGACGAACGCGCCAACCATTGTCTGAATATTGCTTTTGACGAGGCCGCCAGGTACATGACTGACGCCGCTAATCCAAGTGGTCGTCGTGTGATCGTTGTGATCACTGGTGTGACGCGAAACTGGGCTTGTCGCAATGGGCCTTCAACGAACGCAGCGACGCACGCGGTGTTCGAGTCAGGAAGTGTTGTCTCCGGCATAATTCCGAAAACACCGGAGCAAATAGCAGAGAATGGAATGATGCGTTGGGCGACCCGGTTCGGGCGAATTGCCGGCGCTCATTACCTCGACATTCAAAAACTTGCCGACGACACAGGGGGCGAAGTTCTACGCGACAAACCTGAGGAACTCGACAGGTCATTCAATACACTGATCACACATCTCCGAACGCGCTACAGTTTCTCTTTCGTATCCACAAATAAGAAGCGAGATGGGTCTGTCCGGAAACTGAAAATTGACTTGGCCGATGCCGTCGAGAAATCCCAAGGTCGATTAGTGATTAAGGCCCGAAAGAGCTATGTAGCGCCGAAAGGCTGAATGAGATGAACTGAAGAACGGCGCAAACGTTACTGAAACTCTGGAGTAATGGATCAGTATTGGAGAACGGCATGAACTGGCATGAACATCTGCGAACACAAGGTTATGCGCACTTCCCAGGCCTTACCCCGGAACCTTTGGTGACGTCAGCGCGCAAGGCAATCGATCTGGATCTGAAAAGTAACTATGACCCAGAGCGTCGAGTGGAATATGACAATCGATCGTACTGCCCTGACATTCGGAGTAGTTCAGCAATCATGGATCTACTCTTAGAATCTCCGGTTCAGAATATTCTTGATGAGGCACTTGGGCTCGATAACATTGATTGCGACACCGGTCAGATTGCCATTCGCCGGGCACACAATTATTCCGAACCTGCGTCGCCGACCCCTCACATTGACGGCTTCTCAAGTGGATTGAATGGACTAGATGAGGGAAGGGTCTACAATCACACTGTCACGGTTGGCGTATTCCTAACACCTGTTCCGAGTACATTCGCGGGTAACTTTACTGTTTGGCCTGGTTCACACTACATCTACGAGCACTTTTTTCGAGAGCGTGGGCCAAACGCGATGCGTGAGCCCATGCCAACCCCGGAGATCGGGCAGCCACTTCAACTGACATGCGGGGTCGGGGATGTAGTTCTCGCTCATTACCAACTCGGGCATGCGGCGGCAGTCAATACTTCGGGCTTTGATCGCATTGCCGTTTTCTTTCGTGTCTGGCTCCGGGGTATTGAGTTGGACCGGTGGCATTATTTGACGAATATCTGGGATCGCTGGAAAGTCTGAGACTCCAGCAACTCCCAGGTTGCGTCTAGTGAATGACGACCCCAACTCCGAAGCGAAAGTTGTACTGCGTTGTGCTCGGCAATACCAATGGTCCTCCGACAGCCCGGGGGAACTGTTGATCGCCGCGACGGATGAAATTCAAGTCAACTTTTCCTGCCCGGAGGTCAATCCGGTCGGAAAGCCGAATATCCACCCCTCCACCGATGGCGAAAGCAAAGCTAGATTCGTTCTGATTGATACTGGTAACGCCAATTGCCGAAAATAACTGCGGGCTTTCCAGATCAACTTTTTGAATGGCCCACCCAGAACTCCATATCCGAACGGCTTGAAAGTGGGACCATCCTCCAAATTGTTCTTGAACTGAATGCCTCCAAGGATGTTGTGTACGGTGGTGTCGATCGTACCAGTGATCGCAACAGGTGGACCTGTAAATGTTGTGTTGAACTCGTCTTCTCTAAAGTGATAGGAGTAGTCAAAAACGACGCCGACGAATTTATGGAAGTTGTAGTTCGCCGAGACATTGAAGCCGTTCAAAATCTCCTTGCTCTCGAGCAACGCGGTAAAGTTCGGATTATTCGATTCTGTAGCTCGATCGAAGTGCATTAGCGAGTAGCCACCAAAGACCTCGTACTTCTTGTAGTCGTCCGATTGGGCAACAACGTAGGAACTACACAGAAGCGTTAAGACTGCCAGCAAAGCCATTTTCCGCATTTAACTTCTCCTTATGTTAACCGGCCGCGTAGGTTCATTTTGGTCGGGATTGGGAGACGTGCAGGCGCGGGGGAGGTAGTACTGTAATTAGAGTAGAAGGAGTTGGACCGCTGGTCTACTAGCAGATTTGACAGGATAGCTCACGATTTCTCCGCTTCGGCCTAGCTGTCGCACGCGGTCTTGCTCAACCTATCGCGATATTGATCGAATCGAAGAAACATCCGCAGATTCCGCAGATTACACAGATCTGCACCTTAAGAGAAAAAAGTAAGGAATCTCCGGCCACTTTGGCTGATTAGTTTTTTCTGTGTAATCTGCGGAATCTGTGGATCGAGATCTCAAATGCCCGTCCGTCGCTCGAGTTCTTCCGGGTATCTTGCTCCTTCAATTGTGATCTTAGAAGCAGCGGAGTCGATCTCACGCAGATCATCCGAAGTGAGCTTGATTGAAACTGCGCCGATGTTTTCCTCCAGGCGATGTAGCTTCGTCGTTCCCGGAATGGGAACAATCCAGGGCTTCTGCGCCAGCAACCATGCAAGCGCAATTTGAGCAGGCGTCCCTTTCTTGCGCTCTGAGATCTGTTTAAGCAGATCGACTAAAGCCTGATTCGCTTTCCGAGCCTCAGGAGTAAAGCGAGGAACTATGTTGCGAAAATCCGACTTATCAAACGTCGTGCTTTCGTCGATCTTACCCGTCAGGAAGCCTTTGCCCAGCGGACTAAACGGAACAAAGCCGACGCCCAATTCCTCGCATGTCGGCAACGCTTCCTCTTCAGGTTTTCTCCACCAAAGTGAATACTCGCTTTGCAGTGCAGTGACCGGCTGGACTGCATGCGCGCGACGCAACGTTTGCATGCCTGCCTCAGACATTCCGAAGTGTTTGACCTTGCCCTGCTGAATCAACTCCTTAACCGCTCCGGCCACATCTTCGATCGGCACATTAGGATCGACGCGATGTTGATAGAAGAGATCGATGCGATCTGTGTTCAGTCGCTTGAGCGAGGCGTCTGCAACCTCCTTCACGTGGTCGGGTCGACTATCTGTACCTACCATCTCTCCCTTAGGGCCAAATTTGAAACCGAATTTAGTGGCAATAACTACCTGATCGCGAAAAGGAGCCACAGCTTCACCTACGAGTTCTTCATTCGTAAATGGTCCGTAGGCTTCAGCGGTATCGAAGAACGTAATGCCTCGTTCGAAGGCAGTGCGAATGAGTATGATCGCTTGCTGCTTATCCGTCGCTGGACCATAACCATAGCTCAGTCCCATGCAGCCGAGTCCGAGTGCCGAAACTTCGAGATTGCTCTTTCCAAGTTTGCGCGTTTGCATTGCTGCTCCTTTCATCCGATGTGATTAACCTTGATATTGTTCGTCACTAACTTTTTCCATCCAGTCGACAGCCTTACCATCGAGGCGTTCTACAATAGCGATGTGTGTCATCGCCGTGGTCGTCGTTGCGCCGTGCCAATGTTTCTCGCCCGGTGGGCACCATATGACATCACCCGGGTGGATTTCGTGTTTTGGGCCACCCTCACTTTGCACCCACCCGCATCCGTACGTGACGATCAGCGTCTGTCCAAGTGGATGTGTGTGCCACGCCGTCCGAGCGCCGGCTTCGAAGGTAACGCTGGCCGCGAGTAGACGTGCGGGATTGGGTGCTTCGAACAACGGATCAATCCGTACATTGCGGGTAAAGTACTCGTCAGGTCCTTTCGCGGAGGCCTGCGAGCCAACTCTCTTAACTTCCATCTCGTTTCCTCCAGTTGCAGGCGATCGTACTCAGCTTCGACATAGCTGTCGCACGCGGTCTTGCTCAACCTGTCGCGATATTGCTCGATTCTAAGATACATCCACGGATTCCGCAGATTACACAGATCTGCGCCTTAAGAGAAAAACTCAGAAATCTCCGGCCACTTTAGCTGATTAGGTTTTTCCGCGTAATCTGCGAAATCTGTGGATCGAGTCTCGAGCAACGGTCGATGGTAGTAGTTTCCTTCTTCGGGTAAATTGCAGCGGCCCGCGTGGTGTACCAACCCCCAGATCTCAGACGAGGTTCAACCCAAAATGCTCAAACTTCTCGGAAGACTTCCTCTTCTAACTCTCTCACTGATGTTCACCGCTGGCGCAGTAGTCGCGCAGTCTCCAAACACCGCAGCAGTGATTGTCAAAGTAGTCGATCAAAACGATGCTGTCGTGCGAGGCGCAAACGTTTCGGTCGTCAACACTGCAACGGGTGAGACGCGCGACGCTGTGTCCGGAGATGAAGGCATGGCAACGATCGCCGGCTTGCCTCTCACCGGGGAATACAAGGTGACTGTTGTAATGACGGGATTTACCGCAGAAGACGTCACTGGATTGACACTGCGCGCAGGCGAATCCGCGACAGTGAAAGTCAAGCTATTGGCCAGTGGAGCGAAAAGCGAAGTTACCATCTATGGAACTACCGAAGGTGTCCGGGCAGACCCGCAGATCGGACTACCACTCGAGAGCGAGCAAATTAACGAGACACCAATTCTCGGTAGAAAGGTCTCGACATTGCCGCTTCTGAACTCAGCTTTTAGGCAAGGGAAGGGCACCGGCGATCTCTTCGTCAATCAAACGTATTTCATCACCGGCGTAGGTTCGCGACGAGCAACAACGTTTCTAATCGATGGCGCGAGCAACGACGAAGGTTGGGGACGTCAGACGGGAGTGGCTACGGTTCCGATGGGTGCCGTTCAGGAGTTCAACGTCCTGACCAACGCATTCTCTTCCGAATTCGGATGGACATATGGTCCGGCGCTGAACATCATCACGAAATCCGGCACGAATGAATTTCACGGCGAGGGACTGTACATGCTTCGCCCGGGAGGGAATTGGCAGGCGAAGAGTTTCTCGACGAAAGGCTTTTGTCCTTCCTCCGTCAGCAGTTGTGTTCCACCGACGAATCTTACGGCCATTAATCCGGTCGACATACCGGACAAGTTGAATCAGTTCTCGGGATCAATCGGCGGCCCAATCATCAAGGACAAAACGTTCTTCTTCGTGTCGAGTGATTACACGAGACAGGACAGGACGACATTTCTTTCGAGCTCGTTGCCTGCGTTTGTGCTGCCACCAGACGGTCGGTTGGATTACACGGGCCATTACCATCAGTTCCTGTTCGATGGACGGGTCGATCACAAATTCACTCGCGACGAAACCCTGATGTTTCGTTTCAACGTCGATCGAATGTCCGATGACAACCCGCAGGACGCCGTCGGCGGCACCAACGCACCGAGCGTCGCACGAAGATACGCGCGCCGATCCTGGACCATGCAAACGAACCTAACATCAGTGTTTAGCCCGAGCTTGCTCAACGAGGCGCGGTTTGCGTATCTGCACGGAGATCCGGTTACGTTGTGGGAAGCGCAGAATCCTTCGACCGTCTACACGAGGTCCGGAGCCGTACCATTTACCATTGGTGAATCGCGATCATCAGATTTGTGGAGTCATCAACTCCAATTCGCTGACACCGTATCGTGGTCGCTCAGAAAACACTATTTGCGATTCGGTGGCAGCGTCATACATCACCGATCTGGTGGTACAGGTAACGAACCTGGACAGGCGGTGCTCGGCACCTTCACTTTCAGAAGCTCGAGCACGGCGCCGTTCAATCAGTTGACGCTGGCCGACGTTCAGAACTACTCGCAGCCAATCAACTTCGGCATCAGCAGTTACGACCTACCACAGTGGCTGCTTACCGCATTCGTGCAAGATACCTTTCACGTGACCCGCGACCTCACGCTCGATCTCGGATTGCGTTATGACCGCCAGACGTTAACCGATGACAAAAATAATCTCGCCCCACGCATCGGCTTTGGTTGGCATCCGGGTGGTGACTCACGCACAGCAATTCGCGCAGGGTACGGAATCTACTACGCGCAAATTCGAACCAACGCAGTTGCTGCTTATTTGATAAATGGACTCGATGGACTCGGTACTTACACTGCAGTTTCCGGCCAGACCGGCTTCCCAACCTGCCTCACATGCGTGCCGGTCAACGTGGATCCGAAAACTATCCTGGCGAGTCAGCTGCCTGCGCGAGACATCACGATTCGCGCCGGCCTCCGAGACTTCTACCGCACTCAGTTTGCGCGATTCGGCTTGAACTTCGACCTTTTGCCGAATTACCCCGACAAGCTGATCAATCCGCGCAGTCAGGTATTTACCATCGGCGCCGAGCGAGAGATAGTCCAGGGATTGTTCTTTGGTGCTGACTACGTGCGTCAGCACTTGAGTGATATCCAACGCACATTTGATCTGAATGCGCCATCGGTCTTCGATCGCACGGCGCCCGGACAAGTGAGAACAGTCGCTGCGGCTAATGCCACTCGTCCTATCCTGCCGGTGAATGGGGGCTTGAGGCAGGTCAACGTGATCATGAATCTCGGTGCCGCTGATTACAACGGCCTGCAAACGAATTTCACTTATCGTGGTAATCGGAAGATGTATGCATCTGTCAGTTACACGTTGTCGAAAGCAACGAACACAACTGAGCCTGACGGAAACGGCATCAACCCGAATCAGAGCATCATCACTCGACTGGGTGAGGAAGAACGTGGACCAAGCGTGGTCGATCAGCGCCATCGCGCGGTGATCTCATTCAGCTACCGATTCCCTTGGAACTTCACTGCGGGAACCCTTGGCATGTTTGCCTCGGCACGCCTTTCAACGCGACGACCGGAGTTGATAACAACGGTGACGGTGCTACGAACGATCGTCCTGTCGTCAATGGCAGCGTCATCAGCAAGTCAGCATTCCGCGGCACGCCGACTTCGGAAGTTGCGATCTTTGTCGAGAACCGGATCAGGTTGTCTGAGCGGGTGAGTCTGCTGTTGAGGCTGGAGGGCTACAATCTCTTCAATCATGGAAACTATCTCGGCCGCGGGGTGACAGTTTACGGAGACGGCACCTTGCCCGCTCCGACGTTTGGTTGGTTTACTGGTGCCACTGCGATTGGCGCCGACGGGCATGCAATTCCGGCATTCGCGAACATCGATCCGCCGCGAATGTTCCAGCTGCAGGCGCGATTGGTTTTCTAAGGCAAAGACCACCAACTGCCGTTGGTGGATCTTTCATGTCCAGCCTAACTAAGAGCCTGCATTAACGTTGTCGTAGGCAGGATCTGAACGCATCCACGCACCGAACCAACTGCCGTTGGTGGGATTTGCGAAGAGAGAGATTAGAGTTCTGCCGTATGTAGATCGGACATGAATGGACCACCAACTGCCGTTGGTGGAATTTTTATGGACCGAGTCTCGCGCGCCAACCGCCGTTTTGCGAATGTGAAGACAATCTTGCAATCGTCTAACGAATCAAAGATCAGTTTGCTACGAAAGCTTCGCTTTCATTCATATAATCCTCTAATGCACTGAGGCACACTCATTTATGTCGAAATCGGCATAACGCTTGCTCAAATCTCTCTCCGGAAAAACGAATCTCTCTCCAATTCACTTATTGGTAAGGCGCGGTGAGTTGTCGCCGTTGGAAGAAACTCTTTTGGGGGAACATGATATGAAGAACATTAAGCTCTGGCCGCACGTAACCGTCTTTTTCCTAGTCGCAATTGTTTCGGCCGCAGGAGTTGCTCTTTATTGGCAGCATAGCCGAAACGCACAGGCTGAGGCGTTGCCGAACGCTGCACGCATCCAACGCGTCGATGGCGAAGTAGCGCTAAATAACACTCTCGGTGATCAGAACGAAAACACACAGTGGATTGCGGCAGCCCCCAATCAGCCGTTTTCAGTCGGCGATAGGATCTACACGCGCGACAACTCGCGCGCCTCTTTGGCGTTTAGCGGCCGCAACTTTGCGCGGCTCGAGCCGAATACCGCGCTCGACATCGTGGCCTTGCGTGATGACGCTACTCAGTTAGCGCTGCGCGACGGCTCAGCGATTTTCGATGTTGGATATCTACCGCCGGGGCAATTGTTCGAAGTAGCAACGCCCCACGGCGCCATCGACTTTGTTCAACCAGGACTGTATGACATCGGCTTTGACGATAATGGAGCGACGATTGTCTCCGTCCTGAGCGGGCTGGCACAGGTTGTTGGCCAGGGTGGCAGTGGTCAGATCAGCAAAGGTGAATTACTGACACTGGCAGGCACTACAGCTGCACAAGTGCTACTGTCACGTCTAAATCACCAGGACGCGGGCTACCTTGTCGACGACTATTATCGTTATCAATATCCAAATTATTACGATGGACGATACGTAAACTACGACACGTACCTGAGCGACCCTTACTACTACGATCCTTATCGTCGTGACATCAGCTATCAGTACGTGAGCTCCATCATTCCCGGAATCTCTGACCTGGGCTATTACGGCGACTGGCAATACCTGGATGGTTCCGGTTACGCGTGGTCCCCGCGAGTCGCCACTTCGTGGAGTCCTTATCAAGACGGTTATTGGTTCAACGATTATCCTTACGGGTTGACGTGGGTCTCTGATGAACCCTGGGGGTATGCTCCGTATCATTATGGAAGATGGAGTCGCTACGGCGATCGATGGTACTGGATTCCGGATGGAGTGAATACGTCACCGAGATATTCGCCGGCGCTCGTGGCGTTCCTTCCGCTGCAAAACGACATTGGTTGGGTGCCGCTGGGACCGAGCGATCCGTACGTCGTACGTTATTACGATTCCGATTGGCAGCCGCACTATTTTTCGCTTGGAGACATCTCGCCCACGCGTTTGGTTAACCTGAATGTTCCAGGGGCCGTAACAGTCGTGACACTTGATCAATTCAATCAACAAATAGACAGTCGGGTGATCAGAAGAGTTGACCCACACGTACTCGCACAGGTGCGGCCTACCCTTGAGCCGTTGACTCTTACTCCTTTGCGCAACGCGGTAGTGCACTCAGCCTGGGGCCGGGGCAAGATCGATTTGCCACCGGGCATCGCCAGGAAACTTGATCAGACACCGGTAGTGGTCAGCAACGCGCCGCAGGCTCCGCATTTCAAACGGGATCTGGCGCGAGCACTGCGTCTTGAAACTGTGCCTGAGAAAGTAAAGGGGCAGAAGCTTCAGGTACGAGACGAACGCAGTGGTGAATCCGCGCGGCGCGGAGACTCGCGGCGGCAGAGAATTGCTGACCTTCAAGCTGAGGCAGCGCGTGGTAATAGAGAAGCGCGTCAGCAGGCCCAGCAGCTCGAGCAACAAGTAAGGAGAGATGAAAGAGAGGCTCGAAGGCAGGCAACAGAGCAGCAACGAACGATGGTTGAGCAGCAAAGACAAGCCGCTCAACAGCAGCGACGGCAGCAGATTGATGCTCAACGTGCGGCGCAGCAGCAGGCTCAACAGCAACAGCGAGCTGCTCGTGAGCAGCAAAGACAAAACGTTCAGCAGCAGCGACAGCAGCAGGTTGACGCTCAACGTGCGGCGCAGCCGCAACAGCGAGCTGTCCAACAACAGCAGCGTCGGGCGCAGCAGCAACAACGAGCTCAGGGACAACGTGTGGGAAACCCAGCGCAGCAAGAACAGCGTCAAGGGCGCAAGCAAACTCCTGGACCAACCCAAGGCCAAAGTGGGAAAGGTAAAGGGAAAAAGCCGTAAAAAAAGCAGTAGCGTCGGGTCGCAAAGTCAAAAGTAGACGATAACGGACCCGACGCTACGGCGTTACGTTTCTGATTTGATTCCGATTGAGAAACTAATTGCGTCGAGCGTCTTTTATTTCCTGCTCAACGCGCTTCTTGGCAACGTTAGCTTCGTCTTTGCTCAACCCCAAGTTCTGGAGCGTTCGACCGATACTGCTTCCACCAGCAAGTCCATTTAGTATCGCGCTCGTGGTGATGTTCGGATGTGTACGGCCGAGGTTCGCAGAGAGGCGGTTCGCAGCGACGTAGTTGCCGAAAGTTAAATTTGGATTCGCTGCCAGGGCGGCTTGGTATCCACTTCGCAAGTCGTTGGCATTCATGTGCAAGTTTGTTGCAAACCTTGGATTCTTACGAAGCTCATCGTCAGCTTTCTGAGCGTTCTCGCGTTGCAAACGGGCTCTCTCAATACCCGCGTCGGATCGGCCGTTGGAACGGTCAGAGGCCGTATTGCGGCCCATATCCGCTCTACCGTTTGATCGATCCGATGAGGTGTTGATACCGCGGTCAACGCCCACACCGGCCGGCTTCCCAGCGCCCGGCGGCGGACCGCCGCCACCA
This sequence comes from Acidobacteriota bacterium, assembly GCA_046726175.1. Lineage (GTDB taxonomy): Bacteria > Acidobacteriota > Blastocatellia > Pyrinomonadales > Pyrinomonadaceae > PSRF01. The sequence goes on from JBKPAC010000146.1 coordinate 54,900, forward strand.
CCACCGCGACCCTTTCCTTGTGCAAAAGCAAGCCCCTGGACCATGACCAAAAGCACCAGTACTAGGGCCAACTTCATAGGTGTCTTCACAGTTATTTGCATTGTCGCCTCCGTGTTTTTATTGGGAGAGTCGCAAATGTCGGGTGGGTTAAACGAGGGGCAAAGGCGAAGGCATTATAGCAAGGTGGGATCCGAAGCGAAAGAGTAAGCCAAGATTCAGGCCTACCTTAGCTTGTTCTCAACAGCGAGACGCCAGCGCCTGTACTGAAAATCCCCGCCACACAACCAGTCATCAACGTTGCAAGAGTTGCAGCGAGCAGTGCTCGTAAACCCAGGCTGGCCAGATCGTCGCGACGTGAAGGAGCGAGTGCCGCGGTGCCGCCGACAAATATTGCTACGGCGGCTGCATGTGCGAACCCGCAAAGCGCGTAACTGAGAATGACGACCGTTCGTGGATCGGTCAGTTGTCCGCTCGAGATTAATTGCGCGAGATGATTGTACGAGAAGACTTCCGTGAGGATGACTCGCTCGCCTAGCAAGCGTGCGGCTGCCGGTACGTCGCTTGTCTGCAATCCAAGTAGAAACGCAAAAGGATAGAAGAGCCAACTCAGGATTCTTACAAAGGAAAGTGGTTCACTCATACCAAACCAGGAACTCGCCGTACCCAGTAGTTTGTCAATTAGCGCGACCACTCCCAGAATCGCAATGATAAGGGCTGAGATTCCAGCTGCCAGCTTCAGACCATCCATGGCCCCATCGATAATCGCGCTTATGAGATTTCTTGATCTAAGTGACTCGTCGTCCGGAGGAACGGCCGCGAGCGTTTCAGGAGTTTCGGTTTCGGGAATGAGCAGCTTGGCTACGACCACCGAAGCAGGAATTGCCAGAACAGAAGCTGATATGAGGTGTCCCGCAATCTCTGGAAACACACCCGTCAAGAACGCTACGTAAACTCCGAGCGTGCTTGATGCCACCGTCGCCATTCCCGTAGTCAAAACAAGAAACAGCTCCGATCGCGTCATCCTTTCCAAATACGGTCGGATTACAAGCGCCGATTCGATTCCGACAAAGATGTTGGCTGCGCCTGAAAGCGATTCGGCGCCGCTGATCTTCATTGTGCGATGGAAAAGCTTCGCGAAGAGTCGTACGAATATCTGCAGCACCCGCAGGTGATAGAGCATGGACGTGATCGCCGCAAAGAAAATCACTACCGGAAGAACCTGGAAGACGAGGATGAAACCGATGGATCCCGATTCGCCGGGACTAGCAGCAAGTGGTCCAAGCAGAAACACAGAACCGCTCCTTGACGCGTTGAGTAATACGACCACCGCGTCGTTTAACCAGAGTAAGATTCGATGCGAAACAGGGAGGCGGAAAATAATCAGACCAATCAGGAGTTGCAAGGCGACTCCCCAAGCTATCGTTCTCCACGCAATCTGACGTCGATTACTGGAGAGCAACCAGGCGATGCCTGCGAAGACCATGAAGCCCACCACTGACACAGCGTGATGAATCATATCTCTCAATCCTCTTATTCAGTTTGATTTGCAGATCTGATGACTTCCAGCGCTTCAACCAGGACACGGCCCAGTGGTTTGCCTAAGTCCCGTGGTACGCTTGTATTGACTTGAACGGCGATTCCTATTCGCTGTTCAGGAAAGTACATCATGTCCGTCATGTACCCAGGGAAAAAACCGCTGTGCCCGTATGACGTTCCAGCAGATTTTTGACGAATGATCACGCCCAAACCGTACTTAGTCTCGCGACCAAGCATCGGGGCTGAAACGCCGGCTAAGACCTGTGGCATTAAAGCTGTTGAATATGCCTTGCCCTCGTAAAGAAGTTTCCCCCAGCGAGCCAGGTCGTGTGAGGTCGTGGCGAAACCGCCACCCGTCCATTCAAACTGCGGATTGATCACAAACTTTCCATCGCGAATCATCGCGTCGCTGCCGCCAAACGCATTGTTTGGTCCGGCATAACCCTGGACCACACCCTTCAGCCTCATTCCGTCCTGCGGGATCGTGTCACTGAGCTTTAGAGGTTTCAGCAGTCGCCTCGTAGCTTCTTCGTAGAAGGTTTTGCCCGTTACCTTCTCAATTATCATTCCCAGCACGATATAGTTCGTATCGGAATAGTCCCAACCCTGACCAGCGGGGAAGGGCGGTTTTCCTCCGAGTAGATAAGCGACGAGCTCGGCGGGTTTCCAGACCTTTTCAGGATTGGCCGTCAGGTCTTTTGTGAATTGCTCTTTGAATTCATAACGCACCAGACCACTGGTGTGGTTCATCAACTGACGGACGGTCATGTCGTTGGCATTAGGTAGACGCGAGAACCAGGCCTCGTTTCTGAGGTATTTCTCGACCTTATCGTCAAGTCCGATCCTTTTTTCGCTTACTAGTTGTAGCGCCACGCTCGCGGCAAAGGTTTTACCAACGCTACCGGAAAGCATGCGGTCAGTTGGCTTCATGGGTGTTTTGGCTTCCCGATCTGAATAGCCCACCGCCATACCAAATGACTCGCCATCAGCCAGCACTACTCCCAGGGTCGCGCCGGGAAACTTTCCAGTCTTGTGCCAGTCATCGAGTTTTGTTTGAAGAGCCTTCTTTAGGCCATCTGTGTCTGCAACATTGATCGGTTGTCGCGCGACCGCGAAGACCGAGAGCAGGCACAACACCGCAACCAGAATGGTTTTTCGCATTTTTGTATTTCCTCTTCGACAGTGTATCGCACGAAGACCCGCATCCGGTGGTACAATCCGCGGCGACCGCATCACAAGGAGATGCTGACGATGATAAGAACTGCCAGATTACTCATTCTCGTAACTACACTGCTGCTTATCTCCCAACACGCCGCACTGGCGCAGGACCATGCAGCGAAGATTCAGGAGGTATTGACGCTCGCTAACAAATACAGGCAGTTCAACGGCTCGGCCCTCGTCGCTGAGAATGGGAAAGTCATTTACAAAGGCGGCTTCGGGATGGCCAACATGGAGTGGGGAATTCCGAACGCGGTCGATACAAAATTCCGACTGGGATCGATTACCAAGCAATTCACCTCCATGCTGACACTTCAACTCGTCGAGCAGGGGAAGCTCAAGCTCGACGGCAAAATTTCCGACTACCTGCCAGATTACCGAGCTGATGTTGGACAGAAGGTGACCATCCATCATTTACTGACGCATACGTCGGGAATTCCAAGTTATACGGGCCAACCCGGCTTCTTTGAAAATGTGAGTCGCAATCCATACAAAGTCACTGATTTCATAAAGAAGTACACGAGCGGTGATCTCGAGTTCGAACCCGGATCAAAGTACTCCTACAACAACTCTGGTTACTTTCTCCTTGGCGCTATCATCGAGCGCGTCACCGGAAAACCTTATGAGCAAGTATTGAAAGAGAAGATTCTCGATCCCGTCGGAATGAAGAACACCGGCTACGACTGGCACGATCCGCTCATTCAGAAACGTGCCTCGGGTTACACCAAGACGCCCGATGGTTACACCAACGCAGCCTACCTGGACATGTCGATCCCGTACGCAGCCGGATCGATGTATTCGACCGTCGAAGATCTATACCTCTGGGACCAGGCGCTGTATACCGACAAACTCCTCTCGGCCCAATCGAAAGAGCTGATGTTCAAACCTTTCCTGGAGAAATATGCCTACGGCTGGATTGTTACTGAAGCTTCCTTTAAGCAGAACGATCAACCGGTGCAGGTGATCTCACATGGTGGCGGGATCAATGGCTTCGCAACCATCATCGCTCGTTTTCCGAAAGAAAAGAAGCTGATTGTGATTCTCGATAACACCGCGCAACCTGTTGGCCGGATAAACGACGCAATCGCAAAGATCCTCTACAACCAGCCCTACACGCCGCCGAAGATGTCGATTGCCTCCGTTCTCGACAAGACAATCAGGGACAAGGGTATCGATGCCGCAATCGCCGAGTATCGCGACCTGAAAGCAAAACAGTCTGGAACCTACGATTTCGCCGAAGGCGAGCTTAATCAACTCGGCTATCAGCTAATGCGAGCCGACAAAATGAAAGAAGCTGTTGAGATATTTAAGCTGAATGTCGAAGCGTACCCGCAGGCTGCCAACACCTATGACAGTCTCGGTGAGGCGTACATGAATTTGAACCAGCGTGAGTTAGCTGTGGCCAACTATAAAAAATCTCTCGAGCTGAATCCGAAGAACACTAATGCCGCAGAAAGGCTTAAGCGCCTTGAACAAGGTCCGGTTACAGTTGATGCAAAGGTCTTCGACGCATATGTGGGCGAATATGAACTTGCTCCAGGTTTTGTCATGCGAGTCTTCCGAGAGGGAGACAAGTTCATGACGCAAGCAACGGGTCAGGGGAAGGTTGAGATCATGGCTGAATCGGAAACAGTCTTTTACCCGCGAGCTATTAATGCGAAGTTGACGTTCATAAAAGATTCGGAAGGTAAGGTCACGGGATTACGTCTTTCTCAAAATGGTCGAGATGTGAATGGTAAGAAACTCAACTGATTCAAACCACCGCCACGACTTACACTGCAACCATATACTCAATCCTTTATCCTGAACTCTGTGGATCTTCCGTCGGCGCCAGGAATCCTGGTCGTTGGATAGCCGTGGGGTTTTGTTGACTGTAAAAATTGACAGTGTTCGGCCTTGAAAGATGGCTCTACGATTGGACCATTTGAGCTAAGCTGACATGAACGTCATCTACAATTGGCCAATCTGGATCGTTGTTGTAGCAATACTGGTTCTCTGGTTTGTAGCCAGCGAAATCGGGTTCCGCCTGGGAAGCTCGCGGAAGGCCGACCAAGCTGAACGACGACTCGCCGTAGCCACTGCACTCAAAGCCAGCGTCTTGGGTATGGTAGCACTCCTGCTCGGATTCTCGTTTTCGATAACCAGCAATCGCTTCAGCGATAGATCACGAATCGTACTCGAGGAAGCTAACTCAATCGGCACCTGTTATCTCAGGGCTGGTTTGCTGGGTGAATCGGCGAAGAACCGCATTCGTGAATCGCTGCGACGGTATACAGACGCGCGGCTCGAGCATTTCGATAAGGGACTAAATCCCGCCGACTATGACCGCACATTGAAGTTGATGCGTGAAGCCCTCAATGAACTGTGGCTGGCGGTCTCTGACAGTGTGAAGGCGGAGCCTGATCTCGTTCGTACAAGTCAAATCGTTCCTGCGGCGAATGCAGTTATTGATCTGTCAGCCACAACCGAATGGGCCACCCGCAACAAACTGCCGGGATCGGTCGTCGTGTTATTGGGAATCTGTATTGTGATCTCCGGAGCCTTGATCGGTCATTCCTCCGGAGAAACTGGCAAGAGAAACATGGGGTTGTGGACGGCTCTCAACATTCTTGTGGTGCTGATCGTCTTTGTCATACTTGATTTCGATCGATCACGACGCGGCCTGATTCAAATCGATCATACGCCGCTCGTTGAGGCGAGAAAGAGTATGGAGTAATTGGCTCAATCCCCATTGAATTTCGGATTAGGATTTGCCCCTTCCTGATCGCGAAATCCTAAATCCTAAATCCCAAATCCTAAATAGAACATTACAGCTCCATTTGACGTGACCACGTCTGTGGTATCGTTGCTTTATTCCCGCTGCCCGTGGCGATGAAGGAGCAACTCCATATGTCGTTCAAGCGATTTCGCCAGAGTTTGTGCGTTGTCGTACTACTGTCGTGTCTCGGTCTGCTCATGATGATCGGCTCACCGGCCGCAACTCAACAACCAAAGCCCGACACTGCCGCCGCTTATCTCAATCCGGCATTGCCGATCGATCGACGTGTCGACGATCTCATCTCGCGCATGACGCTTGAAGAGAAAGTCTCTCAAATGATGAATTCCGCGCCTGCCATTCCTCGGCTCGGAATCCCTGAATACGATTGGTGGAACGAGGCGCTGCACGGCGTAGCCGCATCCGGCATTGCCACTGTATTTCCACAGGCGATCGGCCTCGGCGCAACGTTTAACCCGGATCTCATCAATCGCATCGCCAAAGTAATCTCAGAGGAGGCCCGGGCCAAATACCATGAAGCTCAGCGTCGCGGAAACCGAGCCCGCTTCTACGGTCTAACCTTCTGGTCGCCCAACATCAACATCTTTCGCGACCCGCGATGGGGACGCGGTCAAGAAACGTATGGCGAAGATCCGTATCTTACCTCTCGTCTCGGGGTCGCGTTCGTCAAAGGCCTCCAAGGTGATGATCCAAAGTACCTGAAGGTCGTTTCAACACCCAAACACTACGCCGTCCACTCTGGTCCAGAGCCCGAGCGCCATCGCTTCGACGCGATCGCAGCCGAACGCGACCTCCGCGAGACTTACTTGCCGGCTTTTCGCGCAACCATCACTGAAGCGCACGCTGCGTCAGTGATGTGCGCTTACAACCGAACAAACGGTGAGCCGTGTTGCGCTAACACACATCTGCTCGGTGACATTCTGCGTGGCGAATGGGGCTTCAATGGCTATGTGGTTTCCGACTGCGGCGCTATCGACGACATCTATCAGCGGCATCAGTTTCGAAAAACAGCCGAAGAAGCTTCTGCACTCGCCGTGAAGCGGGGTACCGATCTCGAGTGCGGCGAGTCTTACAAGGCACTTGTGAACGCTGTGAAACAAGGCTTGGTTGCAGAAGCGGAGATCGACAGAGCCTTGAAACGACTGTTCGAGGCCCGCTTCCGTCTTGGAATGTTTGACC
>JBKPAC010000147.1:0-19995 GCA_046726175.1 Acidobacteriota bacterium
CTTCGACAGATCGCCGTTGGCCACCGCCGTCGTCACTTCCGCGATGTTACGTACCTGGCCAGTGAGGTTGCTGGCCATCGAGTTCACATTGTCGGTCAGGTCTTTCCAGGTACCTGCGACTCCGCGTACATCCGCCTGGCCACCCAGCTTTCCTTCCGTTCCCACTTCACGCGCCACACGTGTTACTTCCGAGGCGAACGAGTTCAGCTGGTCCACCATCGTATTGATGGTGTTCTTCAGCTCCAGAATCTCGCCTTTCACGTCCACCGTAATCTTCTTCGAGAGGTCGCCGTTAGCCACCGCTGTCGTAACTTCCGCGATGTTTCGCACCTGACTCGTCAGGTTGCTGGCCATGGAATTGACGCTGTCGGTCAGGTCTTTCCAGGTACCTGCCACACCCTTGACCTTTGCTTCGCCTCCCAGCTTTCCTTCCGTACCTACCTCGCGAGCCACACGCGTCACTTCCGACGCGAACGACCCAAGCTGCTCAACCATCGAGTTCACTGTCTTGACGGTTCGCAAAAACTCGCCCTTTAGCGGCCTGCCCTCGACTTCGAGCGTCATTCTTTCGGACAAGTCGCCATTCGCCACTGCGCCGATTACGCGTGCCATTTCGGTGGTCGGCCTGGCCATGTCGTCGATGAGCTGGTTGGTTGACTCAACCAGGCGATTCCAGGAACCCTCGGCTCCAGGTACTACTGCGCGGTGAGTGATCTTTCCTTCTCTTCCAACTATTCGGCTTACGCGTTCCAGCTCTTTGGCATTTTCTTCACTGAGGGCAATGATGTCGTTTAGCGTGTCTGCTATCTTTCCGGCTTCGCCCGTCCAATCTCCTGGGAGACGAGCGGTGAAATCACCTTTCTTGAATGCAACTAACGCTTTGAGCAACAACCGCGTGTTAAGGGAGTCAGCAGATTGCGTTTGAATGGCCATGTTGTTCCTTCCGGGCTAATTGAGTTTGGATGGGGACAGATCGCGACGAACAGAGTTCGCCTTCGAGTCCGGGAAGAGCTTGCTTTGAGACAGTAAGGGGCAGCTCCTACGGTTTAATCAAACCGCACGTAAGGGGTTTAACTTGGGGGAAATTGGCAAATCCGAAAGTCCTGGGGGACGTCTTTGCCAATACGTATTCTATACCGACCGGCCCTGAAACTGTAAACCCTTTCCAGAATAGAACCTCGGGTTAAACAATTTAAGTTGCCCGGACCGCGTCCAGGCTTATTTGACCCAGATTGTCTTGATGTTCACAAATTCCCGAATGCCGAATTCGCCGAGCTCTCGACCATATCCGGAATGCTTGACGCCACCAAACGGCAAACGCGGATCCGAGGCCACCATTCCGTTGATAAAGACGAGACCTGCTTCCAGTTCCTCCACAAAGCGGGTCGTCTCGGCTTCGTCGTTCGTCCACGCCGCGGCGCCCAGTCCGAAGTCGGTCGCGTTAGCTAATTGAATGGCCTCATCAATTCCTTCCACGCGAAATAGTAGCGCTACGGGGCCGAACACCTCTTCGCAGTAGACCGGAGCGTCGGGTGAAATGTTTGCCAGCGCGGTTGGTTCGTAAAAGTTGCCTGGTGGATCCAGGCGTTTGCCGCCCGTCAAAACCTGAGCGCCGGCGGCAACAGACCTGTTCACCTGTTCTTCGAGATCCTTCAGAATCTGTGGAGTCGCAAGCGGCCCGATTTCCACATCCTCCTGAAGAGGATCACCCACACGCAGCGCTTTCATCTGCTCAACAAACGCATCGGTAAATGCGTCGTAAATCTGTTTCGACACGATAAACCGTTTGGCCGCGATGCAGGACTGCCCAGAATTGACTGTGCGCGCTTTTACAGCAGTCGCAGCTGCTTCCTTGAGCTGCGCTGAAGGCATCACGATGAAAGGATCGCTGCCGCCCAGTTCGAGAACTGTTCTCTTTATCTGTTTTCCGGCGATACTGGCGACGCTCCGTCCCGCCGACTCACTTCCTGTTAAAGTCGCAGCTACTACGCGTGAATCCTCAAGAATCCGCTGGACCGCGTCAGACCCCACCAGCAGAGTTTGGAAAATACCGTCGGGAAATCCCGCGACGCGAAAGACCTCTTCGATTGCCAACGCACATTGCGGAACGTTTGAAGCGTGTTTCAGCAGACCGACATTACCTGCCATTAGCGCCGGAACGGCAAATCGAAACACCTGCCAGAAGGGAAAGTTCCACGGCATCACGGCCAGAATGGGTCCCAGTGGCTGAAAATGAACGTAGCTCCTGGATGCGTCAGTCTTTATTGAAATGTCCGCCAGATGATGTCGTGCTTGTTCGACGTAATACCGGCACACCCATTCACATTTCTCTACCTCCTGAACGGCGGCCTTAATAGGTTTGCCCATCTCCAGAGTCATTACACGTGCATATTGATCTTTTCGTGCCTTGAGCGTCTCAGCCGCACTCAGCATCATTCGTTCACGATCTGAAAAAGTCGTGCGACGATAATCACGAAAGGCGCTGGCCGCTAGTTGGAGTTTTTGATCGATCTGCTGAGCAGTTAGAGGCTCGAACGTTTTTAGAGTCTCACCCGTAGCTGGATTTACTGATTCGATTGCCATGCGAAGATTATAGCGACAGATATAAGCCGCGGATAAACGCGGATCAGACAGACAGTAGTCAGACTGCACATCGTCAACGTTCTCTTTTGTGCTGATCCGCGTTTATCCGCGGCTTCTTATCTTTCTTTATCCGCGGTATCTTGTAATCACAAACATGAAGAACTTCGATCAATTTCAGATAGCTGCCGCGTTGCAGGAGATCGCCGTGTTGCTCGAGCTCAAGGGAGGAAAAGATCGGTTCAAAGCACGCGCCTACCAGGCGGGAGCAAGAATCATCGCCGGCCTCAACGAAGATCTCGCCACGTTGGTTGAACAAGATCGTTTGACCACAAAACGCGGCATCGGTGATGCGCTGGCTTCGCAAATCAAGCAGCTTTACCTCACGGGCTCCTCGTCGGTTCTACAGCAATTAAGGAAAGAGTTCCCGCCGGGAATAATCGAACTCTCAGGAGTTCCTGGCTTAAGCGTCAACAAGATTCGACAACTGCACGATGCACTCGGAATAACTACCACTGCTGAACTCAAGGAGGCAGCCGAAGCAGGTCGAGTGCGTAACGTGAAAGGCTTTGGTCCAGCGAGTGAAGAAAAACTGCTGCAGTCTTTGATGCAAAGGCAAACCGCCGACAAGAGGCGTTTGCATATACATCACGCCCAGCGAATTGCGACCCAGGTGATCAGTTTTATTAAGACTTCGTCGGTCGTTAAGGATGTTGATGTCGCGGGCTCGCTGCGTCGTTGGAAAGAGACAGTTGGCACCATCAGAATCGTCGCGAGTGCCAACAAACCTGCAGAGGTGATTGAACACTTCCTTCGTTTCCCATTGATCGTACAGGTTGAGGAATCATCGAGTGAGAGTTGCATCGTGCTGCTGGCGGAGGGTGCTCGCGTCGAACTGACTTGCGCGAAACCTGTGGATTATGAATGGACGCTTTGGTACAAGACCGGATCCGCTGCTCACCTTGAGAAACTAACTAAGATTGTAAAAAGCAAGAACCTGGATCTGTCAGAACCAGCTGCGAATGGAAAACGGCGAAACAGTGCCGGCGTGAGCGCTGAGGAGCAGATCTATCAGCGCCTGGGAATGCAGTACATTCCACCCGAGTTGCGCGAAGACGCCGGTGAAATTGAAGCGGCGGTGAAAGGAAAACTCCCAACCGACTTGGTTGCCCTTGAGGATGTACAGGGCATGGTCCATTGTCACACCACCTACTCTGACGGCAAGGATACGGTTGAAGAGATGGCGCTTGCTGCCGATGCAATGGGTTTGAAGTATCTGACCATCACTGATCACTCGCCGACAGCGTTCTACGCCGGTGGCGTCGATCTCGATAGACTCAAGCGCCAGTGGGAAGAGATTGATGAAGTGCAGGAAAAAGTGAAGGTAAAACTGTTGAAAGGTACCGAGTCGGACATCCTTGCTGATGGTTCACTCGATTACCCTGACCGCATTTTGGAATCGTTCGACATTATCGTTGCGAGCATTCATTCGCGCTACAAGATGGATTCAGAAAAGATGACGCGTCGGTTGATCACAGCAATGCGGCAACCCGTGTTTAAGATCTGGGGCCACGCGCTTGGGAGGCTAATTCAGCGACGGCCACCGTTTGAATGCGATATGGAGCGGGTTTTAGATGCCGTGGCAGAGTCGCCTGCAGCAATCGAAATCAACGGGGATCCATTTCGTCTCGACATGGAGCCTAGCTGGGTGCGTGAAGCACGTAAGCGGAAGATCAAGTTCGTGATTTCCGTGGATGCTCATTCGAGCGGCGCTTTGCAGAATCTGAAATACGGAGTGGGCATGGCCCGGCGTGGGTGGGTAAGAAAAGCGGAGGTGTTGAATACGCTTGGTCTGAAGGCGTTCCAAAATGCAGTGCGACCGTTAGGAAGTTAGCCGCAGACAAAACGAGCATGACACAGGTAAAACCAACACACATCTGGCGAACTGTTGTAAGAAAACCCAAACTCTTTTTTGTTCTTCTTTTTCCGTGCTTATCCGTGTCCATCTGTGGCCCAATTTATTCCGCGAACACCAGGACGTAACCATTTAGATCCTTAACCTCAAATTCCCACATGCCGTAAGGCTGACGACGCAGTGGCTGAATGATTTCAATCTTGTGACGAACGGATTCATAAAACTCATTTACGCCCTCCATTCGTAAGTACGCGTTCCAAACACCACCCGCGCGAGCTGGATAAAGATCAGGCTTTTGAAATCCCTCGACCCGCTGCAGCATGATTTCAACTCCATCACGTCTCATGATTGCAAACACATAAGGCTCCTTCTCGGGAAACGGATCACCTTCAAAGCCCAACTGATCTTCATACCAACGAATCGTGGCGCCAACATCAGCCACGGGGAAGCACGGAGTTATCGCAGAAATCCTTGCCATTCAATTCCTCCTAGGCGTCCTCGCCACCTTCAGGTCCATAGAAGATCACCCAGACGACGAGATCTTCCGTAAAGTTTTCGAATCGATGCGCGACTCCCGCTGCAGCAAACAGTAGATCTGTTGGACCAAAAGTCTGCCGCGTATCCCCACACACATACTCACCGCTTCCTGCTACAACAAAATACAATTCGTCTCGTGTGTGTGGCTTCTGTGGATCGACTCCGCGCGGAGCATAGATTTCGACGAGCAGTGTGCCGTGTTCAAAAATCGTCGCGAAGCGCTGGCCTTCAAGCCCGGGAAGTTTTGCAAGAGCTTCAGTAACAGTCGTTCTTAGACAGGATCGTTGTGACATGACTTGAAGTCCTTGATCCGCGTAATCCGCGGCTTAATTCCGTCGGCCTTATCTACATTTCGGATCGAGGGGCCCACGCGTTGATTCGTAGCTTTTGATTTCCTGGTCAAATACTTCGTTTGCCTTCCCCGCGTCGTCGCTGTCTCCGATGAATTCTCCATTGCCGGTTCTCAGGGTTACTCGCGATCGCAAGCGTCGAGCGGCTGTGAGAACCTTGGGACGTAGTTGCTGATGGAGGTCGACTATATAAACCAAGGAACCTCTATGCGTCGGAACCAGAGTGCGAAAGGCAATTCCATCCCGGTCTAACGCTCTGGCAATCGATTTGAGATTGTTCAGCTTGCGCGGTCGCAGAATGTACAATCTGTCAGGCCCGTTTGCATGGACATGAAAATAAAGCACCGACTTTTGCTTCGCATCCTGTCCGAGTCGAGCGAGCAGATACCTGATGCTCGGTTCATCTGTGTTTACTCGCACCAAGACAGAATGCTCTGCACCATCACTCCAAGATCCTAATGCTCTGGTAGTCCGTGGTTGCGAACGCATCCGGCATCCGAGCTCGGCAATCTGTCTTATCAGTTGTGACTCTTCTTCCGAGTAGAGTTTGTTGATGGCATCATCGATTGTTAAGTCATTTCGCGTGTTGGCGCTGACAAACCCGTAATTTAAAGCGGGTCGATCTTGTCGACTGCTCTGTGCGCTCGCTGCACCCACCCAGAGAACTAACAACGTGAGCAACAGCGCCTTGAATCGTCGTGTTCTCGTCATCACGATGCCATTACGATTACTGCCAGGGTAAGCGAGCCTTTGCATCATTGGTCCTGTTAAGTTCGTCGAGCAGCTCTTCGAAAGTACGTTTTGCGATGTCCGAAGGGTTCAACTTCTCATTAAAATCAATTCGCTCGAGCCAATGGGGCCAGCTTTCAAGGAGCTTCGCATGGGCCCCACTCTCCGTGTGAAATTCCTCTGTGTGAACCAGCAGACGGCTCTCGAGATCACGCACAGCGTCGCCAGGTTTTTTGGATTTGAATTTCGCGGGCCAATCTAAGTCCGTCGTAGGAAATGCTCCTTCGACGTCGATTTTATCGACAAGAAATTTAGCCTGCGGACTCAACCCTCGTGTCTGCCACGCCTCACGTGAAGTGGCAATCGCAAGAAAACCACTCCACAGTCGCCGGTGGACCAGAGTTACCTTTCCGGAGATCAGTTTTGTGAACAGAACGTCTTTGTGATCCTCGAGCTTATTCAGAGTCACAAAAATCAACTGCGCTCGCGGGTGACTCCACCACGACCCTCGCACAGGTTCTCCGGCAATCAGACTCGCAACACTCGGCAGCACCGCATCCGATTGAAGCAGGATACCGTTCTTATCCAGGGCTTTCAGGATCCGTGAAAAATCTCGTTCGGCCATTTTCACGCGGCGAATACTACATTAGAATGGCCGCACCTTAAATCCTCATCTCAAAGGAGACAAATCATGCGAATAGAAACCCTCACCGAACTAGCTGCTAATCCAGAGTTCATTTCGGGTATTTACAACTACTGCGATCGCTGGTGTGAACGCTGTCCCTTCAGCTCAAGGTGTCTGCTGTATGCACAGGAAAAGGAGGACGAAGACGATTCTCCGGAAAGCCGCGACATCACTAACGAAGCTTTCTGGCGCAAGCTCGGTTCTATCCTTCAGGAGACGCGGCAGCTGATCGAAGAGTGGGCCAAAGAAGCCGGCGTGGATCTTAGCAGTGTAGATGAAGAAGAACTCAATGCTCGTCAAAGAAGGAGGGATCGAGCATGGCGAAACGGTCTTGCGGTTGCGGGCAAGGAATACGCTAGCTCTGTAACTGAATGGTTTGCGGAATTCGATCAAACCATCGCTGCCAGTGATATGCCTGAAACCGAAGCAGACTCTGAACAGGACTTGCAACTTCAGGACGCGCGAGACGTCATCTACTGGTACCAGTATCAAATCGCCGTAAAAACTATGCGCGCGCTTTCGTCTCGTGACGATGAATTGGCGGACAGTGAATATGGCTTTGAACCCGAACAACGAGACTCGGACGGCTCAGCCAAAGTCGCGTTGATTGGGATAGATCGCTCGATCAGCGCCTGGCGAATCATGCAGCTCTGCGTTCCTGAACGGGCTGAACTGGTGGTGCCTCTCATACTTCAACTCGAGAAACTGCGAGCCCGTACAGAGAAGAAGTTTCCGAACGCCAGGAATTTCATCAGACCAGGCTTCGACGAGGTCCTCGGCGAAGCAAATTAAGTTTCATCTGAGGGTGTGCAGAAAGGTATAGTTTGGATGTGGACAACGACTGCCTGTTCTGCCGTATTGTTTCCGGCACCCTCGACGCTAACGTCGTCTTTGCCGATGAACACTCGATGGCGTTCCTGGACCATCGGCCTTTGTTTCCCGGTCACTGCCTGTTGGTTCCGCGGAAGCATTTCGAGACGTTAGCGGACTTACCCGGTTCTCAAGTCGGGCCTTTTTTCAAAAACGCGCAGATGCTGTCACGAGCTGTCGAGTCAGCTATGGCGGCACAGGGAACGTTTGTCGCGATGAACAACCGGGTCAGTCAAAGCGTGCCGCATCTGCACGTTCATATTGTCCCGCGCCGAAAAGGAGACGGGCTCAAAGGCTTTTTCTGGCCCCGCACAAAATACAAGAGCAATGAAGAACAAACTGCCGTTCAGCGTGCCATCGAGGCGTCAGTAACGAAGCTGATAACCTAACTGATGGAGGACGAATGCCTAATTCAAATATTCTGCTTGCTTGTTTACTGGCCAGTCTTGTTTTCACCGCATTTCGTCAATCGCAATCCGTATCGGTGAACAGGTTTTCCTGGCTCAGTGGTTGTTGGGAGGGACGCGCCGGAGAGGCTGTGGTAGAGGAGATCTGGTCTAAGCCCGCGGGAATGTCGCTGATCGGGCTGAGTCGCACGGTGAAGAACGGTCGCACACAATCGTTCGAGTTCATGCAGATTCGAGAAGACAAAGGCACTTTGGTTTATTTAGCGCAGCCACAGGGACGGCCCGCAGTCGCGTTCACTTTCAATCCGAAAGCTGCAACGCAGGCAAGTTCAACAACGTTTGAGAATCCTACTCACGATTTTCCACAGAGAATTATTTATGAGCAAAAAGGAAATATGCTGGTCGCCAGCATCGAGGGAATGCTGAAAGGAAAACTGGAACGTCAGGAATTTTTGCTGAGAAGAGTGCGATGTAACGAGTGAACTTCATGTCGCAAGAAGGAAGAAAGCTTTTCGGGGAAAATAAAACACGCAAAAATTTGATCTGAAAATTGGTTCGGAGTATAAAGCGCGTGTCACGAAGGTTGCGGCCTTCGAGACCGACGAAGGGATCGGCAATCGCGGCGGTGACGCCCGAGAGAGAGAATCAACAGGCGGACTGTTGATTCTAATGACGCCCTAAGTCGAAGCCGAAAGGCTTAGCTAGAGAAGGTTGCGAGACTTTCTCGAGCTACTCGGATCAAAACGAGTAGCACCCTTTGGAGAGGACCCGCCGAAGGGGGCGAAGCGGCTCAACGAAAGTTGAGCTTCGTTGCCGGAGCGTAACCGGCGGTGGAGGAAAAGCCACCACAACAAAAACCTAACGGCACCGCATTCGAAAGAATGCGAGATATGTGAAAACAAATCGTGTGCTGACCGGTAATTGACTGACCGCCAGTGAATTGTCGGGATATAAATTCGGCAGCTTGAGTGTGTACATGCTCGTGCTGCCACCCTACAGAAAGCTTCGGCAATTTGTAGGACAACGGATTGCGCTGTAGTCGGTTCGCCGGTTACAGCGCATTTCGTTTTTGGCCGAAAGTTAGATTCTGACAGATACGAAATCTCGTATTATCTCTCCAGATTTCTGCCCACACTATTTTTGTCCAGAATCCTCACATTCATTCGTCATTAACAGTGGAACGTAATAATCGTGAAGGAGAAAAAATTATGTCGGAACAAAGTCGATTCATGCTCATTCTTCGTGGCGGAAAATCCGATCGGACTTTTTCACCGAGTGAGTACGGCGCAGTTATTCAGAAATATCACGATTGGATTGATGAGCTGCGAAAGAGTGGCAGATACGAAGGAGGCGAACCGCTCGAGGAGCAGGGTAAGACACTTTCAGGTGAGCGCGGAAGACTGGTAACGGACGGGCCTTTCGCGGAAGCAAAGGAAACAGTGGGCGGCTACTTCATTTTTAAGGCGGCTGATCTCCACGAGGCCGCGGAGATTGCTAAAGGCTGCCCGATCCTCGACAATGGCGGCACCGTCGAAGTCAGACAAATTGCTCCGATTCCGCAGGTTGCAGATCGGGCGGGTTCCTGACGTCTTTCACACGTCAGAGACAAGTGATCCTTTGTGTCTACGAATACCTCGACAACGACTGAACCAGGTCAGCTGGTCGACAACTTCTTTCGCCTCGAGGCGGGAAAAATGGTCTCCACGCTCACCAGAATTTTTGGCCTGGACAACATAGATCTAGCTGAAGACGTTGTTCAGGACGCGATGCTGAAGGCGCTGCAACAGTGGTCGTACGGCACGATTCCGTCCAATCCCTCAGGATGGATAATGCAGGTTGCTAAGAACCGCGCGCTCGACATTCTGCGAAGACAAACGCTCTTTCAACAAAAGCAGCCGCAGATCGAGCAAGCCATTCAACCTGCGAACGAAGCAGCCAGCTCTGTTGAGCTCTTTGAGCCTGAAGAAGTACGGGATGATCAGCTGAGAATGATCTTCGCGTGTTGTCATCCAATCCTTGGACGTGAATCTCAAGTTGCGTTGACGCTAAAGACACTGTGCGGATTCGGAGTCCGAGAAATCGCGAGATCATTTCTCAGCAAAGAAGAGACGATTGCAAAACGACTGAGTCGATCCAGGCAAACGCTTAGAGACGCTCGGGTTCCCTTTGAAATACCTTCGGGCCAGGAGTTATCAAAGCGGTTGGATTCCGTCCTGCAAGTCATATATCTGCTCTTTAACGAAGGTTATAACGCATCGCAAGGTCCTGAATTGATTCGTTGGGACTTCAGCAGCGAAGCGCTGCGCCTTTCTGATCTTCTGCTGGCCCACCCCGCATGCAACACGCCAAAGAGTAATGCCCTGCATGCATTAATGCTCCTGCAGGCATCTCGCTTTCCGGCCAGGGTCAGTGAACAGGGAAATATTCTGCTGTTGCAGGATCAGGATCGATCTCGCTGGAACCGCTCGATGATTGAGTGGGGACTTTACTACCTCAATAATTCTGCTGAAGGCGACGAGATTTCGGATTTTCATCTGGAGGCCGGAATCGCAGCATGCCATTGCCTGGCGGAAAGCTACGAGTCAACTGATTGGAAGAGGATATTGTTTTTGTATGACCTTCTCGTGGCGAAGAACTCATCTCCCGTGATTGCCTTGAACCGGGCAGTCGCCGTTGCGAAGGTGCGTGGGGTGAGGGCTGGTTTGGATTCCGTGAAAGAGATTCAGAACCGAAAATCAATCGACACGTATTATTTGTTACACGCAGTACATGCTGAATTCCAAAACGAGTTGGGAAACTTTAAAGAGGCCGCTGCTCATCTTAAAAAAGCACTCAACTTAACTACGATCGAATCCGAGCGAGCATTTCTTGGCAGCAAACTGAGGAAATGTGAAGAGAAGCTCGCTGTGTAAATCGATTCGTGATGGTCTCTGCGAAGCTCAGTGAAAACGCTGCAGCCCGACCGCTGCGGCAAGAAAAACTACCGCTAAAGACGAAGGAGATTCCAATGACAGAAGCGAGAATGCAAGAAGCGCCGACTTACGCCCCCGGAACATTCTGTTGGATCGAATTGGCGACGACGGACAATGAAGCAGCGAAGAAGTTTTACACGGGACTCTTTGATTGGAGCTTCATCGACAACCCGATGGGTCCTGACATGGTTTACACGATGCTGAAGCTTGACGGAAAGGACGTGGGTGGCCTCTATAAGTTGATGCCTGACCAGACCTCACAAGGTGTCCCACCCCACTGGCTTTCTTATGTCTCCGTTAAGAATGCCGATGAATCAACAGCGAAGGCAAAACAGCTCGGCGCTACGATACTGAAGGAGCCGTTCGACGTTTACGACATTGGTCGCATGTCAGTTATTCAAGATCCGACCGGTGCTGTCTTCGCACTTTGGCAACCAGGCACACATGCGGGCGCACAGGTCGTGAACGTTCCCAATTCGTTTTGTTGGAATGAGCTCGCTACGCCTGACACCAGCAAGGCCGGCAACTTCTACAGTGGATTATTTGGCTGGGGCAAAAACACTAACGACATGGGTGGAGGAATGCTGTACACCTCATTCATGAATGGTGAGCGTCCGGCCGGCGGCATGTACACGCCGACGCCGGAAATGGGAGAGATTCCACCAAACTGGCTGGTGTATTTTGCTGTCGACGATGCGGATGCCAAAGCAAAAAAGGCTGCGGACCTTGGCGCAAAGGTTTTTGTGCCGCCGACGGACATCCCAGGCGTTGGACGCTTTTCAGTGATTCAAGATCCGCAGGGCGCAGCTTTTGGCATTATCAAGCTGACCAATAGGCCTGCGTAGTCCCGACACGAGCCGGGGGCTTAACCGCAGATGAATCGCGGATGAATTTTAGACCTGACCATGGATTGCGGATCGGCAACTTTCGTATTCCGATCTGTTATTCGAGACTCGACAATTGGAATCCTCATTCGTGAATCTGCGGTTGAGCCGGTACCGGAATGAAAGCTCGCTTAGTCTGGCTGTTGTTATGTGTCATCTGGGGATCGACGTGGCTGTTCATTAAGATCGGACTTAGAGACCTGCCACCCATCTCTTTCGCAGGCATCAGGTTCGTTATCGCCGCTTCAATTCTCTTCTCTCTCATCGCGATCCGTGGCATCCGATGGCCCCGCGATCGTAGCGGCTGGAAGTTGCTTGTCGTTACCGGTGTACTCTCGTTCAGCCTCAACTACGGTCTGATATTTTGGGGTGAACAATACATCTCGTCAGGTCTGGCCTCTCTTCTTCAAGCTACAATTCCTGCATTTGGTTTGATAGCGGCACATCTTTACTTACCCGATGAACGAATGACTCCCGTGAAGGTGGCTGGGGTTCTGATGGGTATAGCCGGTGTTGGAGTGATTTTTTCTAATCAACTGTCGGTCGCCGGACATCGAGCGTTGGCCGGCAGTGTCGCGCTGGTGCTAAGTTCGATTTGTGTAGCGTATTCAAACGTGCTTGTTAAGGCGCGCGCAACGAATCTGGATCCGGCGGTGATTGCTGCGGGTCAGATGGCTTTTGGACTCGTCCCATTGCTTATCGTGGGAATTCGTTTGGAAGGAAATCCGCTGCGGTACCGTTGGACCGGGATGGCAGTGGTATCACTGCTTTATCTGGCGATCGTCGGGTCAGTGATTGCGTTCCTACTGTATTACTGGTTGGTTCACAACATGGATGTTACGAAGACGATGTTGATAGCTCTGGTGACGCCAGTATTTGCAGTGGCGCTCGGAATCTTGATACTGCACGAAGAGTTAAGCTGGCGGTCATTCGCGGGCGGAGCAATGATCATGTTGGGAATTGGTCTGATTGTGGTGCGGCGGAAACAGGAATTGGAGGCTGATTACACTTAAGTTGCGTATAGACCGATTCCTTCCAACTGCGCCGTTAGATACGCTTCAATAGCCTGAGCCACCTGAGGAGCTTCGTCGATCGAATAATATTCCGAAAGTGAGCGGAGTTGAGCGATCTGCTCAGTCGTTAGCCAGAAGCCCCCGATGTCAGCCCCAAAACTGTTCTGAATAGCAAGCTCGAGCGCTGTGCGATGTATGGCACGAACGTACCTGACTGACTCGGCCGGAACTTCCAACGTACACTCATTTAAAGCAAAGCCCAGGAACACGACATCAGATTCCCGGTAACAAACTCTTCTCTCTGCGCCGTCACGTTCCATAACGTCAAGATCCAACAGGAACGTATTTACGGATCAGTCCTCGAACCACGCCCTGAATCTGTAACCGTTCAGGAGTCTTGATAAAGATCGGTTTGAATTGCGGGTTTGCTGGTTCGAGTCTAATGAAGTCCGGCTCGCGATAGAACTTCTTAACCGTAGCATAGTTGCCATCGATTAATGCCACGACCATCTGACCATTCTCCGCAGTCTGCTGCGAGTTCACAATGATTACATCACCATCCTGAATATTCTCGTCAATCATTGAGTCACCACGCACGCGCAGCGCAAACATTCTTCCACGACCGATCATGTCACGCGGTACTGAGACAGTTTGATGAGTTAAGACAGCTTCGATTGGTTGGCCAGCCGCGACAAGACCAAGAAGAGGGAGTTCGGAATCTTCCTCGTTCGTCTCCTGTTTGATGAGCTCTATTCCACGGCTTACATGAGGGATGCGCCGGATGAGCCCCTCTTGTTCCAACGCCTGCAGAATGCTGTGAACACTCGCGGACGAGCTCATTTTGAAGTGCTTGCCAATATCAGCAATCGTCGGAGGCTGATTGTTGACTTCAATGTACCGGGAAATGAATTCGTAGACCTGTCTTTGCCGTGCAGTAACCGGCATTGCAAACCTCCTCTTGTGCCAGATGGGAGTTTTATGTTAATTTTCGCCGTGTACCGAAAATCGAGCGAATATTAACGAAGAGAGGCTTGAAGGTCAAGACAAGATTCAGTTAGCCAATAACTCGAGCGAGCTTTTTCAGATCGTCTACGAAGAGGCGGTACTCAAGTCGGCGGGTTTCCTCATCCGGAGCTCGCAAAATTGAGGAGGGATGCACGGTAGCCATTACGTACGGCGCCAGAGTCCAATCAATGAGCTGTCCCCTTTGTTTAGTCACCCGAAATTGGCGACCGAGCAAAGCTTGAGCAGCAGTAGCGCCCAGGGCAACGATTACCTTTGGTTTGACTACAGCGATTTCAGCTTCAAGCCAGGGACGACAAGCGGCAATCTCCTGCGCATTTGGCTTTTTATGAATACGACGTTTGCCGCGCGGTTCCCATTTAAAGTGTTTGACAACATTCGTGACGTAAGTTTGTGAGCGATCGACGCCGGCTTCCTCGAGAGCCTGATCCAGGAGTCTGCCGGCTGGTCCAACAAAAGGTTTCCCCGTGAGATCTTCTTCGTTGCCTGGTTGCTCGCCAACAAACATCACGACTGATCGACGGCGGCCCTCGCCGAAAACGGTTTGCGTGCCTAGCTTCCACAGATCGCAGGCCTTGCAATCAGCCGCAGCTTCTTTCAGTGCCGGGAGGGTCAGTTGCTCGGGGATTAGATCTGCGGCGGAACTCTTGGAAGGCTTATCTGGCATGATGCAATCCCGGCTCGTTTTAAATGGATGAACTAGAGTAACAGAAAGATCGAATGAAATGAGAGCCGCGTTAACAAAAGCTGAAATTCAATCCCAACTTGCCACTCGATTCGGCGACGACGTTCTGAAACTCAGCGACCGTGGTTATGATGAAACGATGTCCACGGGCTTGGATGAAATAGATGCTTTAGTCCGCGGATTTCCTCGCGGAGCCATTACCGAGATCTATGGTCCGGAATCTTCAGGGCGTACCAGCATGATGTTATCTGCGCTGGCCCATGCTACAAAACATGAAGAAGTTTGTGCGTTGGTAGATACAAACGATGTCCTTGATCCAAAGTCAGCCGCTAATGCTCGGATGGATCTGGAAAGGTTGCTGTGGATTCGTTGCGCGGGCAATTTGGAACATTCATTTAAAGCTGTCGACTTGCTTTTGCAAGGTGGTGGATTCGGGTTAGTAGCATTGGATCTCGGCGACATCCAGGCAAAGGAAGCGCGACGCATAATCTCGTCGTGGTGGTATCGTTTCCGGCGGGTTGTTGAAAACACTCCTACAGCACTGATCGTCATTGCGCAGGATACGTGCGTCCGATCTTGTGCTTCGTTGACTTTGTCTTTGGACAGCAAAGGATTTCTTTGGTCCAAAACTAATATTTCTCCTTCCGATCCTGACTTCGTTCCTCATCCGCGTTTTACACAAACTGGTTGGTCCTCGAATCTCAATTCCCCGACTCACTCGAACATTTTGAACTCTAATTTGATCGAGGTTGAGCGGCAAAAGCCTGAGTACGCTCGCTCCTGCCAGGTCCGATTTTCAGCTTAGGCGCCTTGACAATTTTCGGTAATTTTCGCTAATCTTCGCTCGGTTCAATTCCCCGCTTAGACCGCAGAGGTATCCGATGTTCGCGTGCATCTACGGGAAAACTATCGTTGCTGACGGGTTACTGAGCGATTTTGCTTACTGCTTTTCGCCGTTAGTGGAAGAGACTACCCGGAATACGGTTGTTATCGATGTTACAGGGTGCGAGCTGCTGTTCGGATCCGCTTATGAGTTAGCGAAGGAGATCGCCGGCCGCGCTGCTAAATCAACAGAGTCAGGAGGGCTCGGGACGAAGATCAATGTAGCACTGGCCGGCAATCCTGACGCGGCCTTTTATGCAGCCAGATTTTTTGATGGCATCACGTTCATCTCTCCAGGAGAAGAACTCACGTGCCTCGGTGAATTACCAATCCAACGCCTGCGTCCGGAATCCGATGAGCAACAAACCGGATCGAAAACCAAACGTTCCAGAAAAAACGAGACGGTCGCGATTGGCCCCTGGATCGTGAATAGTTCCGAGCTAGATGAGCTTCTTGAAACATTAAGAACTTGGGGCATACAAACCTTTCGTGATTTTGCTGCGTTGCCAACAGCTGGCGCGTCGGAACGGCTGGGTCAGTTAGGAGTAAAACTGCAACAGCTTGCGCGAGGTAAGACAGACCGGCAGCTCAAACTCAAACACGCACCACCATGCTTCAATCAATCAATTGAATTAGACCATGCGATCATTCAGCTCGAGCCGCTTTCATTCCTGTTGGCGCGCCTCTTGAATCAGTTGTGCGCTAGTTTGCATTCCTACGCGTTGGCTACTAACGAGTTGACGCTTCTTCTTAAACTGGAAAATGGCACGACTCATGAACGGAAGCTTAGTTTGCCGCAACCGATGCGCGACCCACGCGTGTTTCTTCGATTGCTGCTGCTCGATGCTGAAATGCATCCGCCGCAGTCGCCGGTGGTGGCAATCATCATCAACTGTGAAGCAGTTAAACCTCGTGTGCTACAAAGTGGTTTATTTATTCCACTGGCGCCGGAACCTGAGAAGCTGGAACTGACCTTAGCGCGGCTGGCTAAGCTTGTCGGGATAGGTAATGTCGGTTCACTGGAATTACTCGATACCCACCGGCCTGGTGCTTTTCGCATAAAAAGATTCGCCCTCAAGGACCTCCGTAAAAAGAAACCCAATCCGCAATCCGCAATTCGCAATCCGCAATCTATTTTGGGCTTCCGTGTCTTCAGACCTCCGTTGCGAGCATTGGTTCAAGCGGCGCGTGGATTTCCTACTGAAATCAATGCGTGGGGCGCCAATAGAAGTGTGCACGGCAAAGTAATTCGAGCTGCCGGACCATGGCGGACAACAGGTGACTGGTGGCGTCTGGATCGCTGGGCAAGAGATGAATGGGATGTAGCAGTTGAAAGTCGCTCATTCGCTTCAGGTGCCGGAGGACAAACGGGCCAGGCTCTTTATCGCATTTATCGCGAATTGGCAGAAGGAATGTGGTTCGTTGAAGGAGCTTACGACTAAAGAATCGTCGATCGCGGAGAACGCAGCCGTCTCATGTCTAACTACGTTGAGTTACACGCACGCTCGGCATTCAGTTTTCTTGAAGGTGCCTCGGCGCCTGAAGAGCTGGTTGCTGCCTGTGTAGCCCTGCAAATGCCGGCAATGGCTTTGTTAGACAATGATGGGGTTTACGGAGCTGCTCGCTTTCATCTGGCAGCAAAAAGAGTCGGTATTAAAGCCCATATCGGAGCTGAGATTACCGTCAAAATCCAACACGCCAACTCCAACCAATTAAAAAGTCGAAATCATCGTGGTCCACAGATGTTGGACTTTGGGCAGTCAGTTGTACGGATCCCTGTTCTGGTTAAGAACCGTACCGGTTATCAAAATCTGTGTCGCTTGATAACGTTGATGAAGCTGCGAGTGCCGAAGCATGCCAAATATGGCGAATGCGCAGTCACTCAAGCTGAGCTCGCATCACATGCCGAAGGATTGGCCTGTTTGACTGGAAGCGAAGATGGTCCACTCGCAAAGGCCATTCAGCTGAGTGAAGGCCACAACCTGCAAGAGGCCCGGAGAATTGCTCAGTGGCTCGTCGACGTGTTTGGCGAAGGAAACGTCTATGCCGAGCTGCAACGTCATTTCAATCGAGAAGAAGAAGTACGCAACCAGGCTGTTATAGAAGTAGCTCGTCAGGATCAACTGCCGTTGCTGGCTACGAATGGTGTTTGCCACGCAACAGTCTTTCAGCGTGAAGTAGCGGACGTTTTTACCTGCATTAGAAATCACGTGCTGCTCGAAAATGCCGGACGCTTGCTGGCAAAGAACTCAGAAAAATATTTGAAGCCGGCGAAAACAATGGCTGAGATCTTTGCCGATCTCCCTGAAGCAATTACCAACACTTCCGAACTTTCATCGCAGCTGGAATTTACGCTCGGCGATCTGGGTTATGAATTTCCGCGGTACCCTGTGCCACCCGGTGACACCATGACTTCGTTTTTACGCCGGCGTACTGACGAAGGTGCTCGCCTTCGTTACACAGGTCACAATGGTTCACCTGCTTATGAAAACGCACGAGATCAGATCGAACGTGAACTCGGACTGATCGAAAAACTGAAACTCGAAGGCTACTTTCTGATTGTTTGGGATATTGTCCAGTTCTGCAAACGTGAAGGAATTCTGGTGCAGGGACGCGGCTCGGCGGCTAACAGCGCTGTCTGTTATTCGCTGGGAATTACTGCCGTTGACCCGATAGGCATGCAGTTGTTGTTCGAGCGCTTCTTGTCTGAAGAGCGTGGTGAATGGCCCGACATCGATCTGGATCTTCCCAGCGGCGATCAACGGGAACGCGCCATTCAATACGTTTACCAACGCTACGGACAGCTCGGAGCCGCGATGACTGCCAATGTCATCACTTATCGCGGACGGTCAGCCGTGCGCGAAGTCGGGAAAGTTCTTGCCTTCGACACCGAAACTCTCAGCCGTCTCTCAGGTTTGGTCCATACGTGGGAATGGAAAGATCCCAACGACTCTACTGAAAGACAGTTTCGTGATGCCAGATTGGATTTACGGGATCCGCGCATAAAGAAGTTCTTTCAACTTTACCAAGCCGTACAGGATTTACCGCGTCATCTTGGCCAGCATTCGGGCGGTCTTGTGATTTGTCAGGATCAGCTTGATTCTGTTGTGCCGCTTGAACCCGCAGCTATGCCAGGCCGTGTCGTGGTCCAATGGGACAAGGAAGACTGCGCGGACATGGGCATCATCAAAGTGGACCTGTTGGGTCTTGGAATGATGGCTGCGCTCGAGGAGTCAATTCAGTTGATTCGCGAGGCTTATGGAGAAGAAGTTGATCTCGCTCACCTGCCGCCTGATGACTCAGCCGTTTATGAGGCACTGCAAAACGCAGACACAATCGGCCTGTTCCAGGTTGAAAGCCGAGCGCAAATGTCATGTCTTCCTCGACTGAGACCGCAGAAGTTTTATGACATCGTAGTGCAGGTAGCAATCATTCGTCCCGGACCCATCGTTGGAAATATGGTCCATCCTTTTCTCAAAAGACGTCAGGGGCGCGAACCGGTTGTGTACCCGCATCCATCACTCGAACCCGTGTTGAAGCGCACACTCGGAGTTCCTTTGTTCCAGGAACAGTTGTTAAAGATGGCAATGATCTGCGCCGGTTTCTCAGGCGGCGAGGCCGAAGAACTACGCCGAGCTTTTGGTTTCAAGCGTTCAGAGGCGCGCATGAAAGATGTTGAGGTTAAGTTGCGCCACGGCATGACACGTAATGGAATCAACGGGAAGGCCCAGGATGAAATCGTTCAGTCGATCACATCGTTTGCCCTTTACGGTTTTCCGGAATCGCATGCGGCAAGTTTTGCGCTACTCGCCTATGCCAGTGCTTATTTGAAATGTAACTATCTGGCAGCGTTTACGGCGGCGCTTCTGAACAATCAGCCAATGGGTTTTTATCAACCGTTTACCATCATTAAGGATGCGCAGCGACATGGATTGAGAGCACGACCTATTGACGTCACACACTCAGACTGGCTGTGTACACTCGAGAATGATGACGACAATTCACAAACAACCTCACGCCGTCCGGCGCTTCGGCTTGGCTTGCGATATGTAAAAGGGCTTAGCGAAATTGCCGGGCGGGCAATTGAGCGTGAAAGGAAGAAGCTGCCTTTCGCCGGCATAGATGATCTTTACGGGCGTGTACCGGAGTTACGTAAGGATGAATTAAGAAAGTTGGCAGCCGTTGGGGCGCTCAATTTCATTCAACCAGCTCTCACAACTCACGACGGTGATGCAACGAAGGGTACGAATCGACGCGACGCACTATGGCAAATTGCGCGAGTAGCACAGCCTGCCGGATCACTTTACCAGCAACTGCATGAAGCAGATGGAGGCTCGCCATTGCTGCCAATGACGTTGCCGGAAAGGATGGATGCTGATTTCCGCGGTACAGGATTAACGATTGGGCGCCATCCAGTAGCGCTTTATCGAGGTGAGTTGAATAAGCTGGGAGTAGTGCAAGCA
>JBKPAC010000148.1:0-14682 GCA_046726175.1 Acidobacteriota bacterium
CGCGCGACACACTCCACTGATATGTAAGTTTCACGTCTGGATTGTTGGATGACACGGTTGCGGTGAATTGGATTGTGGCGTTCTCTTCTGGGCAAGCAACCGAAACCGTGGGGCAGTCCGCGGGTGCCGTGGCCACAGTTGCGCCCACAATAACGAGAGCGCCAGCAATCAGAAGCTTCGCCATTAGCAGTATGCGCAACGGTTGAGCTGACGCGGCGCGAATTGAATCATGCATGCCATGATTAATTGCGATTCGCCGCAGCGATCGGCCCATCAGGTGTTCGGGACAGCTGCGAGCATTCATCTTACTTGCACTCCAGTAGGAGTGCCACGTTTATAGCACTATTGCGGCAGAACCCCTCGCAGTCCTTTAGGAGTGCTATGTCTTGGCAGCCATCTTAAGCGAAGAATTCGAACACACATTCCGCATTGATACTAGCTGAGATCTTAGACGTGATTCCACGAGGACGCCGGGTGAGAAATGATCTGAACATCGCACTCCTAAAGGAGTGCAAAACGTCTACCGATCGGCGGCTATAAACATGTCACCCCTATGGGGGTGAGTCCGGAATCCAGCATAAGGATGCAGAGGCCAATTTTCCTCATCGCAAATCTTCAATTGTAGCTACACAATGCTCTTGAATCACATTGCCAAACCGATGCGCTTGAGTAGTGCCTGGAAGCGCGGATGCGGTCGCAGGGGTTCCAGGATACTATCGACTTTGATGCTGGCGATTCTGTGAAAACGTTCCTCACAGGCCCTCTCCAGACAATCGAGCGCCTGCTCATGCTGGCCTAAACTGGCGTGAACCTGACCCGCGAAAAACGGCGACACGTATTTTTCATGAGACAGCCTTTCCAAATCAACTAGAGTCTGTTCCGCACCCTTTCTATCTCCCATGGTCGCCTGAGCATAGCCGAGTGCAGCCATCATCAGTGGTCCTCTTCCACCATGCTCGATACAAAACTGTTGCTCTGCAAGACCCTTTTCGTGCATCCCAAGCCGAGTGTAGGTTGCGCCCCGGAAGCAGCGCGCCGGAAGGAACATCGGATCCATTTCAAGCACCTTATCGTACTCGCCGATCGCACGTTCGTATTGGCGCGCATAATGCAAAACTACACCCACGACCGTGGTGATGATCAAAGTGAGGGGGTCAAGATCCTGAGCACGCTTTGCTGCCGCTATAGCTTCCTCATGCCTTCCCATATACGAAAGATACAGTCCATACCACTCATAAGTTGTCGCGTAATCCGGGTTAAGCTTTATCGCCCGCTTAAAGTCCTTTTCGGCCCTGGTCCATTCCCAGTCGAAAACACTGCGAACGAAACCCAGCGAGGCGTGGGCCTCGCACAGCGTTTTGTCCAGTTCCAGAGCTTTACGCGCTGCCGCTTTTGATTTAGGCAAAGCCTCAGATGACGGAAGGATGTTCCAAGTCGCCAGAACAGTGTAAGAGTCAGCAAGCCCTGCGTGTGCAAGAGCATAATTTGGATCGATGTCAATTGCCTGCCGAAAATATTCGAGGCCCTTCATCAAATCTGGACCATTCCTCTTATTCCAGTAATATCGGCCCTTCAGGTACAGATGATAAGCTTCAATGTTTTCGGTGGGGCGTTTCGTGAGCCGTTTCTTCTCTACCCGCGTCAGCTTGAAGCGCAATTTGTCCGATATCTCAGTGGCGATTTCATCCTGGACGGTCAGAATGTCAGAAAGTTTACGGTTGTACTGCTCGCCCCATAAATGCGATCCATCCGTCACATCGATAAGCTCTGTCTTGATTATGAGATCCTCGCCGCGTTGCAAAACTCTTCCCATCAGGACCGCGCGAATACCCAGATCAAAACCAACCTGCTGCGGGTCAACCTCTTTTCCTTTGTACCGAAAGACGGTGCTGCGAGCCATCACCCGCAATTTTGGCAACTGAGAAAGCGTATTGATGATCGATTCTGTGATGCCATCAGCCAGATATTCTGTGTCGGTATCTTTTCCATCGTTGATTAAAGGCAGAATTGCAATTGAGTCGATAGTCTTCCGCGTGCGGCGCTTGCGAGAAACCGACGATGTGCCACTGGACCGCAAAAAATCGGCAGGAACGTGCGGCGTATCCACGGCAGTTTGCGCTTCAGAGATTTTTTGTCCCGATCCGAAGCTAACTTGAGGAGAAGCAACCAGCGCAAGCTCGTTCTCAATCTCTTGCCGTCTTACTAGTCGACGCAAATCCGCCAAAAGCTCCTGAGGACGCTGATATCTTTCTTTGATGTCTTTCGTCAGCGCCTTATTAACGATCCGCGTTAGCTCGGGCGATACTTCGCGAACATACCGATCCAGTGGAACAGGCTCACGCTCGAGTATTGCCACGATTACGTCACCGACACTTGGACCATCGAATGGCAGCCAACCCGTGATCATTTCATATAGCGTCACCCCAAGACTCCAGATGTCGGTTTGGGTAGTTACAGGTAGACCACGCACTTGCTCTGGTGACATGTAGCGAGTCGTGCCCATAACAGTACCTGGTTCTGTATCGATGCGAATAACAGTCGATGCATCGGCGTCTGTTCTTTCAGTACTAAGTGGTTGTTCCGCCAACTTCGCAAGGCCAAAATCAAGTACCTTAACCAGCCCATCGGCTCGAACCATGATGTTTTCCGGCTTGATGTCGCGGTGTACGATTCCGACTCCGTGAGCAGCAGTGAGTGCCGCGGCCACCTGAAGCGAAATGTCGAGCGCCTCGTTTAACTTCAGCCGCGACTTTCGCAGAAGGCGCCGAAGGGTGTGACCTTCCACAAATTCAGTTGCGATGAAATGAGTTCGGCCAGCCTCTCCGATCTCATAAACGGTCAGGATATTTGGGTGATTCAACGAGGAAGTGGCACGCGCTTCCTGCTCAAATCGCCGCAGGTGGCTGTCGTCAATCGCCAACTCGTCAGATAGAAGTTTTAGTGCCACCGAACGGCCCAACCGCATATCTTTGGCGAGGTAGACTTCGCCCATTCCTCCCGCACCAAGCTGGGAAAGGACTTGATAACGTCCGAAGTGAGCGCCTGTGCCTACTGGCATGAAGCGTACGATCCTGGGCAGAGCGTATCGCGTGAATATTACTGCATTGCTTTCGTGCGTGAGAAGGAGCGTCACTAGATGCGGGTGAGCTGCTGTTGCATTATTGCTCAAAGACTCTGAGCGCGGCTGGTTTGTATTTAATGCCTTTGCGGTCCTTCATGTTCTTGTACCCCTCGACCAACACGTCTGACAATTTTTTATAACCACCTCGTTCGTAAAGTCTGCTTGCCTGCCAGCGATTGAGCAGACGTGGCATGTTACATTCCTCCAGCATCACAGGAACTATGTATAGAACGTCATCAAGTTCCTTCGATGCTTTTTCGACGATATATTTCAACTCCGTCTTACGGAAAAAACCTCTGTTACGTAGAGACCTCTGACTGAGACAGACGACCGCACAATCACACCTTTTCAACGCATCGGATAGCTTGTCCTCCCACGCGTCGCCTGGCTTTAAGCTAACTCGATCGAGCCATGGTTTGAACTCCGGCTCAGCGTTCAGCTTCTTATACAGCCTGCGAACAGCTTTTGAATCCTGAGAGTCGTATGAGATGAAAATGTGCAGTGGGTTTTCGCGTAGTTGCTGTCTGTACTGGCCAATATTTGCAGCTTCCTGTAAGAGGAGGAATCGGAATAGTTCCCGGCCGAGGATAGTGAAGAGCGTCATATTTCAACTCCCTTGAGGGTTATACGCTAAGTTGAGTAGACGAGGCGAGGTGTGACGAATTCAATCAAACATTGGTGCACGAATCAAGCGACGAACTGCCGGGTGACTCGCGGGCAAGGAGTGTATGCTGTTCGTGAAGATGAATTGCGCTTTGGACGATCGAGTCAATCCTGTCAGATCATGTAATTCTGTCTTGTCTTCGGCGACAGGATTACATGATTCACAAAAAGATTCGTGACTGTGGTTGCCCACAGGAAGGCTCGTCTCGGCGCTCACGATCCACGAAATTACACGAACGGAAGGCTCAATCCACAAAGACATTTGTTCGTGTAGTTTGGTGTCTTACGTTTCGTGCAATTTCGTGGAAGCGCTTTGCAGGTGCAATTACAACGGTCAGTGGGATCAGCGCACACGCACGACAATACTATTCGCTCTCAGCGCATTCCCAGTCGCGCGCTGTAGATCCGCAATTGCCTTGTTCAAATCAGTCTGTGCGCGTAGCTCGTTTCCTCGCGCAGTCGTTAACGCAGTTTGACGCTCGAGCACGAGGAATACCGTCGATTGACCGGCGTCCAGCTTTCTTTGCTCGCTTTGATACTGCTGCTCGTTTGCCTGGCGTGTAACAGCTGCCGATCGTAAACGAGCCTCGGCACTGCGCACAGCCTGCAATGCATTCCGCACCTCAACCTGAATCGTTTGCTCCCGCTGCTGTCGTTCCGTGTCGATGCGCTCACCTTCGACAAGAGTTCTTCCCAAGGCAGCTTCTGCTGTGCGATTGCGCAAAGGCAAACTGATCTGCACACCAACTCGAAAATTGTTGAATCGATTCGCAGCGAGGTTTTCGAGCGATTGTGCGTAACTACCCAACAAGACAGGCGAAAATTGCGACGCCGTAACCGGAGTCAGCGGAGGCAGACCCGATAACTGCGACAGAGTGTTGACACGGTCACGAAGTTCAACAGCCGAGCTCGTAATCGGATTGACAGCAGTCGGACTGAGCGCACCTGCAAGACCTACAGCTCCATACGTTCCCACTAAGTCGACTGCGGGTTTCGTCTGGTTGCTGAAGTATTTCTTATCGATCTGGTTAATCTCTTTCGCAACCTTGGATTGCTGCAGCTCAGGCCGGTTCTCCATTGCGGTTTGTAGTGCTTCTGGCAATGAGGTGTTCGGCGCAGCCAACTCGACTGAATCGGTTGGAATAATTGACATGCTCCAGATTGGCGCCTGGCGATCCTCAGCGATCAGATTCTTCAGATTGTTCTCGGTCTTCGAAACTTCCTCCAACGCTGCGAACAGAGATTGTTCGAACGATGCGAGCTGTGACTCGGCGGCGACAACATCGATCGGCGCCAGCTGACCTTCGTTAACCAGTCGCTTGTTGTGTTCAAGTTGGGCTCGCGAGTCGCGTACGGCGTCACGCTGAATCTGTAGATTTCTCAGGGCAAATACAAGATCCCAATAAGCGCGCTGCACGTTGGTGATGTTTTCGATCGTACGCTGACGAAACTGAGCATCACTCAACGACAGATTCTTCTTCGCAATCTCCAGCTTGCGTCGGGCGTCGTCGATTCTAAACCCACGAATCAGCGGCTGTGTGTAACTCAGCGTGAATGAGGTCGGATACTGTGGACTGAGCGGCACAAACTGATTGTTCGTCGTCAGCCGAACAG
Source organism: Acidobacteriota bacterium (assembly GCA_046726175.1). Classification (GTDB taxonomy): domain Bacteria; phylum Acidobacteriota; class Blastocatellia; order Pyrinomonadales; family Pyrinomonadaceae; genus PSRF01. The sequence goes on from JBKPAC010000148.1 coordinate 5,399, forward strand.
AAGAGAAATCTAACTTGTAAGTTCCACCACCTTTTGGCGACAGACCCTCGAGGTGAAGGCTGCCTGTAAAATCAGCTTGCGTCACAGCGCCGTTCGAGCCACCGCTCAGAAAACTCGAGATCGGAGTCTGTACACGCTCGTAGTAGCTCTGCGATGTGAAACGAGGATCATACGCGCCATGAGCTCCTTTGAGATCAAACTCGGCAATCTTCACGTTGTCGCGAGCTATCTCGATATCTTTGTTGTTTTCGAGCGCCATAGCCAGCGCCTCTCGCAGCGACAATGGCTGCTGCCGGCTTGTGTCGATACCCACGCGACTCATCTCGGGCAGAGACTTCGGCTCAGCCCGGTAATCAGGAGCTATCGGAGGAACATTGAGATCCTGAGGCGAAGGTGCGGGTTGCTGAGCATGAGCTACGATTCCGAACAGCAACACGAGGATCCACGCGCTGAATTTCACAGCAAGCTTTGTCTTACTCATTGTCTTAATTTCCTACTGCTTTGAGATCAAACCAAGAAATGACGCTGTCGCATTCGCTGTCTTGCGTCTGACCCAGGCCACACTGCCGTTGATTACAGCTGCAATCCGCGCCCACACGTGACTGCGGGCAAGGTCATCAAACAGCGAATAGAAAACGGGAACCGCCAGAAGTGTTAACAGAAGACATAACGACTGACCGCCCACGACCAGAACACCTATCGACCGATTTGTTCCTGAACCAGGCCCACGCGAGATCGTCAGCGGCAACATGCCTGCGACAAGAGCGATCGTGGTCATCAAGATCGGACGTAAGCGATCGCGATTGGCGCGAATGATGGCTTCGTACCGCTCCATCCCATGAGCTCGCAATTGGTTTGTATGATCGATCTGCAAAATCGCGTTCTTCTTGACCACACCAAATAACAACAACAAGCCCAAGCCGGAAAAGATGTTTACCGTCTGACCGGTGATCAAGAGCGACACGATCCCGAACGGTATCGCGAGCGGCAAAGTCAAAAGGATCGTAACCGGGTGAATGAACGACTCGAATTGAGCCGCCAGCACCATGTACATGAACACAAAAGAGAGCACGAACGCGATCATGAAGTAATAACCAGCACGTCCTAACTCCTTTGAACGGCCAGCCAAACCCGTTGAGTAGCCGCTGTCAATATTGAGCTCCTTCGCAAACCCGTTCAGCTTTTGAATCACCGCCGCCTGTGAACCGCCTGGCCTCACATTCGCCAACAACGTAACCTGGCGCTTGCGGTTCAAGCGGTCGATTGCCGAAGGTCCGGTACCTTCTTCGGTATGGACAAGATTGTCCAAACTCACCCACCCACCTTTACTGGAGGTGACAATCATTCTCTTCAGACCTTCCTCGCTAGCGCGATATTGACCAATTGCTCGCACCCGAACGTTGTACTGGTCTGTTCCGGCGTTGAAAGTCGAGACCTTCTGTCCTGCTACGAGAACATTCAGCGCCTGAGCAATATCTCCAACTCTCACTCCGAGATCGCCGGCGCGCGCGCGGTCGATGATTACGCGAACCTCCGGCTTGCCGGTGATCAATGTCGAGTCGACGTCGACTACTTCGGGAACTGTTTTGAGTTTCGCCAGCATCGCTTCCGAGTACTGCGTCAGCTTCGCCAAATCCGGTCCGCCAATCACGTACTGAATGTCGGCGTTGCGGAAACCACCGCCGGAAATTGCAGCCACCTGTTGCACGCTGGTTCGAAGTTGGCCCGGGTACTCTTTCAAGTATTTGGCGAGGACCTCGGACCGTGCTCGCACCATCAATTGCTCCTGAGTGACGTTGCGGTCGGTGATGGGTAGGAGCTTTACGTAAATCGAAGCAGAATTGACTTGTTGTTGCTGGCCGCTGCCAATCGTCGTCAGCGTGTCCGTGACGCCCGGTAGTTTGCGTACGTCAGCAGCAATTCTCTCAGCCAGTGCGGAGGTGGCGGAAAGCGTGTAGCCTTCGGGCGCACGAACGTTCAACTCAAACTGCGCCTGATCGTCGACAGGAAGGAAGTTCTTTCCGACGAACATGAACAAAGGAACGATACTAATGATAACGGCCAGGCAGGCGATGACGATTATCCAACGATGGGCCATGGACCATGTCAGCAGCCGAGTGTACGTACGATCAATCGGCCGGTAGAATCTCGACTCCTTCGACTGGGCCTGAGTGAATTTGTCGCGGAATTCCGCAACAGTGTAGTTGCGTTTTCCTTCGTCGCCTGGCGACGGATGGATTGGCTCCTCTTTTCGTTTGATCAAGCGTGCCGCTAGCGTGGGCGTTAACGTAAACGAGACCAGCAGCGAAACTGCAATCGCAAACGCAGACGTCAGGCCGAAGGACGACATGAATCGTCCGACGATACCACCCATGAAGCCGACCGGCAGAAACACAGCTAACAGAGACAAAGTCGTAGCCATGACCGCCAGACCAATCTCGCGTGTTCCTTCGATCGCCGCCTGAAATGATGGCATTCCCTTTTCTTCAATGAAGCGATAGATGTTCTCGAGAACCACAATCGCATCGTCAATCACAATACCGACCATCAACGTCAGCGCCAGCATCGTGATTTGATTCAGCGTAAAGCCCATCGCCGCCATCAGTCCAAAGGTCGCGACAAGCGATGTCGGAATTGCCAGCGCCGCGATGAATGTCGAACGGAAGCTCCAGAGAAAGACGAAGACGACAATAGCCGCCAAGATGCTGCCCTCGATTAAGTGAGTCTGAATAGATTCGATCGACGCCTTAATAAAGATTGACTGATCACCGACGACTTCCGTTTTGAACCCGGCCGGCAGACTCTTCTGGATCTCCTTCAGCTTCTCCTTAACAGCGTCGGCGACGGCCACTGTGTTCTGACCTGACTGTTTTGCAACGATCAGTGTTACGGCAGGTTGCCCGTTAAGGCGTGCTTCTGTTCGAGGTTCTTCCGCGCCGTCTTCGGCATAGCCAATGTCACTGAGTTTCACCGAGTAAGTGCCGCGGTTTGCGACAACGAGATTGTTAAAGTCGGCCGGCTCAACAATCCGCCCCATCGTGCGAACTGTTAACTCGCGCGTTCCTTCTTCAATGCGACCACCGGGAAGCTCCAGGTTCTGTGCCTGGACCGCTGCGGCGACTTCACCAACCGTAACGTTGAACGAGCGCAGCCGATCGGGATCGACCCAGACCTGAATCTCACGCTGACGACCACCAATGATCTGTACATCGCCGACACCATTGATCGGTTCGATCTGTTCCTTGATTCTCTTGTCCGCAATCTCAGTAACTTCGCGCAGCGAGCGTGGCGCTGACACCGCTATGCGGACGACGGGCGCGGCGTCAGTATCCAGTTTCTGAACAATCGGCTGTTCGGCAGTCACAGGAAGATCGTTCACGATCAGATCGATCTTGTTGCGCACCTCCTGAGCAGCTACATCAGGATTCTTCTCGAGCAGGAATGTGATGAAGACCTGCGACACGCCCTCAACGGACGTCGAACGCAACTCGTCTATGCCGCTGACCGTGTTGACAGCGCCTTCAATCTTGTCGGTAATCTCCGTCTCGATCTCCTGGGGAGACGCACCAGGGTTGACGACTGTAACCGTGATGGTTGGTAAGTCGATCTTCGGGAAAAGATCTACGCCGAGTGACTTGTAGGAAAAGAGACCGACGACCACCAGACTCGTAATGAGCATCGTGGCGAACACTGGTCGGCGAACACAAATCTCAGCTAGTTTTTGCATTTCCTTGGCCTTTGATAATCAATTCTGAGCTCTGTGTTCTCTGTCGGTGGTAAGTGACGGATTACCACAGAGAAACAGAGGCACTGAGATCACCACAGAGATCGTTCAAACCTCTATTGCTTGACCGCCATTCCGTCGACGAGCTGATCGAGGTTGCTGGTCGCTACTAACTCATCAGCAGCAACTCCGGCTCTTACTTCGACGAGATCTCCTTCAGTAAGTCCCAGCTGGACAACACGCTGTTCAGCATGTCCGTTCCTCACGACGAAAACGCGACTTGCTCCCGCTTCGGTCTTGACCGAACGGACCGGTATAAGCACCGCAGGCTGCGGTTTAGGCTGCAGAATGCGGACCGTCGCAAACTGCCCGGGTTTCAGGACACCACTGCTGTTTTCGATTTCCGCTTCAACCGTCAACGTGCGGGAGTTCGCCGTCACAGTCGGCGAAATCCGCGCAACTCTTCCACTGAAGTTCTTGTCGGGCCACGCAGTGGTAGTCAACGATACGGACTGTCCAGCATGAACTTCCGGAATTGCCTGTTCAGGTACATCGATCCGAATACGAACCGGATTGATTTTGACTATGGTGGCGACCTTTGCCGTTGGAGAGACGTACTCGCCTACGTCTGCCGTTCGCTCAGCGACATAACCGTCGATCGGCGAGAAGACCAATGCATATGAGAGGTTTCGACGCGCAAGATTCAATTGTGATTCGGCATTGGCAACAGTGGCTCGTGCATTTCCCACCGCTGCGAAGTTCTGGCGTGCAAGCGAGAGCGCTGCATCATACTGCTCCTTCGCCTGATCGCGTTTTGCCTTTTGATCGTCGTAGAAGGAACGCGATACATCGCCCGACTCGATCAGCTTTTCAGCCCGGCGAAGATTTTTGTCCGCGAATTCAAAAGCGACGCGAGCATTGGCTACGTCCGGAACACGATTCGGATCGAATGATTGATTCGGCCGAAGATCGATCTTTTCTTCAGCCTGACGCAGCGCCGCTTTAGCCTGGTCCAGTTGCGCCTGAGCCTGTTGCACTCGCAGTTTGAGATCCACGTCATCAAGCTGAACGATCATCTGGCCGCGCCGTACAAAGCTTCCGAGGTCAACACCAACGGCGACTACCTTTCCGGCGATGGAAGGTGCCACGTCGGTTTGCTGATCGCCTGCGAGGCTGCCGGTGGCCTCAAAGAATCGCGGCAATTCACGCGTGATCGCGGCGGCCGTTGTAACCTCAAGCACTGGTGCTGCGTTGGAGTTTGCGGTTTCGTCTTTTCTGACGTTTGCCTTTGACCCTCCACACGAGACGGCTACGAGTGATACAGCACAAACGATTAATGCCAGAATCAGATATGAAAGTTTACCGGGAGGTCGCATTCGTTATTCCGTACCTTTACTACGAGCGAGTGCTAATGCCGTTCAGTAAGATATCTGTAAAAGCTTTGGCGGCATTCGCGTTCGAGATATTCAACAACCGGCGTTCGGGATCCCAAAGATTGTTGTTAAGTGAGTGATGAATAATCATCCCGACAAATGCTCGGACGACGACTGTAGGTTCCAGCTCGACAAACGCGCCATCCTTTTGCCGGTCGCGAATGTAGCCGGCGAGTAACTCATAAACACCCTTCACAAACTTTTCGAAGAACATCTCGGCAAGTTCGTGTCTCTCAAGAGCCGAGTGTAAAAGCAGTCTTTGGAATTCCTGGTCACGCTCGTGATAGTCGAGCGCTGCAACTGCCAGGTTTTCAAATACAGCCCGGTCGTCCTTTTTCGCTATGGCGTCGGCGACGATCTGCTCGGGCTTCAGTGTGTCGCCGGAACACGCCTTATGGTCGAGAATGGCTGCATAGAGTTCGTCCTTGTTGGCGAAGTGACGGAAGACCATGGCTTCAGAGACACCGGCGCCAGCTGCGATTTCCTTGGTGGTGGTACCGCGAAAGCCCTTCTCTGAGAAGAGCCTCATAGCCACATCAAGGATCTGGTGACGTCTCTCTTCACCAGCCATCCGGGAGGTGAGTGGCGACCCTGTTACCTCGCCATTTACTATCAATTCTTTGCTCAATATCGCCATCCTCTTCGCATAAAGTAAGTACTTACTTACCATCTTTCCGAGACGGGTGTCAAATGCACGTCCGGACCGCTAGCCTCGGTTTACTGGAACACTTTCGGAACGGGGTTCTCGTACCATTCCTGACTATCGATGTGACGGCGTTGTACCCTTTCTAAACAAGGTGCACTGCAGACAAATCCTTACAGCCCGCTCTTAGTGCTGTTTCAGTTTGCGTTAATTCGGCACATCGATTGCTCGACATGTGTGTCGAGCATCTGCAATCGTGGCAGTGAACCCGATTTGCTTTAAACGTTTACGACTAAACTTTTTAGGAGAATTGAAATGGAAAACCGAAAGACAACCGAAACACAATCCGGAACACAAACCGGAACCTCCTCGATGCCTCAGCCAGTTCAACCCTCTGGCCAGAGTTACGGAACCAAGATCTCCGACGCTGCAACTCAGGCGAAAGACTTCGTGAATGAAAAGGTCGCCGTTGTGGGTGACAAGATCAAAGAGCTCCAGAATGTCGACGTAAAAGAACTCGCCAACAACGCGACAGAATATGCGCGGAAGAATCCAGGTCAGGCGATTTTGATCTCCGCGGCAGCCGGTTTCCTACTCGGACTGGTGATCCGTGGCGGACGACGTTGAATACGATAACGAGTAGGTGAATAAGGGGGTCACGACAATGGCTGCACCCGGTAAGAGTATGACAAGTGTGAGAGAGAACAGGTCGATAGCCACTCATAACCAGGAAGCTCATACGGAGCCCGAAAGTCTGACGCAATTACTCAATCGTCTAGGCGAAGACGTCATGCGTTTGGTGGACTCTCAGATGACCTTGCTGAAGGTCGAGCTCAAGGAAGAAGCGCGAACCTACGCTGTTGGCGCGGGCTTTATTGCTGCCGGAGCTGCAGTGGCATTGATCGGATTTGCCCTGGTCAATGTAGCGGTGGCGTTCGGTGTCTCGACGTTTTTCGCCGGAACAGACCTTAGTGGAGCTGCTCAGTTTGCACTTGGGTTTGTGATAACCGGGATCTTTTACGTCGTTGTCGGCGCAATCGTCATTTTGGCGATGAAGAACCGACTGGCGAAAGTGCGTCCAGTTCCAGACCGTTTTGTCGAAGAACTGAGAAAGGACAAACAATGGCTGAAGAACGAGCTTTAGGGTTGGCAACCGGGCAAACATCCGAGCATGAAGAATCCAAAGAGGAACTTCAGCGCCAGCTCGAGCAAACCCGCAACTCTATTTCCTCTACGATGAGCGAAATCAAAGATACGGTCGCGCATCAGGTTCAGGCAGTCAAAGACACTTTTGACTGGCGCGAGCAGTTTAAGAAGCGACCAGTTGTATGGAGTGTTGGAGCACTCGGCGTTGGTTTCATGACTGGCTACAAGTTGGCGGACACATTCAAACACCCGTCGACGCCAACGTATTTCTCACCCGAGCAATACAGCTATTCCCCACAGAAGAGGATCAATGAGGGGGAACTCGAACGTGATGTTTCGTGGTCGGCTGAGGACAGAGATCAGGGACCGGGACTCGTCGATCGTCTTAAAGGGAGCCCGATGTATAACAAGGTGAGCAACGAAGCCTCTTCGCTCGGGAACGAACTGGTGAGCGAAGTTTCCTCAGCGGCTCGTACCATCCTTGTTCCTTTCCTGTTAATGAAGTTTAAGGAATTCGTGGGACTTGATCGCATTGAGAAGTCGCAGTCGCAGTTGCGTTCTGAGACCAAACGTCCCGCGATGGGGCGAACTGATTGGTCCGAGCCTGAGCGTAGTCCACGACCCGAATCCACTCTCGGGCACAGCTAATATTAAAAGAGGGCGAGATGAACACTCGCCCTCGAACTTTTGATCTCGCCTACCGGGCGACCACCGGTCTCCGCGGTACTTTTTTGTCGAGCATTGCCGCGTTGTAAATGAATGCCGCCATGATAGTTGCGGCCTGCTTCATGTCGTCCGCCTGAATGCGATCGAATACATCCTGATTCGAATGATGCGTTCGAGTGTCGTATTCAATTTCGTCCTGAATGAACTGAAAACCTGGTAAACCAATTTCATCGAACGCGAGGTGGTCAGTTCCATCGGTGTTGGAAATAGACAACGTTGACGCACCCACATCGCGGAACGGCATCAACCACTGGCGGAACAGTGACCGCGCCGCTTCATTGCCTTGCAGGTAGACTCCGCGAATCTTGCCGGTGCCGTTGTCGAGATTGAAGTACGCGCTGAACTGTTCGTACTCAGGTGTGGTGACGAGTTTCGGCGCCGCCGTCGCACTTGAAGTTCCAGCACCATTGCCGTTCGTACCGCTGCTCGTGCCGGCTCCACCCCCTGCACCGCTTGTTGTCGGCGAATCATACTTACCAAAATGCTGTGCCACGTACGCACGTGACCCGAGCAACCGTTGTTCTTCTCCGCTCCACAAAGCGATGCGAATTGTGCGACGCGGTTTCAAGCCGAGCGCCTGAAGGATTCGTACTGCCTCCATTCCCACCGCACACCCTGCGCCGTTGTCGGTAGCGCCCGTCCCGGAATGCCACGAATCCATGTGTCCACCGAGCATCACGATTTCGTCTTTCAGATCAGTACCAGGAATCTCAGCTATCGTGTTGTAGCCCATCAGATCGGCGTCGTGCCATTGAACGGCCAGGTCAACCGCCATCTTCACTTTCTCTCCTGCTTGAATCATTCGAGCCAACCGGTTGTACTGTTCGATGGACAGCACCAGTTGCGGAATGATCTCCGGCGCGCTCTTGTCATAAGGCGGCGTGCCGCGTGCAAAACCACTGGCGGTGTTATCGGCAGGTGCAGAAGGCACAACCGACGCAGATTGGACAAAGATTGTTCCTCCATCGCCGCGGCTCGGATCAATTAACACCGCTGCGCCTTCCTGCTTGAAGAAGCGTAGTTTCGTAGCACCGAACATGAAGGCAGCTCGCTGGGCGGGAGTCACTTGAAAATTACGTGCACCACCTCCGCCTTGTCGCGGCTCAGGAGCGTCCGCCAAAGACAAGAGGTTCTTTTCATCGCGTCTCGTTCCTAAAGGTTCGAAATGTGCAGCGACGTCACGCATCGCAGCGGTCAGTACGATCTTTCCCTGTAGCTGTCCTTTGAATTTCTGGAGTTCAGCCTCGTCCTTCGCGTCGACATAAACAACGTCAGCAGTTAATGGTCCGGCAATTCCCGATGACCATGCTTTCGGATAAGCAATAAGAGGGATAGCTTGTGGCTCTATGACCTGAGCTGAAAAGCGTTTCAAACTCCAACCGCGACCGAACGGTCCCCACGCCTCAAGGTGGGCGTTTTGCAGTCCCCACTTCGTAAACTGGTCACGAGTCCACTCATTGGCTCTCTTCATATTTGGAGATGCGGTCAGTCGCGGACCAATCACATCGGTCAGGTAACTGAGCGTCTGCATCACCTGCGACCGATTCATGCCTTCATCTTTGATCCGTTGAATGGGATCATTCGCATCGAGCGCCGCAGTTTGCTGCTGCGC
>JBKPAC010000149.1:0-34847 GCA_046726175.1 Acidobacteriota bacterium
ATCGCATTTCGGTTCCTCAAGAGCAGCGTTCACGACCATTACCACCCACGCAATATGTTCCAGATCATGATTACGATACGCGACATGTCGCACTCAACCTTACGTTCGATTGGGAACGTGAACAGGCGATCGGCCAGGAAACATTTGTTTTTTCTCCACTCGTTGACAATCTCAAAAGCTTGCAGCTGGACGCGGCAAACATGACCGTAAGTTCGGTGACTCTCTCTTCCGGGTCATCCCTAAAGTTCAGTACTGACTCGAGTAAGCAAAAACTGAATATAACGCTGGATCGAGTGTACCAGCCTGCCGAGACAGCGACCGTTATCATCGAATATCACACGAATGGGCCAACTCCCCGTATTGTAGGACTTGTTGGGGGCGGCTTGCGGTTTATCAAACCGACGGCAGACGATCCGAAAAGACCGAAACAGATTTGGTCTCAGGGTGAGAGTGAGTACAACCACTACTGGTTTCCCTGTTACGATCACCCCAATGATTTCTTCACGTCTGAGCTGACTGCGACAGTGGAAAAGCCACTCTCGGTAATCTCCAATGGCAAGCTCCTCGAGACGAAAGAAAACACCGACGGGACTCGCACGTTTCACTGGAAGATCGACCAACCGCACGCGAGCTACCTGACCTCGATAATCGTGGGTGAATACACGCCGATTGTCGGTGACTATCTGGGAATTCCGATCATCTCGAATGTCTATCCAAGCGAGGTCAAGGAAGGAAAAGTTTCGACTGCGAGACTTGTTGAGATGGTCAAGTTCTTTTCTGAGAAGACGGGTGTTAAGTACCCCTACGCTAAATACGCACAGACGATGGTCCGAGATTTTCCCGGCGGCATGGAGAACATTTCGGCTACCACTCAAACGGACCAGATGATTCACGATCAGCGAACAGAGCTCGATCAGACGAGTGATGGTTTGCAATCTCACGAGCTGGCCCATCAGTGGTTTGGTGATTACGTAACGTGCCGTACATGGGCGGACATCTGGCTAAACGAAAGTTTTGCGACCTATTTTCAGGCGATGTGGGATGAATACAGGCTGGGCAACGATGACTTTCTCTATTCTGATGTGAAAGCAAATCAGGACGCGTACTTCAATGCCTGGCGCGCCGGAAACCGTCGCCCGATCGTAACGAAAAACTACGAGAACCCGGATTCGGTATTTGATACCTACGCTTATCCAAGAGGCGGTGCAGTCTTGCACATGCTTCGTCAAACGCTGGGCGAGAAGACTTGGTGGCGAGCTATTAACTACTATCTGCGCAAATACGCGCACCAGCCAGTCGAGACGTCCCAGTTCAGGATTGCGATTGAAGAGTCGACCGGCCAGTCGATGGATTGGTTCTTTGATGAGTGGCTTTATCGCATGGGCCATCCCGTTTTTCGCGTGACTCAGAATTACGACGCTGCTGCCAAGGAACTCAAGTTGACGGTCGAACAGGTACAAAAGATTGATCCTGACTCGCCGTACCCGCAAGTGGCGCTATTTAAAACCCCTGCGGAAATCGAAATCGGCACCGCAAACGAAACGCGGATTGAACGTGTAATGATTCAAGCTGCGAAAGAACAGACTTTCACTTTCAAAGCTGCTTCGAAGCCATTGCTTGTGAACTTTGACTATCACGGCACCCTGATAAAAGAGCTTGAATTCCCAAAGACAAGCGAAGAGCTCTTGTATCAGATGAGCAACGATTCTGATCCGCTGGGACGGATCTGGGCTCTGAATCAACTCGGAGCGAAAGTTAAGGACCAGGCTACTGCTGCTGAAGAACGGCGGACGATGATCGATGGCTTGGCCCGCGCAATTACACAGGACAAGTTTTGGGGTGTGCGTGGTGAAGCCGCAAACGCACTGGCAGGTATTTCTGGTGACGTTGCTCGCCAGGCGCTTTTGGCTGCAACGAAGGATCCGAACGCCCGTGTGCGAGCGCGGGCTGTAACCGCACTGGGAACTTCCAAAGATGTGACTTTAGCGACGAGGTATCAGGAGCTTCTCAACGATCAGAGCTACGGGGTAATTCGAGCAGCAGCATTGGCACTGGGCCAGACTAAAGATCCCAAGGCATTCGACTCACTCGGCAAGCTCCTTGAAATACCGTCCTGGCGTGACACCATCAAGGCATCAGCATTATCCGGATTAGAAGCTTTAGGTGATAAGCGGGCCGTCGATCTGGCTTTGCCGTACACCGCTGGCCCGAATTACTCTCAAGTTCGAGGGGCGGCTCTAAAAGTACTCGGTAGCCTTGGTGCAAACGACGCTCGAGCGTTTCCGAAGATAGCTGAACTGATGAAGTCCGCTTTTCAGCGCAACGATTTTGCGCTCTTGTTTCCGGCGACGGAGGCTCTGGTTGCACTTGGTGATCCCCGAGGCATATCGGTTCTTGAAGAACTAGCGAAAGATGCGGAAGGTTTACCACCTATTCGACGGACGCTTATGGGAGCTGCGGATCGACTGAAGAAAGTATCAGCCTCAAATGCTCCAAAAAACACGCCGCCAAAGTAGGTGTCTTTGCCAGTTAAGTTGCTGAAGGCAAAAGAGAAAGTCCAAAGTTTGAGATAGATAAGCAGGAGAAGTTTCGATCGTCATTCAAATTCATGGCGTTCGCCGCTTTTTCTTGAGCCTGCAAAACTTAGGCTTGAAGTTGCCTCGTTAGTTATGTACTATTCCTTCGCCCGAGTTGCGCTGTTCCCTAAGCGCACATCCCCTGAGCCTCCTGCTTGTCAGTTCCCTGATTAAAACTCTGATGGCAACTGCAACTGACAGACAGAAAGTACACAAAGACAGTTTCTCGGTACCCGAAACAGGCGAAAGAAGGGTCTCTTTGCTCGTCGTTGAGGATGACGAGAATATTTCCACAGCGATCAGTGAGTATTTCTCTCGGGCAGGCTACAACGTTAAGACTGTCGAGGATGGCGTAACTGGCGTCAAAGCGGCTCTGGACGATCCTCCGGATGCTGTTGTTCTGGACCTCATGTTACCCAAGATGGATGGTCTCGCTGTTTGCAAAGAGCTTCGCGAAAAGGTGAGTTATTTGCCAATTCTGATGCTCACGGCGAAAGACGATGTAGTGGACAAGGTCTTAGGGCTCGAGATGGGCGCTGATGATTACATCACCAAGCCCTTCAGCCTCCGAGAGCTCGAAGCCAGGATCAAGTCGGTGTTACGACGCTCACGTAGCTCATCAAGCCCAGATGGAGTTCGTGATGAAGCGCCTATCATTCGTGGCAAGTTAAGAATTGATCCGGCAAAACGAGAAGTGACAATAGGAGAACGTCAGGTTGAGCTGACTCCTAAGGAGTTTGATCTCCTGCGTCTTTTTGCCTCGAACCCGGGAAGGGTTTTCCCCCGAAAGTACCTGCTTGAAAAAATCTGGGATTACTCCTACGAAGGTTACGACCGCACGATCGACTCGCACATCAATCGCCTGCGGGCAAAGATCGAGGAGAATCCTGAGAATCCCCAGATGGTTTTGACTGTCTGGGGTATCGGCTACAAGTTTAGCGACGAACAGTAACTACCTCGTCGCCTCACCAAAACCTAAGCCCAACACACTAGCCCGCTTGGTGGTCGCCACGCCGCGCCACCTTCAGCCCGATGAGGACTCTTCTTGCACCCCAATCTTCACCAGGCCTTTTTAGCGGTGGACCGATCCGTGTCGGACTGGCTCTGTGTGTCAGCATCTTCAGTCTTTGTATCAATCCCATACCATGCAATGTTTTTTCGCAGTCGAGCGGCAGCCCATCAGTGCTAGTAGCCGGCACGGAAAGCAGCACGCCTGTCGACTTGGCGGATGTGTCGTTAGCCTCATCCATGTTCTCTGCTACGAGCGTGTTCATAATTCTCGCGATGGGCGCGTTTGGATTGCTGGGACTAAACAGACTCAGATCCAAAAGAGTAGTTGGCAAAGAAGTCCGCAACGGCGGCGGCGCAGCAGATCGTCAGGAAGCTCAACCGGAAGTACCTCACTCACACTATGAGAACGCGGTTGTTGCTGAGACAACCGAGCCGGCTGTCAAAGTCGCGGAGCAGCCGACTTCAGCAGCAGATGCAGCGCGACCGAACAACTCAACTTCTTCTGCACTCTACGGTGCATATCGAGTTGATCAGGAAGTGGGCAAGTTAGTACTGGGCCAGCCGCATCGCCTTGATGTACTCGCTTCGCGATCAGCGGATGACCGCCGCGCTATCGAAGCTTCGCTGATGAAGACAATCCTCGCCGGCGACGCCGGAGGAGATGCGAGGAACCGAGCCCGGCAGGCGCTGGAAGAGTATGGATTTGTGGCGCGTCAGTGCGCGACAATGCTGCTCGCGGCGGAAGCTTGCGATCGGATGGCAGCTGCTCGCACGTTGGGTGAAATGAAGTCGCCAATTGCTTTGCCTTTCCTTCTCGAAGCGCTCTACGACGTTGAGACAACCGTTCGAAATCAGGCAGTTGTCAGTATCGGCGAATTAAAACTTCCCGCTGCAATTGGCGCGTTGCTTGACTTGGCACGACGTCAACCAGAAGTGCCGAGCCCGTTGCTCAGCCGGTCATTGAGTGCATGTTCAGTTGACGGTCTCGATTTCTTCAACGACAAACCCGCGGTGAGCGCGCCAATGACAGAGATCGCGGTACCGCAGACAACACCGGAACATAACTACGAACCGCACGCTGAGATTGAAGAGCTTCCCGATACGTTACAAGACGGCGGATTAGTAAGAGCACTCGGCGATCTAAAAGACGCAAATGGAGCAACTCGCGCGCAGGCCATTCAGGACTTAGGGCGATTTCGCGCTCAGATATCAGTTCAGGCTCTCGTTTCGATAGTGCGGATAGGCGTGGTTCCGGCATTTCGTGCGCAGGCCATCTCCAGCCTCGGCATGATCAACCATCACTCGGTATTTTCCGCAGTCTTGATCGCGATGGCAGACGAGTCACGGGAAGTCAGGGCCGCCGCTGCTCGAGCGCTGAACCAACTGACCTTCGATCGTGGCGATGCTTATGTTTACTTGCTTAGAACAGGAGACAACGAGACGGTTCATGATGTAGCTCGCGCGTGCGTTCAAGCTGGAATCGTGTCGGAGGGAATTGATCGGCTCGCGAGTAACGATCAGCCACAGGCCTACGAAGCATTTTCACTTGTTTTGTTGTTGGCCCGAGCAGAGATGACCGGCCTTGTCTTCGAAGCGATATTCAACCATCCCAGCCCAGAGGTTCGGTTATCCGCCGCTAAGGTGCTTGCGGCTACGCGAGAGCCGAAGGTGATCGATCGCTTGCGAGTGGTAGCGACCGATGTTGGAGTTGACGACGAGGTTCGGACGGCTTTGCTCGGCGTGTTACAAAACGCTGACCCGCAGAGCTCAGTTCCGGAGAGCGGAATAGCAAAAAACGAAAGCTGAAGCTCTAGACGGGTGGCTTTCACGACGGCATAATTCCTCGTGGCATTCCCTCATGGTCCAATGAAATCGATAAGATCAAGGTCAGTTCTGCCCAGAAAGTGGCATCGGGCGGCGGTCACTTCGGCCGTTGTCTTATTGATCTGTCCTGGTCTTGGTAGCGTCTGGGGTCAGCAGCGAAGTCAAAAACGCATCGTGTCGATGAGTGCAAACGACGTGGCCGAAGGCTCGCGGGTCAGTGTCGTAGCTGATCTGAATCTCAATGACTATGAAGCATTTCGCCGGGGCGACGTCTTCCATATCAAGCTAACGAGCGCAGACCTGGCAGCGCAATCCAATCTTCACGGTAAAGGCTTCGAGAACGTTCAAGTACAAAAGTCCGGCGATAGTGTGATTCTTTCCTTTAAGCTGCAACCCGGAACTACTGCTCGAGTAGATCAAAGATACAACAGACTAGATGTCTTTTTTTCTACAATCAGGGCTGGCGCGGTCACTCAGCAGGTCTTTCCAAATCAAACGCCAGTTTCCAAGACTGCCGCGAATGCACAGGAGAGCAGTCACGATTCCGGTTTACGCGCGACGGAAAAGCCGAACATTAGCGCCGGGAGTTCCGAGCCTGCAGCGTTAACATCGCAGGGCGCGAGCACAACCCCATCGGGCACTGTTCCTTCTCAAACTCAAAGTTCCCGGCAGTCGTCAAACCAATCGGCAACTGGCGGCGCAGGCAATCCGGCGTCAAAGACAACGGCTGGCGAACCGATGGTTCTTCGCTGGCTAAAGGAAGATTGGGTAGCCACGTTCATTCCTGCGCTGGCGTTACTCGCGCTGTTGCTCTTCATACTGGTTCGTGTCCGTTTGGGGCAAGGCGATGTCAAACCAGGTCCTCGGCACACTCTCAAGCGAACCGTCCGACCGGAAACTATTGTCGACGATGTTTACAAGCTTTCAACGTCATCACTCTGGCACTCGACAGCCGGAGAAGGTTCTGAACAAACGGAAACGTCAGCAGTTCAGGAACAACACTTAGAACCTCCATGGGTTCAAGAAGAGCCAAACCTAGAACCAGTAGCTCAGGAAGAGCAAAAGGTAGAAATGCCAATCATTGCAGATTTTTCGGAGGTCACGAGCTTGAGCCAAGACGACCAAACCCCCCACACCCCGGCTCCGTTCGATCGCGCTGATTTCGAGATCAAGAAGATTCTTTCCGGCCGCGAATACGATCGGATGGTTATTGACCCCAGCGACGCCGCCACGCGACACGTCGTTTCAGCAGCATTGCTTGCAGCTCTGGCTGGCCGCAACGTCGAACAGCATGCTTCAGCTCGTCGAGCATTGATAGACCATGGCTACTTTGACGAAATCACCGGCGAGATGAGAACCGCACAGTCGGACGCGGAGCGAGCAGAAGCCGCTCGCAAGCTCGGCATCATTTGCGATCCACTCTGTACGCCTCACCTGGTTGCTGCTCTGTCCGATAGCTCACCCATCGTGCGTGCTTCGGCAGTCGAAGCTCTCGGGCAGGTCGGTGACCCGGCGGCAATTTCAGCTCTGAACGATCTGCTAGAACGCGAGACCAGCCCGCAGGTGCCGGAGAGGTTGATTGAAGATTCGATAATTGCTCTTGAGGCTGCACTAGGGACAACCGAGAAGCCGGCTCAAATCGAGAAACCAGCTTTGAGGATTGTAGAGGGGGGAGAGCGGCAACACGTTCGACCTGAGGATGAGGCTTTTGCTGAATTTCTGGACCGCTTGAAAAGACGTGGGGAAAGCGAGTTAGTTGATGTGGTGAAGGCCGCGAGCGACGACGTTTCCGAAGTGCCGCCGCTAGCAGAAGCAACACAGCTTTCAGAAGAGGAGCTTCGACTGCATCGCGAGGAGGAGGCATTGTTGCTAGCCCTGAAAGAGCTCGAGCAAAAACGCACCGAAGCTGAGGCTGCAAGAATGCAGGCCGAAGAGGATGCACGATTGAAGGCTGAGACAGAAGCTCGCGCTCGAGCTGAGATCGAGGCCCGTTTACGCGCTGAAGATGAGGCAAGACGAAAAGCCGAAGAAGAAGCTGCACGGCAGAAAGCTGAAGAAGAGGCTCGTGTCCTGACCGAGCAGCAAGCCAGACTTCAAGCTGAGGAAGAGGCTCGACTGCGAGCAGAAGATGAAGCTCGATTCAGCATAGAAGCTGAGACGTTGAGAAAGGCAGCCGAGGAGCTCGCGAGGAAGCGTGCCGCTGCAGCTAATGCGCGCAAGCAAGCGGAGGAAGAATCTCGCAGGCGAGCGGAAGAAGAGGCTCGCAAACGTGAAGAAGAAGAAGCACGAAAGCTAGCTGAAGAAGCTCTGAGGCTTGCTCAAGAACAAGCGCGCAGATTCGCCGAGGAGGAGCAGGCTCGCAAACGGATCGAGGAGGAAACGCGTCGGCGTGACGAAGAAGAGGTGCGAATAGGGGCTGAAGAGGAAGCTCGACGCAGGGCTGAAGAGGAAACTCACACACGGGTCGCTGAAGAGGCGCGGCTCCGTGCAGAAGAGGAGCGCAAAGTTCAGGAGGCTGAGAATCAACGAAGAATAGAAGAGGAACGATTCATTGCTGAACAGGAAGCATTACTCAAGGCCGCAGCCGAGGTTGCGCGACGACGCGTGGAGATCGAAGAGGCCAGGAGAAAGGCTGAAGAAGAGGCTCAGAATCTAAGAGCGGTGGAAGAACGCATTCGTCAGGAGGAAGAGGAGCGTCACCGTTTCGAAGAGGAACGCCAACGGATCGAAGCGGAAGCGCATCGCCGAGCTGAGGAAGAGCGTCGCAGGCTCGAAGAGGTCGAGCGGCAGGTAGCTGAAGAGCAGCGGCAATTCGAAGAACTTGCTCGCCGTCAGACCGAAGAGCACAGTCGTCGTCTCGCAGAGTTGGAAGCTGCAAGACAGAAGGTTGAGGAAGAAACGCGACAACGTGCTGAGCAGGAAGAGAGAATTCGCTCCGAGATCGAAGCGCTCCGCAAAGCCGAGCAGGAACAACGTGAGCGCATTGAAGCCGAAACGCGGCGGCGGTCTGAGGCTGAGGCTCGACTGCGTGAAGAACAGGCTCGAAGAGAACACGAGGAACAGGCCCGCATCAAAGCTGAGGCCGAGGCGCAGCGGGTAGCAGAAGAGGCTCGCCTGGCTGAAGAAGCTCGACACCGCGCGGAACAAGAGGTTCGCGTTCGCGCTGAGGAGGCGCGAGTGCTTGCCGAGGAGGAGGCCCGTGCGAAGGCAGAAGACGAAGCACGCGTTTGGGCCGAAGCCGAGACGCGCCGTCGCGCAGAGGCGGAAGCTAAGCTGAAGGCGGAGCAGCAAGCGCAGGAGCAGCTAATGCGTGACGGTGCTGCTGAAGCCCAATACCAGGCGAAGGTAAGCGCGGGCAGTGCATCGGACATCCCGCTCGAGGTTTTGAATCGTTTGAAGAGCGAGTCCAGCAGTGATCGCATTGCTGCTTTAAACGAGGTTCTCACTTTCGGTGGTGATGAAGCTTTTCGCCTGATCAGCGACGCTTTTGACGACGAGGCGGCCGAGGTTCAAAACGCTGCGGCACGTTCGTTATACGAGCTGCAGGCGGACCGAGCTGCATCATTCACACGTGCTCTTCGCGAAGGCTCACCCGAGCGACGGCGCAGGATTGGAGCAGCTCTTGCTTCTTCAGGTCTGGCCAGCGAAGCAATTGGGAATTTAACCGGTGAGAGCCGTGAGAAAACTTATGACGCGTTCTCGCTCCTATTCCTCATGGCCAAAGCCGGAGAAGTTCAACCTTTGATGCGCGCGATCGAGGATTATCCGAATATCGAAGCTCGGCTCGCTGTGGTGAAGCTGCTCGCATTGAGCGGTCAATCAGAGATCGTTCCCGCGTTTCGCCGGCTCGCTGTCCGCGGTTCACTGCCGTCAGAAGTGCGCTCGGCCGTCATGGAGGCAATCTACCAAATCAGTAGCCAGACGAGGGAATCAACTCCTTCAGCAGCGTAATCGGTTGTAAGTCCATAAAACTCCGGTCCACGAATTAGCACGGGAGTTCGTGCTGATTTGTGGATCTTTTTTTGGCGTTTGGGTGTGCAGCCCCCTCTTTTCGTAATTTCAGCATTACCATTTACTATCTATCTCATGCGTTTCAAGCTCCAGTCAGACTACCAGCCCAAGGGTGATCAGCCGCAGGCGATCGATGCACTCGTTCGTGGTCTCAACGATGGGGCGAAGGATCAAGTGCTTCTCGGAATAACGGGCAGTGGCAAGACGTTTACGATCGCCAGCGTCATTGAAAGAACCCAGCGTCCCACACTTGTACTGGCACATAACAAGACCCTCGCAGCGCAACTGTTTCAGGAATTTCGTTCGCTGTTTCCGCAGAACACGGTTGAATACTTCGTCTCGTATTACGACTACTATCAACCGGAAGCATATGTCCCTGCTTCAGACGTCTACATCGAGAAAGAGGCAATCATCAACGATGAGATCGATCGCCTCCGGATGTCTGCCACGCGAGCCTTGTTCGAACGTCGGGACGTCATCGTAGTGGCGAGCGTCTCCTGCATCTACGGATTGGGAGATCCTGATGCGTACTACGGGTTGTTACTGTTTCTCGAGCCCGGCAGTCGAATGTCTCGTGAGGTGCTGCTTCAGCGTCTGGTGGAGTTGCAGTACGAGCGTTCGGACATCAATTTCCAGCGGGGATCGTTTCGTGTTCGCGGAGATGTAGTAGAAGTTTTTCCGAGTTACCAGGATTTGGCGTATCGGATTGAGCTTTGGGGCGACGAAATTGATTCCATTTCCACGATCGATCCTCTGCTTGGTGAAGTTGTTGAGCGCCACAACGCCCGTGTGCCGATCTACCCGAAAACGCACTACGTAATGTCGCGAAGCACCATCAAACGTGCGTTGAAGACCATTCGAGATGAACTTGAATGGTGGGAGCCCAAACTGATTACCGAGGGCAAGCTGGTTGAAGCGCAGCGTTTGCACCAGCGCACGATGTTTGATCTCGAAATGATTAAGGAGATGGGTTTCTGCCGAGGCATCGAGAACTATTCGCGTCACCTGACGGGGAAGAACCCCGGCGAACCACCTCCAACTTTGCTCGATTACCTGCCTCGCGACAGCATAATCGTTATCGACGAATCGCATCAGTCGATTCCTCAGGTGAGAGGAATGTTCGAAGGCGACCAGTCTCGCAAGCGAACTCTCGTGGAGTACGGTTTTCGCTTGCCTTCAGCGCTCGACAATCGTCCTCTGAATTTTTCCGAATTTGAAGCGCGGATCGGGCAGACTATTTACGTGTCAGCTACGCCTGGACCATACGAACTAACAAAGTCGAGTGGTGAAGTGATCGAGCAGATCATTCGTCCCACTGGGTTGATGGATCCAGAAGTCGAAATACATCCGGTCAAAGGCCAGATCGATCACCTCCTTGAGGAATGTCGAGTGAGAGCTGAATGTAGGGAACGTGTTCTCGTAACGACGTTGACTAAACGAATGGCGGAAGATCTAACTGAGTATTTCACTGAAGTAGGAGTTCGCGTTCGGTATCTCCATTCGGACATTGAAACTCTTGAGCGGATAAAGATCCTCCGTGATCTGAGGCGCGGTGAGTTTGATGTCCTCGTGGGAATCAACCTCCTCCGAGAAGGCTTGGATCTTCCTGAGGTCTCGCTCGTCGCGATTCTGGACGCCGACAAAGAAGGGTTTTTGCGTTCGGAACAGTCTCTGATTCAGACGATCGGACGTGCGGCGCGGAACGCTCAAGGAAAAGCGATTCTCTACGCCGATCACATCACAGATTCAATGAAACGAGCGGTCGATGAAACCAACAGACGACGGGCAATCCAGGAAGTCTTCAATCGCGAGCAGGGTATCGTTCCGCAAACGATAGTGAAGCCTATTGAAGCTACATTGATCACGGCGTCCGAAGCCGACTACTTCAAAGTGCCTGTTGAGCTTGACCAACCAGAAGATTACTTGCCCGAGAACCTCGAGGCGACGATTTCCCGACTGGAAATAGAAATGCGCGCAGCGGCGAAACGGTTCGAGTTTGAAAGGGCCGCTGAATTGCGCGATCGCATCAAGGCATTGCGCGAACGCGAACTGCAGCTAACGTAGATCTTCTTCAGAATCTAAAGAACAGGGTTGATACAGTCTTGCAGTCGAAAACCGCTACTGACGAAACGCAATCTTACGTGTCTGATTCGAGTTATCTCGAGGGGGGTCACGTCGATCGCGTCGTGTTCCCGGAGAGCGCGGAAGAGGTAGCGGAGATTCTCGCTGCTGCTTCACGCGAGCGAGTGCCTGTGACAGTATCTGGCGCCGGTACCGGCACAGTTGGCGGCCGCGTTCCGTTTGGCGGAATCGTTTTAGCGACTGACACTTTGAATGAGATTAGAAGCCTGGTTCGCAAGGACCATCAGTCGGGAAGTGCCGTTGCTCAGGCTGGCGTGATACTTGGTGACTTTCAGAAATTCGTTGAATCAAAGGGCCTTTTTTATCCGCCCGATCCGACTGAGCGTGGCTGTTTCCTGGGAGGAACAGTTGCCACGAACGCCTCGGGTGCCAGAACCTTCAAGTATGGACCGACACGTAAGTACGTTGAGAGGTTGAAAATCGCGCTCGTGAATGGCGAGGTAATTGATCTGCGGCGTGGCGAGGTCTTCAGTGATGAGACCAATACAATTCGACTGCCGCTGCCTTCCGGTGCAACGATCGAAGCGAGATTACCTGACTACCATATGCCGCATGTGCGCAAGAACGCCTCGGGCTACTACGTGGCGCCGAAAATGGATGCGCTCGATCTGTTCATCGGCAGCGAAGGTACGCTCGGAGTCATCGTTGAGATCGAAGTACGGCTGATAGGTAAGCCCGAGAATCTGCTGAGTGGAATCGTGTTTTTTGATTCTGAAGAGAAGTTACTCGCTTTTGTAAGCGAAGCCCGGTCCCGTTCATTGGCTTCTCGCGAGAGAATGCGGACAGTCCTTACGCAGGAAAGCCAGGATATCGATGCCCGCGCACTCGAGTATTTCGACTCTGAATCTCTAGGGTTTCTGCGTCAAAAGTATGACTTGCCGCATGACGCCGTTGGAGCCATCTTCTTTGAACAGGAAACCACTGGTGCCTCAGAAGACTTGTTGATGACGAAGTGGCTGAATCTTTTAGATAGCCATGGGGCGCTTGGTGACGCGTCATGGTTTGCCACCAATGAGCAGGACCAGGCAAAGCTGCGTGAGTTTCGTCATCAACTGCCTGTGCTGATGAACGAGTGGTTCGCTCGTCACCGCCAGCGGAAGGTGTCGACTGATATGGCGGTTCCCGACGAGAAGTTTCCCGAGATGTTGCGCTTTTACCAGGAGACGCTGCGTGCATCTGATCTTCGCTACACAATCTTCGGTCACATCGGCGACAATCACGTCCACGTAAACATCTTGCCGCGTGACGATATTGAAGCTACAAATGCGCGCGAACTCTACGTGAGATTCATACGGCGTGCAATCGATCTGGGTGGGACGGTTTCTGCCGAACATGGAATAGGAAAACTTAAACGCGAGTACCTGCGTGAGCTTTACGGCGAAAAGACTCTGCGCGAAATGGCTGCATTGAAACGCGCGTTCGACCCTGCCGGTATTCTTGGGCGAGGTAACATCTTTCCGGAAGAGTATCTCAACTGATCAGGATGAATCGCATATTTCGCTTCACAACCGCTGGGGAATCACACGGTCGCGCTTTGGTAGCAACCGTCGAGGGATTACCAGCTGGTCTACCGGTGGATCTTGAACTGATTGATCACGAGCTGCGACGACGCCAATGGGGTTACGGTCGTGGGGGTCGAATGAAGATCGAGCGCGACCATGCAGAAATTCTCAGCGGCATACGTCACGGTCTTACTTTAGGCTCGCCAGTCGCGCTGATAATCGAGAACAAAGACTGGGCCAATTGGACCGAGGTGATGGCAGTCACTCCGCGCGAGCTGGCTCCTGAGAAGTCACGGCGAGTAAAGCGCCCCCGTCCCGGCCATACGGATCTGGCAGGAGGGCAGAAGTTCGACGTTCGAGATCTGCGAAATATTCTCGAGCGCTCTTCAGCTCGCGAAACTACTGCGCGAGTTGCGTGTGGTGCTCTTGCGCGACAATTGCTGTCAGTGTTTGGCATCGAGATTCGTAGCCATGTTGTCCAACTTGGTGGCATTCCTTCCACCCCTCTCGAACTCACGTGGAAAGAGATTGAGAACATTCCTGAAGACGCGCCTTTACGATGCGCCAATGAGCAGGCCCAGCAACAAATGGTGCAGGCAATCGATCGAACTCGCGAAGCCGGTGACACATTAGGTGGAGTTTTCGAGGTTGTTGCTCGGGGCGTGCTGCCTGGGCTCGGCTCTCATACTGCGTGGGATCTGAAGCTCGACGGTCGTTTGGCGCAGGCGATCATGTCGATTCCGGCGGTGAAGGCAACGTCCATCGGTTCAGGCATTGAGGCGAGTAGCCTGCCAGGTTCCGAGGTTCATGACGAAATAGCCTATAACCCTGAAACGAAAGAGTTCATCAGAGGAACGAATCGAGCCGGTGGATTAGAAGGCGGCGTGACTAATGGCGAAGAGATTAGGATTCGGGGCCACCTCAAGCCTCTATCCACGTTGCGGCGAGCACTGAAGTCCGTTGACATTGACACCAAGCAGGAAGAGCTGGCCGCTTTCGAACGCTCGGATGTTACGGCTGTGCCTGCAGCCGGAGTCATTGGCGAAGCGATGGTAGCGATGATCCTGGCGGACGCGATGCGCGAGAAATTCGGTGGCGACAGTCTGGGTGAAATGAAGCGCAACTATGAGGGTTATCGCGAGCAGCTCCGGGGCTATTAAGTAGCCATCAAGCATCATTCATCGTAGAATTTACACCGACAGCGTCCGAAGCTGGGTCTTCGGTGGAATGGAAGGAATTAATGGCGATTCTGCAAATAGTAAAGTGGCCGGATCCGGTTCTCGATAGCCCCGGAGACCACGTAACTGATTTCGATGACGACTTGAAAAAGCTCGTCTCGGATATGTTCGAGACGATGTACGCCGCACCAGGCGTTGGTTTGGCGGCCGTACAGGTGGGCATTCCCAAGCGGTTATTTGTTATGGATTGTTCCGGCGGCAAGGATCCCAGCCAACGGGTCGCTTTGATAAACCCGGAAGTCCTGAGGGTCGAGGGTAGTCAAACTGGAGAAGAAGGCTGCCTTTCCTTTCCGGGAATCTTCACGAACGTCGAGCGCAATCTTCGGGCAGTTGTACGAGCGCAGGATCTGAACGGAGACTATTTTGAAGTGGACGTGATGGAATTGACCGCCCGCTGTATGCTCCACGAAACCGACCACTGCGATGGCATCGTGTTCCTTGACAAGATGAGTCCAGTGAAACGCGAATTGGTGAAACGAAGGATCAAGAAGTTGCAGAAGGCGGGAAACTGGGTCTAAAAACCAGCAGCGTCAGACTCGCCAGAACGGAGACTAAGAAAGCGGGGGTGACCCCGCTCTTTTCTTGCCTGCTCATCGTGATAGTATTCGCAAAAACCAAAAATCGGAGCGACCAATGCCAACCGAATTTCAGAATGAGCCGCTGATTGATTTCAGCAAAGATGAGAACGCGCGGGCCATGCGCGACGCAATCGCTAAGGTCCACGGTGAGTTGGGACGTGAGTATCCGCTAGTCATCGGAGGCGAACGGATCACCACTGGCGGTAAGCTTGAGAGCCTCAACCCGGCAAATCGTGCCGAGGTTGTCGGAAATTTCCATAAGGCCACCAAAGAGCTTGCCAAGCGTGCGGTTGAAAGTGCTTATCAGGCGTTTCAAACATGGAAGAACGAGGACCCAAAGAAACGCGCAGACCTGCTTTTCCGCACGGCCTCGATCCTTCGGGAACGCAAGCACGAGTTTTCTGCCTGGATGATTCACGAAGTAGCAAAGACATGGATCGAGGCGGATGCCGATACCGCTGAAGCGATCGACTTTATTGAGTTCTATGCTCGCGAGATGCTTCGTTACTCGAGTGATCAACCTTTAACGAAATTGCAGGGTGAAGACAACCAGCTCGAATACATCCCTCTCGGAGTTGGCGCTGTCATTCCTCCCTGGAATTTTCCTTTGGCGATCATGACGGGAATGACAGCCGCTGCGATTGTTACCGGAAATACGGTGGTACTGAAGCCTTCTTCAGACGCGCCTACAATTGCCTTCAAGTTCTTTGAGATTCTGGAGGAGGCGGGATTGCCGGCCGGTGTGGTCAACTTCATGACAGGTTCGGGAGCTGAAGTTGGAGACGTGATCGTCGATCATCCTCTTACTCGCTTTGTTGCCTTTACGGGATCGAAAGAGGTTGGTCTACGGATCAATGAACGAGCTGCAAAAGTTCACGACGGCCAACTCTGGATTAAGCGGGTCGTGGCTGAAATGGGTGGCAAAGATGCGATCATCGTGGCAGACGATGCTGATCTCGATGCTGCTGCGACAGGCGTGGTCCAATCGGCATTTGGATTCCAGGGACAAAAATGTTCAGCGTGCTCGCGCGCAATCATCGACGCGAAGGTCTACGATTCGATGCTTGATAAGATTGTTGAGCGCATCGACAAGATCAAAGTTGGCGATCCAACGGATCGGGGAACTGCGATGAGCGCCGTCATCAATCAGAAGGCTTTTAAATCAATCAACGACTACATCGAAAAAGGAAAGTCCGAAGGTGGTCGATTGTTAGCTGGAGGCGGCAGTGACGGCGAGCAAGGCTTCTTCATTGAGCCCACGGTCATTGCAGATGTTAAGCCAGGGGCGACGATCGAACAGCAGGAGATCTTCGGACCAGTCCTGGCAGTGATTAAAGCCGAAAACTTTGACGATGCTCTGAAGATCGCTAATGACACTGAGTTCGGCCTCACCGGCGCAGTTTACAGTTCCGACCAGGAGAAGCTCGATCGAGCACAACGCGAGTTTCACGTAGGCAATCTGTATCTAAACCGGAAGTGCACGGGTGCGTTAGTCGGTGTACACCCGTTTGGCGGATTCAATATGTCGGGTACCGACTCGAAAGCCGGCGGTCGCGACTATCTGTTGCTCTTCATGCAGGCAAAGCTCACATCTACAAAGGTGGGCATGACAAACCAGCGATTAGAAGCTCGAACAGCTGTGTGAATCTACCGTTGACAACCTTTGATTTGAATATGCGGCAGGTGATGAATGTGCTCGTCACCTGCCGAAGTTTCGTTTGGACTAAAGAATTGTAGAGTTCGAGATGCGAATAGTTTTCATGGGAACTCCGGCTGCGGCGGTCCCGACGTTGCGACGCTGCGTAGAAGATGGACACGAAGTGGCCGCAGTGTGGACTCAGCCCGACAGACCGTCGGGACGTGGCAAAAAGCTGTCGATGTCTCCGGTCAAGGAGTTTGCACTGGAGCGTGGGCTGCCGATCTGTCAACCTGCAAAACTAAAAACGGACGGATCGAAGGCGTTGTTTGCATCTCACTTTGCCGACGTAGCTGTGGTCGTTGCTTACGGGCGAATTCTGCCCGCCGAGTACCTGTCAACGCCACGACGAGGATGCATCAACGTCCATTTCTCGCTTTTGCCTCTTTATCGCGGCGCGGCTCCCGTCAACTGGGCCATCGTTAATGGTGAACGAAAAACTGGCGTGACAACTATGTTCATCGAAGAAGAATTAGACTCAGGGCCGATACTGCTGCAGCGTGAAACTCAAATCCACGAAAAGGAGACGGCATCCGAG
Source organism: Acidobacteriota bacterium (assembly GCA_046726175.1). Lineage (GTDB taxonomy): Bacteria > Acidobacteriota > Blastocatellia > Pyrinomonadales > Pyrinomonadaceae > PSRF01. Next base: position 17,117 of record JBKPAC010000149.1, read on the forward strand.
CTGATGACGCGTCTTTCTGAACTCGGAGCGGAGCTGTTGTCGCAAACGCTGGAATGCATCAATAGCATCTCGCCTCGACCGCAACACGACCGCGACGCGACATTTGCGCCATTGCTGAACAAGGAAGACGGAATAATCAGATGGAAGGACGATGCGTTCGTCATCGAGCGGTTCGTAAGAGGAATGCAACCCTGGCCCAACGCATTCACTGATTACAGATCTCGCCGTTTAATCATCTGGAGTGCTGAGCCGTTTACTCTAGACACTGATTTTGACCCAGGCACGGTTGTTGAAGCGCGCGGTGACGACCTGGTACTGATGTGCGGCGGCAGGACTGCACTGAGATTACTTGAAGTTCAGGCCGAAGGCGGCCGTCGAATGTCAGCTCGCGATTTCCTGAACGGATCGCCAGTACGCGTGGGAGAGAAGTTTGGGTCACGCAAGAAGCCATAAATTAAAGCCACAATCGAGCGCGATTTCCCCCGCCCGTGTCGCTGCGTTCGAGATCCTCAGCCGGGTCGCAGATGAAGGCGCCTATGCGTCAGTGTTGCTTGCCTCACGTGATCATGATCTGATCGCTCAGGATCGGGCTCTAACACAGGAGCTGACTCTGGGTGTTCTGCGTTGGCAGCTGTATCTCGATCACCTGATATCTCATTATGCCAATCGTGATGCATCGCGATTGGACCAGTCAGTACTCATCATTTTGCGCATGGGCCTTTATCAGCTGCGATTTCTTACCCGCATACCAGCAGCCGCGGCAGTGAACGATGCAGTTAAGTTAGTCCGCCTTGCGCGCGTCAGCTCAGCGGACAAATTCGTAAACGCGATCCTTCGCCGGGCGGTTCGCGAACCCGACTACGATCCAGCTTCAGACGTTCAAGATGCAATCACCAGGATTTCTATTGAGACTTCGCATCCGCGTTGGCTTATCGAGCGTTGGTCGAAGTCGTTTGGAATGGCTGAGACGAATGCATTTGCGCGAGCGAACAACGAAGTCGCTCCGGTGAGCTTTCGCCTAACACGCAAGGCCCGAGAGAATGAAGTACTCGAAAGGTTGTCAAGTGCCGGCGCCAGCTTGATTCCTTCGCAGGTAGTAACGGGTGCCTGGCGCGTTAGCGGTGGGACCAGTGTAGTGCGAGAACTGGCTCAGGCCGGGCAGATTTATCTTCAGGACGAAGCTTCGCAACTGGTAGCGCATGTTTTAGAACCGGGATCCGCGAATACCATATTGGATCTGTGCGCTGCACCTGGCAGCAAGACTACGCACATTGCCTCTCTCGCGCGGCATGAAGCTCTCGTCGTAGCTGGTGAGCTGCACGATCATCGGTTGCGGGTGGTCTCAGAGAACGCGAAGCTGCAAGGACTCCAAAACATTCGCTGCGTGCTGTTGGATGGATTGGAGTGGCTACCTTTTCAGCAACGTGTGTTTGACCGCGTCCTGGTTGATGCGCCTTGCTCCGGTACCGGCACATTAAGGCGCAACCCCGAGATCCGCTGGCGCATCTCAGCCGCGGATATCGACGAGTTGGCTGGCCGCCAGAAGCAGCTCCTGATACGTGCAGCTAACGCAGTAAAGCCCGGAGGCAGACTAATTTACTCAACCTGCTCGGTTGAACCTGAGGAGAATGAGCAGGTCGCCGAGGCCTTTCTGGCATCAAACGGCTCATTCAGGCCTCTTGCTCTGCCAGTTGAATCGCAATTAGTTGCTGAATCCGGCGCGGCTCGCACTTGGCCACATCGTCAAGGGACCGACGGGTTCTTCATTGCGGTCTTTGAAAAGAACAATTAGGGCAAATGCACTAGTGCCAAAAGTTAGGCCGGCTTGCTGGTGAGGATAGCGGGTGTTAGACTTCGCAACTTGGTTTTGCCAGTGTCGGCGCTCCAGCCCAAGTCGTTTAAGTGAGTTTTCTGAATAGCACATTAACGGTTTTTCAACGAGTTACGATCGTCATAGCGATCGCTATGACGTTTCTTTTTGGGCTGGCTACTACGGTCTATCTCTCGTTGAGAAGTCCTGAGGTAATTGTTCCTGACGTGCTGGGCAAGGACCGTTTTGAGGCAGAAAAGATTCTTGCCGCGGCCAGTCTTAATTTTCGAGTGCGCGCTACAAGACCGAGTAATCAGGTCAAAGCCGACACGGTGCTATTCCAGTTGCCACGTTCCGGTGAAGTGGTTAAAGCCGGCCAAACTGTGGCAATGGACATAAGTCGCGCAACCAAGGAAGGCGAGAGTCCGGAAGTCATTACTCCTCCCGAGGAGAAGAAACCCGAAAACGCCAACGCGAATACTAACGAGAACCGTCCGGCTCGCAATCGGAATGCGAACAAGAATTCAAACGACAACGCGAACGCCAATCGCAATGCTAATGCAAACCGTGCGCCGGCAAACGCGAATAGCAACGTGAACACTAACCGAAGCGTGACCGACGCCGCTTCGAATGCAAATCGAACCGGGGCCGAGGGCAAACCGCCGGTCGTAAACAGCAATCAAAACGAAAACAGCGAGCGGCGTCCTTCGCCAAAACCGTCTCCCACCGAGCATAAGAATAACTGGGATCAGCGTTAGATCCCGTGAAAAGTTTGTTCATCTAAGCGTCAATGTCTGCCGGTAAAATGATTGACATCGCTCCTTCAATCCTTTCCGCAGACTTCTCTCGGTTAGGCGAGGAGATTGCGGCCGTTGAGCGTGGCGGCGCTACCATTGTTCACGTCGATGTGATGGACGGGCACTTTGTCCCAAACATCACCATTGGTCTGCCGGTTGTTAAATCGTTGACGCGAGTGACCCAACTGCCGATTGATGCGCATTTAATGATTTCGGAGCCTGGCAGATACGCGGAGCAATTTGTGACCGCAGGTGCACGGATGGTATCTGTTCACGTTGAGACCGATCCGAATCTGCATCGCACTTTAATGTCGATCAAGCGCGCTGGAGGTCAAGCTGGTGTGGTCCTTAATCCTGCGACTTCCGTGACGACAGTCGAGGAGGCGCTCCAGTACGTTGATTACATTTTGGTAATGTCAGTTAATCCCGGTTTCGGCGGTCAGCAGTTTATCCCCGGCTCAATTGATAAAGTTCGCAGGCTGCGGCGAATGATTGACGAGCGCGGGTTAGCGACTCGTATCGAAATTGACGGAGGAATCGACCGCTCAAATATTGAACAAGTAGTTAGCGCTGGAGCCGAGATTATTGTCGCGGGCTCTGCTATTTTCGGCGGTGGTGAACCCGAAGCGGCAGCCAGAGAATTGCGTGAAGCTACCGTACAGTGGGTTTAGGTAACCCTTAATGAATATGCAAAAAGAGAACTCCCCGATTGTTGTCCCGCACTCGGAGGTTGAAATGAAGTTTCGATCGCTTAAAAACGTGGCAGTAACATTAGCAATCATAGCTGCTCTTTCATTGACTGCGCTTGCTCAAAGCAGCAGTCAACGGAGTGAGCTTTCGGCAGTTCAGCGCATGGAGGTCATGAGTTCCAAGCTCGAATCGATGCGCCGATCGCTGAATAGTGCCATCTCCTCAATGCCTGCCAGCAACGATAAGAAACAAAAGCCCAGCGCCGATGACCCTCGCGAGCGACTGCGAGGACTCGAAAAGGAAGTCGGCTCCCTCGTTAGCGAAATCAATGACCTTCGTACGAAGCAGGAACGCGCCGAGCGTTATGACACTACGGCGTTGGACCGGCTAGAGACTTCTGTCGCGGATCTGAATACGAGAGTGGAAGCTGGTCTGCAGGCGACTGCGGGTGCACGTGCTGCAAGCGGAACTCAAACGGTTGGGAGCACGACAAAGAAGAAGAAAAAAGGAAAGTTCTTCGGATTGTTTGGTGGTGGCGGCGATGACAAGTACGCCGAGCTGACAGGCTCGGTTGCTCCAGGCCGGGATCGAGTCCTGTTTGAAGAAGCAACCAAACAGGTACGGAAGGGAAGCCACGAAACCGGAAGATTGCTGTTCACGACAATCATCAACACTTATCCCGATTCGCCATTCCTTCCACTCGCCAAATTAGCGATCGCTGATTCGTTCTACCTTGAGGGGACTACTTCCTCGTTGATTCAGGCGGCGCAAGCTTATCAGGACTGGTTAACGTTCTTCCCAACAGATCCATTGGCAGACGACGCAATGCTCAAGGTAGCCGAAGCGGAAATGCGGCAGATGGGTCTGTCCGATCGTGATGTAACCCATGCGAGAAAAGCCGAGCAGCGACTAAAGGTATTAATGCAGCAGTATCCAAAATCTGCTCAGCGTGAGGACGTCCAGGAGCGACTTCGCGAAGTCCAGGAGAATCTTGCGATGCACAACCTTGGCGTGGCTCGCTTTTACTACGAGGCCCGCTACAACAAAGGACGCGGTACCGGGTTAAAGGGCGCTCAATCACGGCTGAAAGAGATTGTAGAAAAGTATCCGCGATTCTCTTACATGGATGAAGTGCTCTTCCGCCTCGGTACCACCTATCAATTGGAAGAGGAACCCGACGAAGCTGCCAAGTATTATCAGAACCTGCTCAGAGACTATCCGAATAGTGAGTTCGCCGATAATGCTCGGGAGCAATTGGGAATCATTGGCGCTCCGGTTCCGGATGTTGATCCGGCAAAGAAGAATGCGCCGCGTCCCGAACGCCCGACATTCATGCAGAACGTGATGCAGCAGGTAACCGGCCGGGCTGATATTTCAGTGAGCAAAGATGGAATCCTAATCAAGAAAGACAGCAAGGAAGGCACCGACCTGATTGATGAAGCGATTAAGTACAACGGTCAGCTTCCGGCTAATTTGACGCCTGAAGCGCCTACACAGCGGACGACGCGACCCGCTGCGAGTCCCTCTAAACCTGGTTCAAGCCAGAACGCAGCTCCCGCGAGTTCTGGAGCACCACCCGCAACAGGAACTCCCGCCGGTATTAAGCCTTGAGCGAAGTTTGAAGCAAATGAAATCGGGCCTGTCTTTCCTCTGGCAGGCCCTTTTCCATTCTTAGAATTACTTTGCGTGATCAATCCTCTAACTGGTATTTTGTCGACGACAACACAGCCGTACCAAAACGTTTTGGCTCCCGCCAGGTGATTAAAAGTGGCATCTCCAGAGACTTTGCCGCCAGCAGTTTCCGCTGAGTTGCTCCGCCGGCATAAAGCAGCAGCTACAACGGTTGCAGGCCTGCTCGTCGCAGTCGTGCTGCTTTCGATCGTGGCGTATCTCGGAAAGGGGTATCTGAGACAGCAGCAGAATCCGAGTCTGGATATAGGCCTGCGGATCGTGATTCTCTTCCTTGGGCTTGGCTCCGTTGTTCTTCGACGAACGCGCTTTTCAACGATGCGACTTCAGGATATCGGAGCATTGCAAGGCGCAAATGGACTCCTGATTACGTTAGAGCGAACCACCCTTCAGTTAGCAGTAATCGCAGCCGGTATTGCAGGTTTGGGGTTTGTTGGAACGCTCGTAACAGGCAATGAACGTTACACTTATTGGGCAGGATTAATTGCCGTCGTAGTTTTGATTTACTGCTACCCCAGCCGCCGAGCCTGGACCCGCACCCTCAAATTGTTCGTTCCCGCCAACAACACCGCAGAAACCTCTCAATAGAACGTCCGCTAAACAGTGTTTGCCATTCTTTGGTCAGTTTGTTAGTCTGACTTGTGTTCATCATCGCTCAGCCCTCGCGGTGACTCTCTCAACCGGGTTTCTCACCCAAACGCTTCGCTCCCACAAACCAATCCTTTGCGCCATGAAGAGCACGGAACATCGAAATAAAGTTTTCGGCATAATCCTGGGAAATCTTACCCTCGGTCTCATATCCGCATTCTGGCTCGTCGCTTTCGCCAATTCTGTGGATGCCCAAAGTGGTCAGGCCGCTGCCAGTCCGCAAAGCCTTACTGCGGCAGCTGCCTCAAGGCCACGCCGAGCGGCTCTGGAAGTTGAGGTGGCGAACTCAGTCAGCAACCTCGTGCCAGCTCCGGTAGGGGCCGCCGAGGGAATCGAGCGACGTGTATTTCAGTTGGTCAATGATGCGCGGTTGAGGAACGGCCTTCCCGCTCTTACCTGGGATCAAGAACTCTGTCAGCTCGCTCGAACTCACTCGCAAAGCATGGCACGGGGAACGTTCTTCTCGCACGAGAATCCTGAAGGTCAGGGTCCAAAAGAACGAGCGGTTCAGGCTGGCATCAGGCCGTTTCGAAGAATTGCTGAGAACATCGCTTATAATTGGGGCGTCGAAGATCCAGCCACGTTCGTAATAGAGCGTTGGATGAATTCTCCGGGACACCGCGAGAATATTCTGGGCAAACAGTACAAGGACTCCGCGATTGGAGTCTTTGTCAAACCTAACGGCGCCGTATACATCACTCAGGAATTCATATCGCGTTAGTCGCTTTGCTACGTCGGTATAGCGGCTGCGCAGGAGTTTTGAGCCGCTATTGACCTCTGAACTTACTCTTCCATCCTTTGCCAAGATCAACTGGAGTTTGCACGTACTTGGCAAACGTCCTGATGGTTATCACGAGGTCGTAACTTTCCTCCAAACGATTTCGCTTTGTGACGAGATCTATTTCAGCGTTCGCCAGGACCAACAGGTCAATCTCAGCTGTAACGATCCCACCATCCCAATGAACAATACGAATCTCTGCGTGCGCGCAGCTAGCTTATTGATTGAGCGAACTCGCTCCGAGCGTGGAGTAGATATCCGCCTGGACAAGACGATTCCGGCAGGAGGTGGGCTCGGCGGCGCTTCCTCAAATGCTGCCGTCACTCTGTTGGCGCTCGCTAATCTCTGGCAACTGGACCTGAGTTCCACTGAACTCGTGAACATTGGAGCGGAACTCGGAGCTGACGTTCCGTTCTTCTTCTTCGGGGGACGTGCACTGGCCACCGGCATCGGAACGGAAATAACACCGGCAACAGACCTTCCGAAAATCGAGCTTATTGTGGTTACGCCAGCGACGCGTGTATCGACGCAGAAAGCGTATGCAGCCCTCAAGGCGCGTGCCTTGACAAGGGACTTTTCGGCCCCTATTCTTGCTAGTTCGCGTGACGAGGCCTTTTTAGCAGAGTCAGATCAATGGCCGCTTCACAATGACTTTGAAGACGTGATCTTTGAGATACAGCCCGAGATCAAGCGAGTGCAGCGAGCTTTGCGTGATGCGGGTGCTCGGCGTGTTTTGTTGGCTGGAAGTGGTTCTAGCGTGTTTGGTATCTTTAGCAGTGCGGAAGCTCGGAATGATGCACTGAAAAAGATTAAGGCGGAAAGCGATTGGCGTGTCTTCGCCTGTGATAGTCTTTCACGCGGTGAGTATCTTCGAGCGTTGGGTTCTAGGGGACTCCGCTCTTACGCTCTTCCAATAATGAATTTCAATTCTGGGGCGTAGCCAAGTGGTAAGGCACCGGTCTTTGGAACCGGCATTCGTAGGTTCGAATCCTCCCGCCCCAGCCATATACGCAAGCAAGAGCAAGAAGCGACAGGGAAAACAAGAGCCTGTCGCTCGTGCTCGGTGCAAAATACCGACATTATGAGCACAACCGGCGGCATAAAAATCTTTTGTGGAAATGCGAACCCTCAATTGGCCGAAGAGATATGTCGCCAGTTGGGTTGTGACATGGGACGGGCTTTCGCTGAACGCTTCTCTGACGGCGAGTTCAATTTCCAGATTGATGAAAACGTGCGTGGTGGAGACGTCTTCATCGTTCAGCCGACGTGCCCGCCCACAGATGAGCACCTGATGGAACTGCTGATCATGATCGACGCATTTCGTCGATCTTCAGCAGAACGGATCACGGCGGTGCTACCCTATTACGGCTACGCTCGATCTGACAAGAAAGATCGACCGCGGGTACCGATTTCCGCAAAGCTGGTTGCCAATCTGATTACCACCTCTGGGGCAAATCGCCTGCTGACGATGGACTTGCACGCTGCTCAGATTCAAGGGTTCTTTGATATTCCAGTGGACCACCTGTATTCGGCTCCTGTGATGATCGGGTACTACCAGGAAAACAAGTTGCCGAACTTGACGGTGGTGGCGCCGGACACGGGCGGTGCTGAAAGAGCACGCGCATATGCAAAACGTCTCAACGCCGAATTGGCGCTGTGCGACAAGCGCCGAGAAAAAGCAAACGTTGCCGAAGTCATGAACGTGGTGGGCGATGTCGAGGGACGCAACTGCCTCATCGTGGACGACATGTGTGACACCGGAGGGTCGTTGACGAAGGTAGCGAAGGCGTTGAGAGAAGCTGGCGCGGAAAGAATCCACGCGTGCTTTACACATCCGGTGTTGTCGGGTCGCGCGGTCGAACAGCTCGACGACTCGGACATTGAACAGATAATCGTTACCAATACGATTCCGCTGCGCAAAAACGCATGCGAGTTGAAAAAAATAAAAGTACTTAGTATCGCGCCGCTTCTGGCGAAAGCGATCAAGTCGATCCACGAGGAAACCAGCGTTTCCTCGCTCTTCGTATGACGAAGGGCAAACACTGATGGCTTAAAAGAAGACCATCAGCGGTCCGGGGATTTCCGATTTTTGATTTTCGATTTTCGATTTGCGTAACCGGCATGGGGGTTCGACTCCTGCCGATTCAGTAAATCGAAAATCAAAAATCAAAAATCGAAAATTCCTTGGATCGCTGAACGTCTGTAAGGAGAGAATGATGGCGGATAAAAAACAGATAACAGTCAAGGCAAAGCAACGCGAAGGTCGAGGAAAGAACGACGCCAGGCGGACTCGCGCCAAAGGTTTCATTCCCGTGGTCGTCTATGGCGGTGGTGCCGAGACTGTTCCTGCTGAAGCTCCTCTTCGCGAGCTCGCTGCGCTTCTTCGTTCGGAAGCCGGACGGAACACTATTTTTACGCTGGATATCGAGGGAGTTGGCGCCAGTGAGGTCATGTTCAGCGATCGTCAGATAGATCCCGTCAGAGGACGTCTGGTGCATGCGGACTTTCAACGGCTGGTAAAGGGTCAGAAGATTGAAGTCACTGTTCCACTTCACTTAGTTGGTGAACCATTTGGCGTTCGCGAGGAACAGGGAGTGCTGGAGCAGATTGTCCGCGAAATCGAGATCAAATGTGATCCTCGCGATATTCCAGATTCGATCGACGTCGACGTAACAAATCTGGGTGTCCACGACGTGTTGCACGTTTCGGACATTCCCGTGGACGCAAAAATCGAGATACTCGATCCACCCGATAACGTGATTGCGACTATTGGCATCGTTAAGGAAGAACCGGTGGCGGCTCCTGTTCCGGTGGAAGGTGAGGCCCCGGCTGAGCCCGAATTGATCAGCAAGGGTAAGAAGGAAGAGGAAGGCGAGGAAGAGAAGGAATAACGCCATTGGCGATTGCCGATTTTCGATTTTCGATTGGCGATTGCCTTTAGCAATTCATCCGGCAATCGACAATCGGCAATCGAAAATCGGAAATGTTCTTAATAGTCGGACTCGGTAATCCGGGAAGTGAGTACGATTGGTCGCGTCACAATCTCGGTTTCATGGTGATTGACAAGTTAGCTGCGCGGGAACGCATAGCAGTTACAAAGCGCGAATGCCGTTCGCTGAGTGGAAGAGGTGAGGTTGAAGGTCAGCTGGTGAAGCTCGTCAAGCCGCAGACCTACATGAATCTGAGCGGAGAAGCAGTTGGCTGCCTGCTCAGAAAACACAACCTGATTGAGTCAGGCGATCGTCGCCTGATCGTGATATCAGACGATCTCGCCTTGCCCTTTGGAAAGATTCGCATTCGTGAACACGGTTCAGCCGGCGGTCACAATGGGTTGAAATCGATCATTGCCACGCTCGGAGACGATGAATTCATCCGGTTGCGTATTGGCATCCAACCGGATCATCAGTTGGAAGATACGAGAGGATTTGTGCTCAGTGTTTTTCCGCGAAGTGAGCGCAAGACCGTGGAAGAAGTATTGGAAACAAGCGCTGAAGCGCTGCGCACGATTCTTCGCGATGGTGTTTTGAAAGCAATGGCAAAGCATAACTGATTTTTGATTTCGATTTTTGATTTTCGATTCGCCTTTTACGTCTCGAAAAACGATCAGTCGAAAATCGAAAATCTTTAACCCTTCTTGCTTCATCCACAGACGATGAGGCTGGACATCCATAAGGAGGATGATTTGGATACGAATAGACAGTACGAAGTAATCTTCATCGCCGATCCATCAGCGGATGACGACGAAGTACAAAAACTCACGGATAACTTCAAACAACTCGTCACCGATCAGGGAGGGGTTGTTACACGTTCGGAAAGTATGGGCCGCAGACAGTTGGCTTACGAGATCCTGCATAAAACCGAGGGCACTTTCATGCTCCTGGAAGTCGAGGGATCGGGACGTGAGATCGCGGAATTAGAGCGTCGCATGCGAGTGAACGACAGGATCTTGCGCTACATCACCGTGAGGGTCGATGAAGATCGCAGGCGCGCGGAAAAGTTTAAATCGCGACGTACTGCAAAAGCCGCTCGAAAGGCGAGGTCGGCCGGAGCTGCTTCCGCACCCGCGGCGTCTGAGTTCACAAGAGAGGAGGGATTCGAAGCCTAATGTCGACAAACTACGAAGAGCGCGGACGCGGCTATAACGGCGATGAGGATCTGGATAGAGGGCGAGGAATGCCAGGCGGTCGCGGCGGGCGACGCATGCACCGGCGTCGGATTTGCCGCTTCTGTATCGAGAAGGTTGATCTCATAGATTTTAAGGACGTCAGGTTATTGCAGAATTACATTCCCGAACGAGGCAAGATTCTGCCCCGGCGTATCTCCGGTAACTGTGCAACGCATCAGCGCATGCTGGCCGAGGCAATTAAGCGAGCACGCAACATCGCTTTGCTGCCGTACACTACCGACTGAGGGGGGAACGGTTAATCATGGCACACACAAAAGTTTTGTTACGTGAAGACATTGATGATCTGGGAGCGCGCGGCGAAATAGTTCGCGTCAGATCAGGCTACGCCCGCAATTACCTGTTGCCGCGCAAGCTCGCCGTCGAAGCGACGGCAAGCAACGTCAAGCAGATCGATCAGGAACGAGCAGCACTCCTCAGGAAAGAAGCGAAAGAACGGGCCACTGCTGATGCTCAATCTGAACGGCTGCAAACTTTGGTGCTCGAATTCAAACGCAAAGCAGGCGAGCAGGGAGCTCTTTACGGCTCGGTTACGTCGATGGACATTGCCGCGGAATTAAAGGACAAAGGCTACGAGATCGATCGTCATCGTATCCATCTTCGCGAGCCTTTGAAGCGTTTGGGTGAATTTACCGTTCCGGTGCGGCTACATCGCGAGGTTACCGTGGAATTGCCCGTAAAAGTTGTAGCCGAAGGCGAAGTCATTGTTGGCCATCTAACCCCTGAGCAAGAGGCCGAGCTGGCACGACAAACACAGGAAACGGCGAACGAAGAGACTTCGGACGCCTCAGCGTGAACGGGCGCGAAAAAATAACAGCCTCACACATTGCGGCGACGCAGCAAGTTTATTAACTTGCTGCGTCTCTTATTTTGAACTTCATAACTTTATTCAATGGCTTCACCTGATCCCAGTCGTGACCGGTCGCTCGAGCGATCGTTACCCAACAGCTCCGAATCTGAGCGCGCAATCCTCGGCGGCATCGTTCTCGACAACGGCCTGATAAGCCAGGCAATCGAACTGCTAAAGCCCGAGGACTTTTATGTTCCATCGCATCGCCGGATCTTTGTGGCGATGACTGCTCTTTTCGAACGCGGAGCGGAAATCAATCCCATTCTTATCGGCGAGGAACTGAGCAAGGAAAATGCGCTGGAATCCGTAGGCGGAATTAGTTTCATTGCGAACCTGACGTACGGTCTACCCCATTCCACCAACATCGCAAACTACGCGAAAGTTGTTCGCGGCAAATCAATGCTGCGTCAATTGATCAAGGCCGCCCAGAAGATCACTCAGGAGGCACTCGAGCAGGAAGATGAACCCGAGATAATCCTGGACCACGCCGAACACGCCATCTTTCAGCTTGCGGATGAAAGAATCCGACAAGGCTTTACTCACGTTAAGCCGATCGCCGAGCAGTTGCTGGAAAAAGTGCAGGAGATGGAAGGTCGGGCGGCAGTACTAACCGGATTGACCACCGGCTTTGCAGATCTCGATCAGATGACTTCAGGTCTGCAGCGGAACGACTTGATCATTGTAGCGGCGCGGCCCTCGATGGGTAAGACCAGTTTCGCGCTGATGCTTGCAGAGAACGCGGCAATTCATGCCGGAGCAGTCGTTGGTATCTTCTCGCTCGAAATGTCCAAAGAAGCTTTGGTAATGCGCTTGCTGTGTTCGCAGGGCAACATCGACGCGCAGCGCTTCCGCAATGGCTTTCTGTCTCGAGCAGAGTGGGCACAGGTCGCCAGGTCGCTTGGAACACTCGCAGACACACGGATTTTTCTTGATGATACTCCGGCCATCTCCGTTCTCGAGATGCGCGCCAAGGCCAGACGGCTGGCAGCTGAGCAGAAACGGCTTGACTTGATCATCGTTGATTACTTGCAGCTAATGTCGGGCTCTGCAAAGCGCTTTGAATCGCGCCAGCAGGAAGTCTCGCAAATTTCACGCGAGCTGAAGGGGTTAGCGAAAGAATTAAACGTTCCGTTGGTGGCTTTGTCTCAGCTTTCCCGCGCACCTGAATCCCGTTCTGATCATCGCCCGCAGCTTGCTGACCTTCGCGAATCAGGCGCGCTCGAACAGGATGCAGATCTGGTGGCATTCATCTATCGCGAGGAGCAGTACAAGACAGCCGAAGAGCGAGAGAGCATGCCGGATGACAAGAAGAACGTTGCTGAAATCATTATTGCGAAACAGCGAAATGGACCAACAGGCTCGATCGAGCTTCGGTTCGTCCCTTCGAGCATGCGGTTCGATAACTTGTATCGTGACTCGTAAATGGTGAATCGTATTTAGCCGCGGATGAACGCGAATCCACCTCTAATAAGTAAAAGGGAAGTCAACCCTACTGGTTTAGGTCTGAATCCGCGTTCATCCGCGGCTAAGCACCATTTACCAATCTACGATTTTTCGTACTCATTCATTTCTCGCCTAACTAGCATCACAAAAAAACCTGAAACCTTTCCTCTGTTTTCATCACTAACTCACTAAGGCTGCGTTGGCTCACAACTGCCAAAGGCAAACGAGGAGGAGTGATGAAGTGTGTTTTGATCACCATCGTTACTGGAATCCTGCCGATGCTGCTAGTGACGACGATTTTCGGCCAGGCGCCTCAGTCAATTGATGAGCAGGCAAACGCCTACCTGCAACAAGCTGAGCATCACTACGAAGCGGGCCGTTACAAGGACGCGGTTATTGCATTCAGAAAAACTATTGAACTCAACCCCAATATCGCCTTGGCGTTCAACGATCTCGCCATGGCTCTGGCAGCACTCGATCAACATACCGAGGCCATCGAATCCTTGAAGCGCGCAGTTCAACTTAAGCCCGACTACGCAGTGGCCCACAACAATCTTGGTTGCGAGTACTTTCACGTTGGCGAAGTTAGCTTCGCCATCGAGTCTTTCAAACGGGCCATCCAGCACAATCCGAACTATGCATTGGCCTTTAATAATCTCGGGGCCGCATTCTCTGAAATCGAGCAGCCGCGTGAGGCAATTGCTGCCTACACGAAAGCGCTCGAATTAAAGCCGCGGTGGCCCGAAGCGCACCGGAATCTCGCTTTGGCTACTTACAAGACCGGTGATTTCAAGAGCGTGCTCGGCAATCTTATGGAGGCAATTCGCCTGAAACCGGACTACTACGAGGCCTACAACAGCCTGGGCGTGCTTCATCATGAACTTGGTAATGATACCGAGGCTATCTTGTGCCTGCGCAACGCCATCAAAATCAAACCAGACTACGCAGATGCGCTGTACAATCTCGGCGCAATCAATCTCGCGATGAATAGGCGCAGCGAGGCGCTAGGCCAGTACGACAAGCTAAAACGCGTGGACTCGGACCTGGCAGCCGCGCTCTACAAAGGTATCTCGCGCGGGATGGTTCTGAATTTGAGGAACAAGTAGTGCACCCAACGAAATGATCGAGCCGCTGGCACTGAAGTTAGCAGGAGTGAAGCGCGGGCAAAGCTCGCATACCGGGGCGTTGATGAACAGTTCCGAGGACCTGATTATCCGTGCGCGCGCCGGTGAGCAGGAGGCCTTTCGTCTGATCTTCGAACGGTATGCGCGGCCGATTTTGAGTTTCATCCACAATCTCGTAGGTGATCGCGATTTAGCGGAAGAGCTTACTCAGGAAACCTTTGTCCGCGCTTACCAGAACCTTGGAAGAATTCGCGACGACACGAAGATTGCAGCGTGGCTTTTTGGTATCGGAAAGAATGTTGCACGCGAAGCTCTGCGTTCAAGAAAATGGATCACCAGCGACGAGTGTAATGACGAAGCAAGTCTTTTCCTCACGAATAGCCAAGAGAGCTTGCCATCAGAGGTGCTGCTGGGTAAGGAACTAAGCGCGGCGATCCGTCAGGGGCTTAACTCGCTTGTCGAAGATCAGCGCGTGGTGTTTATTTTGCGGGTCTTTCAGCAGTATCGTTACGACGAAATCGCGGACATCACTGGCTTCTCGGTGGCCAAGGTAAAAATCGATCTTCACCGCGCTCGACGGGAACTCAGAAAACGCATTCGTCCCTTTTTGGAGACAGCCAGATGAATTGCAAGGAATGTCAATCAATTCTCGACGACTATTTTGATCGAGAACTCGAACATGAACTCTCTCAGGCCGTGAGTTCGCACCTCGAGGAGTGTGAAGTATGCGCCGCTGAGCTCAATGGACTACGCGCTGAACACGACGTGTTCCAAGTCTACGGAGCCGAGCCGGAAGTTCCTGACCGGCTTTGGGCCAATATTGAGGCTCGACTCGGCTCCGAACTCGGTGATGTAGGTCATGTGACGCCGAGGTCGTGGGCGGCTCGCGTGTTCGCAGTTCCGCGCCTAAGTGTACCAGTCACCGCCGCTTTGGTCCTTTCAGCAGTAGTCCTAACCGTCCTTGTGATGAGAATCAATACTCCTGAAAAACACTTGGTCACTACTAACGTAACAAGTGCGCCAGCTACTGGGAACGCGGGCGTCTCGCCCGCACCGGCGGTGCCTCTCAGCACAACCGGCGGGCGAGACGCCCGCGCTCCCAGTGCTTCGCGGATTGCGACGCACCGACGAGCTGCCGCAGAGAATTCAAAGAGCAAGACTGCCGAGCAATTAGTGCGGGACGCCGAAAGAAAGTATCTTGCCGCTATTAACATTCTGGCCCGGGACATTGGGCGAAAGCAGTCGCAAATCGATCCTGAGACGCGCGCGAAACTCGATCGTGCCCTCGCGTCCATTGATCGGACGATTGCTGCGACGCGCAAAGTCGTTAGGGAGCGACCGGATGATCCCGTCGCTGCGCAGTACCTTTTGTCGGCATACGCTCGAAAAGTAGATGCATTGAGAGAAATGGCAACAGGTGTCTTCTAGAGGCATCATGAGTATTGTGAACCGGGTACTGCTACTGATGATTGCTGGGCTCGCTGGCTTGTTCGCGGGTCCGGCGCTGCAGGCCCAGGTAACGATCGAATCTGATGTATCCAAGCCCCTCGTCCAGAAAACCGGTACCGCTGAACGCAAGTACGGCAAATTGTCCGTCGACGTGTCGCCAAATATTGAGATCGCCCTCGGCAATAGAAGCACGGGACGGATCTCAGTCGTCGGTTGGGATAAGAATGTGGTTAGCGCACGCGCCTTCAGTGAACGTGGTGACGAGGTGCTGATTTTCACCAATGTCGTTGACGGTCCAGAACAAAAGATTTTTCTAAAAGCGGACTATGCAGATATCGGCAGTTCGGATCCAACCGCCGGAATACTCGACGCTCCGCCCTCCAACCCGGACGGTCCAATCCAGATACATCTTGAAGTCAGCTTGCCTCGCCAATCAGCGATTCAGCTCATTAAAGTAATCAGAAGCAACGTGCAGGTCACAAATGTCGAGACCCCACTAACAATTTTTGGCGATCAGAGCAACATCGTGCTGAAACAAGTTGGCGCGGCCGAGGCACATACTCGTAGCGGGAATATTGAAGTCGATGGATCGACGGGATTGCTTCAATTAACGACTGCGACCGGTGCGATTCGCCTGGCCAACGCCAAAGGCGGTATCCGAGCTGTGTCGATTGCCGGACTGATCGAAGTTAAATGTGCTCGTGGTCGAGTAGATGTAAGTACGACAAGTGCTCCCATCGAGCTTTCTGGCGTCGAGGGCGATGTTGATGCGATTACGGGGAACGGTAGCATCCGACTTGCCAGCGAACTGCGGCAGGACGGACGTTATTTCTTAAAGTCGATGTCGGGAAGAGTTGAGATGATTCTGGCGGCAACAACTAACGGGTTCAACGCCACTCTTTCTTCCTATCGAGGCATCGTGGAGTCGGATTTTCCACTCAAGGTATCTCGCAGCGAACCGCCGCAGATAAGTAGAGCTCATGACGTGGAACTGAGGCCAAGAATGAGCGGGCAATTCGGAAAGGGTGGACCTCAGATCATTCTCGACTCGTTCGAAGGTGTCGTCCGCCTCACGAAAGTATCGACGACATCGAACGTCTGCAAATAGGGTGGTGACCAATTTGAATATCTCCGTGCATCCTCCGTGTTCTCTGTGTCTCCGTGGTGATTAACGGCTGCAGAAGAAATAACCACAGAGGAACAGAGAACACTGGGGATGCACAGAGATTCGGTCAACGCCTGCAAATAGTCTCTCTTTGGTTTGAAATACTCTGCTGGTATCCTTACCTTCTTCAATTCCATAACTCGGTTATTCTTGATGACAATTTCCACGAACAACGTCGCGTCCAGATCGGGACGCCCGACCTGGGCCGAGATTGATCTGAATGCGCTCGCTGCCAACTTTCATATCGTCCGTGAACGAGTCGGCAAGAACGTGAATGTGATGGCCGTGGTCAAGGCCAACGCGTACGGCCATGGTGCTGTGCGGTGCGCGAAACGACTTGCTGCCGAAGGTGCCCGCTTCTTCGGTGTCGCTCTGCCAGAAGAAGCGATTGAACTTCGGACGGCCGGTGTAACGCACTCGATATTCTGCCTCGGCGGATTTTGGGAGGAACAAGCAGCTGCTGTAGTTCAACACAAGCTGACACCAGTTGTCTTTCGGATAGACCAAGTCGAAGCACTCGATCGCGCTGCAAAAGAAGCCGGTGTCGTCGTAGATGCGCACATCAAGGTCGACACAGGCATGGGCCGACTCGGCGTACGATTTGATCAACTGAGCGACTTCATAGACCAGCTGACACGTTTTCAAAACATAAAGGTCGATGGTTTGATGACTCACTTCGCAGCCGCCGACGATCCAACATGCCAGCCACTCACCGAGAGTCAAATAACGCGATTTGAGCGCGGCATCGAACGGCTCCGCGAAAGAGGTCACCGGCCCGCTCATTTTCATCTGGCTAATTCAGCAGGCATCTTTGGTCATCCCGAGGCGTGGGGAAACATGGTGCGACCTGGCGGAGTGCTTTATGGACTGTGGCGCGATGTGCTGCCGCCACTCAACGAGGAGATAAAGCTGCAACCTGTCATGTCGCTGCATTCGAGGATCAATCTACTCAAATGGGTTCCACAAGGCGAAACGTTGGGATACGGATGCACGTTTGAAGCTTCACGCAAGACGCTCGTAGGGACAATTCCCATCGGCTATCACGATGGTTACCTGCGAGGACTCTCAAACCGTGCTCATGTTTTCGTCCGCGGCATGTTGGCTC
>JBKPAC010000150.1:0-8976 GCA_046726175.1 Acidobacteriota bacterium
CCATAGATTGAGTCTTTCGTCAATCCAATACGAGATAGGAAGGAGCGGTGGAATGTCGAAACGATCCAGGATTCGGGACACACTCGTGCTTGCACTTGTGCTTGTCTTGAGCTGTTCAGCTGCAACTTATGGTCAGAACAAGAAAAAGAAGAAGAGCCAAGTGCCTCAGGGCACACCGGTACTTTGGCGCGAGCCCTCTAATATCGTTTCTCGTGATCTCTTTCTTGGGCCAGGTGGTGAAGAATTAAAACCCGATCTCAGCCGTGTCACCTTTATTAAAGAGGAGAAGGGTGGCTATTCAAAAAAATATCGGGTTAAGGATGGTCGAGGGCGGGTTTGGGTAGCGAAGCTCGGCAAAGAGGCCCAAAGTGAAACCGCTGCAGTGCGACTAGTTTGGGCGGTTGGCTATGTTAGCGAGATCAACTATCTCGCGCCGCGGGTTACCATCGAAGGCAAAGGGACTTTTGAAAACGTCCGCTTTGAAGCACGTCCCGAAAATGTTGAGCGATTCGATGAATGGACGTGGGACAGAAATCCCTTCGCCGGCAAGCGCGAATTACAAGGGTTGAAGGTGCTGATGGCGTTGATGGAGAACTGGGACCTAAAAGACTCCAATAATCGAATTCTGCTTGTACGTAATGGCGCCAGCAACGAACTGCACTACATCGTGAGCGATCTCGGAACCACGTTTGGGAAAACTGGAGGGCAGAAATCACCAATTTCGTTTATTAAGAACATCAAAGGGAGCCGTAACGAACCTGAGGATTACGTGAAGGATGAGTTCATAAAAGAGGTCCAAGGCAATCTGGTTCGGTTGGATTATAGTGGAAAGAACTCGAGCATCATGCGCGATATCACAACAGCGGACGCCAAGTGGATTGGCGGCTGGCTGGCGCGGTTAAGCGATCAACAACTACAAGATGCATTTCGCGCTGCCAACTACAAGCCGGATGAAGTGCAGATGTTGGCCGGCGCCGTTCGCAGCAGAATACGCGAATTGATGGATCTACAAACTAGTACAACTGCGACGACGAAAAACTAAAGCGCCGGCAGCGAAAACAGGAATGCTTATTCGTAAACCCGTCGCCGACGTATTTGAGGCCTCTTGAAATATGTCAACGACTCTTGCGTAATCGCTTCAGGTCTGATTCGGCCGCAATGTAGCCGAAACTGGACCACTGATTTCCCGCCGTAACTTGCCGGAAGACTTTTTCGGCTTCGGCACGCTGCCCGTTGTAAAGAAACCAATTCCCTAAGCCGTAACCAATCGTTGCGTTACTAAGACTGTCAGCAGCGGGGCTGATTTCCGTCCAAACGTTTGCCGGCTTGAGCTCGCCCTTATAAACACGAATCATCTTGTAGTAATCGGTGTTCTCGATGAGATCGAGGTTGTCTTTGATCGACACCAATGTTCTGCTCGCTTCTTTCTCGCGTCCTAAACGCCGCAAGGTCATGTAAAGCCAATGGGTCGTTGCCACGAGCATGTCCGCGTTCTTCGAAACCTTGTCCGCTTCTCGGTAGGCTCTGAGTGCACGTCGGAAATCACCCTTCAGGTAATGAGCCAAGCCCAGGTGATACCAAATGTTCGATTGCAGAGTGCTGGTGGGAATGTTGCGTGCGTTCGGCAAACCATCTGGCTCGGTTTCATCTGGCTTACCCATAATCAGCTTCGATGCTTTTTCCAAATCTACAGCGGCGGCGTCGAAACAACGCAGAGTGATAAAGCGATGCCCGCGGTGGCGATAAAACCGGGCGTCAGAAGGAAACTGCTCGATGCCTTCGGTGTAAATCTTGATCGCGTCTTTGTAACGTCCAAGGTATGCCGTGCGCCTGCCAAGCCAGATGGTGCTGTCAGCGGAATGTGAATCTCTCTCGAAGAGTTCCCGCGCCTCGTTGAGTTTTGTCTCAAACTCCCGCTGCGTTTCCGCCGAAAGCCGTGGCCGAATCTCATTAGCCGTTTGCAGACAGTTTGTTTGGCCAAGCGCTGCAGAACTAGAGAGACAAAGCAGGATAGTCAGAAGTAGTTTCACGGTAATAATTCATCGCACTCAAGTTCACGATAAGCTGCAAGTGCGTACTCGAGCCGATGCCACCAACCTTCGGGCTTCATGCCACGACTCCAGAAGATGATCGGGATGGTCAAGTTTCTGACAGCACAGCGGCGGTAATCGAGCCACAAGTCATCATCTGTATAGTTGGCGATACCATGCTTGAGAAGAGCTTCGTGATAACGGCGGATTAACGGTCTCTCTAGCTCACGACGCCGGCTCGGATCCCAATGCAACGCAATGAGAAAAGCTAGATCCCTGGCTCCGAGATCAACGTGCCACAATTGCCAGTCAATCAGAAACGTGGCTCCTGAACCGGAACGGGGAAAAAGAACGTTCCATGGATGAGCATCACCGTGAATAATCGTCAGCGCACGCGGATCGGTTAAGCGCATCCACGGTTTGAACGATGAAGCGAACACTCGTTTGTAGACCTGTCGTCCCTCACTAGTCAGCGAATCTCCGATGGCATCAAAGAACGCAGGTAGATGTTTGACGATGCCGTTGATCATATTCGTCAGACTCTCCACCGTATGAAGTTGACCGATTGTGTTGCCGAGCGTCGGCGCTTCCCAGCACCGTGCGTGAACTTGGGCCAACACGTCAATCGTCACTTCGCACTGCTTCTTCGACGGCGGAATGGGCCACGGCGGATGGTCATGAGTCGCACGCAGATCTTCGAGCACAATCGTTCCAGAATTTCTGTCGCCATCTTCTATAGCCGCGAGGCAGCGGACCACCGGAGGCGTCCCCAGGACCGGTGAGATTTCGCGGTAAAACTGTAACTCGCTGCGACCGTGGTCCTCACCATTCGCTTGCACGAAGGCCGATTTGACTACCATGTGGCGCGGGAGATTAGCCGGCGCGTCCGGAGTATAGGTCACGGTCATGAAGACCAGCTTCGAGATGCTGGTTTCGTGTTCGAGGTCGATTTGAACGTCGGCGATGTCACCACATGGCAGCGTTCCCGAGCGACGAAGCCAGCGAGAAAGTGTGGCGGCAGGCAACAACTCACGCATACAGAAACGGGCCACTTGAAAGAGGTTGGAAGATAGCCAGGGCAACAACAAGCGCCAGAGCGATTTCAGAGACAGGCGCGTCCCGCATGATGCTGCTCCTAAGTAGATCAATCATATAGGGGAGAATGCGACCCCACCAAGTAGCCCGGCCACGAGCAGGATCACCAAAACCTTCCAGTTGATGCTCTTAAGTCGGTTAGTCATAGCGATCGAGCCTTAAGTCTTCGTATGCAAATACATCTAGTTCTTACTAGCAATTCTGACAGTATTGGTCTGCCTGTGTGGGGCGTACCATGAGCACACGAGCTCGTGAAAGCCCAGAAGCATCAGAGGAAACCGCTAGAAGAATGGAAGTCATGCCGCAAACAATCGGACCTGGTTTTTCCATAGTGAAAAGTGTGCTTCATCCCACGGATTTTTCAGAAAGTAGCCTCGTCGCCTTCCACCACGCACTTAGGGCCGCAATGTTGGCTCAATCGAAACTAACGCTGTTACACGTTTCATCCGATGGAACGACACAGTGGTCCGACTTTCCAGGAGTACGCGACACTCTTGAACGTTGGGGAGCGTTACCCAAGGGAAGTCCGAAATCTGCTGTAGGTGAGCTCGGTATCGACGCTCGGAAAGTTGTGGCCGAGAAAGGTGAGCCGGTTGTAGCGGTGGTTCGTTATTTGGAAAAAAATCCTGCCGATCTTATCGTGCTGGCGACAAGTCAACGTAGCGGCTGGGCTCCCTGGCTTGGCAAGTCTGTGTCAGCTCCAGTGACCCGCAAAGCCGGTGAAATGACTCTCTTGATCCCCGGCGATGTCGAGGGTTTTGTGTCTGGCAAAGATGGTTCAGTTAGGTTGAAAAGGATACTGATCCCGATTACACGTACGCCTCGGCCTGAACCAGCAGTGAAAGCGGCTGCGCTCTTTGTTGAAAAATTGAACTGCAACGAAGGAACTTTTGCACTCCTGCATGTTGGCGAATCAAATACGATGCCGGCGTTGAATTGTCCGGAAGTAGAGGGCTGGACGTGGAAGAAAGAACTGCGAACCGGCGATGTCATTGAAGCAATCGTAGGGGCAGCGAAGGATCTCGAAGCAGACCTGATCGTGATGCCAACTGACGGGCGCAACGGTTTCCTAGACGGCCTGCGTGGCAGTCACAGTGAAAGGGTATTGCGTTATACCGGTGCGCCACTTCTCACAATCCCTGTCACGTCGCGCATCTCGCGCCATCTTATTTAGGCCATACAACCAACCCCATCACAATGCTAGAACACTGATGCTTTCAGAGTAACGTCAGCATTCTTCCACGCACGTTGAAAGTCCCGGTCAACTTTCCGCGCTTCGGCAGATTTCCCTTGGGCACGTAAGCTCTGGCTCAGCCCAAACAATGCCCAGCCATTGTTTCTGAAGTCTCTTAGATCCTCGCGGTAAACAAGTTCTGCCTTTCTTGCTTGGCCCGCTTTAAGTAGCGCCGCACCCAAGTACAATCTCATCGATTGCCCCCAGTCTGGAGGCTCAATGTACTTAAGTGTTTCCTGGAGCCTGACCGCTGCTTCAAACGCTTTCACAGCTTCGTCGTGTCGCCCCTGAGTTGACAGTAATTCGCCCTCAAGCGCTCGCGTAGACAACTCCAAAATCGTTGGCGCTGGATTCGCGGCTGCAAGCAGCTCTTTCACAGATGGATCCGCGCTCGCTGCTTTAAGCTCTTTCAATTCTTCTTCAGCTTTTCCGAAATTTGCCTGACCTACAAAAGCGCTGCCGCGCGCGTAATGCCACAGACCTCTTAAATATGCTGAACCGTGCGCCGGTACCGGCTCAGCGAGCACCGAATCCCATTTGCCGAAGATCTTATTAATCAGACATGGCATTGAAGCGGCGCGTTCGCCCGCACCCATCCCCTGATGCGACTGCCCGGCAGCTGCTGCTTTAGCAGCTTCCATTGCCCGCGCGTAGTTACCAGCCTGCATTGCCGCGTAGCGCATGAAATCCCATGCATGGCGTCCATGAGTGCGCGACGACATGCCATATGTTCCCAGATTTGGAGTAGCACGATCTCCCCATTCCTTTTGGAAAAGACGGTCCGCCACGAGTGACCTCTGATTGCTCGCTAGAGCTTTTTCGTAATCTCCCGTTCTGATGTAGATGTGTGAGGGCATGTGGACCATATGACCAGCCTTTGGCATGAGCGACTCTAATCGATCAGCTTGAGGCAATGCTCGCTCAGGCTGCGCCGAACTCTCGTATAGATGAATGGATAGGTGAACTGCGCCCGGATGATTTGGATTGAGGGCCAGGATCCTTCCAAGGGTTCGTGCAGCCTCGCGCGTGCCGGCGAGTGGTGAGCCGTCGCGCTTCCAGTAAGACCATGCGGCGTGAGTCATTAGAGCATCCACGTATAGGTACGCGGCTTCAAGATCTTTCGGATACCGCTCATGTGCTTTACGAGCTGCTTCGATGTACTGCGCGTCTCGGAAATCACGGTTCACATACCGGTCGCTGTCGTATCGCACCGACAGCGTTTCAATCAGTGCCTGCTCCACTGGAGTGCCCTTCGCCGCGCGCGCACTCGCCTCCGCGATAGCTTTACGACCCTCTTCTTTTGGGTCGTCAGGAAACGCCATAAACCGGCTGTTGGGAATTGGACCTAGCGCGAGTGCCAGCCCCCAATAAAGCATGGGACTGTCGGGATCATGACGAAGAGCTTCTTTAAAGGAGGCTGTTGCTTCCGGAGAGTAGTAGCCGTAAACAAGTCGGAGCCCCTGGTCAAAAAACCTCTGGGCCATTTCTGATTTTGTTGAAATTGGCCGGCTGTAACTACCAAGTCCATGAATTAATACAGCGAATTTGCCGTCGCCGTTTGCGGCGGTAGCAGAATCTTGATCGAGTAGAGTGGATACCTGCTCGCCTTGAGGTGTCGATCTTGACTGCTGGCCAATCAACTGCGCTGCGGACAAACTAAAAACGACAATTATTGCAATCGTTTTTGTCTTCACGTCGGCGTCCTCCCAAAGAAGAGTTTGTGAGAGTCGAACGCGCATTCTATGCTTGAGTCCTCCGGGCTGCAATTGAAAGTTGGTGCCGAGAAGACCATCGGTATCATGCTCTCATTTCTGTCGCTGGTGGCGTATCATCCGGGAGACTCGCCGTATGGCGGGCAACTATCTGCCATGTGCTATTGCGTTTCATCCAAACATTTGTGATGCATAGGCGGCGTTTTATTTCGACGCCTTCGAATGTTGCCTCGGCGGTCATACGATAGCTCGTAACTGCCGTGTCGCCGTAAGCACGCACCTTTAGATCTTCCTTGTCATACTTACCTACTACTGCTTTTTCAGCGGCCTGTCGCACTTCTGTCATCACCGCCGGCTTGTCGACACAAATTCCAATGGGGGCTGTCACCATAATGTCGTCAGCGTAAATCCGATCAAGACGGTCGACATTGAGTCGCATCTCAGTCAACATCAATTCGTCTTCCAGCTTAAAGATTTCTTTTTCGACTTCACTCATGATCTTCTCCTTTGCTTCGTTTGAGTGGACCAAGTCAACGCGATGAAAAAGATAGAGCTCGCATGACCGGAAAGTCCTTCGTGAGTTCGGAAAAGTTTCGGAAAAAGCTACGCTATTCACGCCAGAGAGTAGCGTTCGGAGTTAAGCTATAGCGTGTCCATGTTCGCTCATAGCACATTGCAGTATGACTTTGGACCGTTTCGGGTCGACACGCGGGAACGCCAGCTCTTGCGCGATGGCGAAGTCGTGCCACTGACGCCCAAGGTCTTCGACATTCTCCTGGTACTGGTCCAGCACAGCGGACACGTGTTGACAAAGGCGGACATGATGAAACTGGTGTGGCCCGACACGACTGTAGAAGAGGGGAATCTCGCGCGTAATATTTCAACTTTGCGGTGTGCGCTGGGCGAACGTCCGCGAGAGCACCAGTACATCGAAACGGTCCCGTGGCTTGGGTATCGATTCGTAGCAAACGTGCAGGCGGTGCGTGACGAATTATCTCCGCGACCTATCGAGTCGCTTGCTGTCTTACCTTTTACGAATGTTGAGCAGAATTCGCAGCTTGAGTTTCTTGCCGACGGGATAACTGAGAGTCTTATTACCAGCTTGTCACAACTGACGGGACTCAGAGTGATGTCGCGCAACGCGGCCTTCCGTTACAAGGGGCGCCAAATCGATGCACGCGAAGTCGGACGTGACTTAAATGTTGAGACGGTGATAGTTGGTCGCATCGCTAAACAGGATGAGTTGCTTTCACTCAGCCTTGAACTCATTGACGCGCACGACAACAGCCACATCTGGGGCGTCCAACATGTTCGTCGATACTCAGACATCTTCACCATGGCAGCTAGAATTTCTGAGGAACTGACCGAGAAACTGCGAGTAAAGCTGACGCGCGAAGAGCAACGAAGACTCACCAGACGACATACCGAAGATTCAGAGGCGTACCAGCTTTATCTAAAGGGTCGTTACTATTTCAACAAGCTAACCTTTGATGGGGTGCAGAAAGGCATCGAGTACTTTGAGCAGGCAGTCGCTCGAGACTCGCAGTACGCGCTGGCTTATGCAGGACTAGGTGATTGCCATAACTACTTAGGACAGCGTACGGAAGCAAAAGAAGCTGTCAGCCGAGCTTTGGAACTTGATGAAGAACTCGGTGAAGCACACGCTTCCATGGGTTTCTACCGCTTTCTCTATGATTGGGATTTTGCGGGCGCCGAACGTGAGTTCACGCTTGCTGTGGCCCTGAGTCCAAACTACGCCGAAGCCCATCATTGGTACGCGATCTACCTGGCGAACCTCGGCCGTCACGATGAAGCTCTTGTAGAAGCAGACAAGGCGGTTGAGCGTGATCCACTCTCACTGCTAATGAATATGACAGCCGCCTTGAACTTTTACCTTGCACGCCAATTTGATCGCGCAATAGAGCAGCTGAAGAAAGTGATAGATATGGACACTAACTTTGTTGCCGCGCGGAGTGTGCTCGGGGCGGTGTACGTGCAAGTTGGACGTTATCAGGAAGCGGTGTCCGAATACAAAAAGGTGCTGGAGCTTTCAAAGGGCGTTGCGGTGGTAGAGACCTCAATAAAGGTGTTGATGGGGTTGACCTATGCAAAGTGGGGCAAGAAATCGACAGCGGCGAAGTTACTCGCTGAAAGCGTGACGGCAGGACTTGCGTCACCATATTCACTAGCCGGTCTTTATACCGCGTTGGATGAAAAAGATAAGGCCTTTGAGCTACTTGCGCTGGCCTACGACCAACACGACATTCAGTTGGTTAGCCTGAAGGTTGATCCGACTCTCGATGGCCTGCGTGACGACCCTCGTTTCGGAGCACTCCTGTCCCGGGTTGGTTTGCCATGAAAAACTTCCGGGCGCGTCTTCGCTGATAAGTAGATCAAGCGTGCGTAACTTCCCAATACTTTTCGTGAACTCTTTTGGCCCAGTCCCAGAAGCGACCCTGACCAACACTTCCCGGTTCCGCTGACCACAGATCTTTGTGGAAGTAGATGCCGCCGGCGCGAGCAGCATCGATGACCATAGTCGTCTCGTGGTTGTAATGCGTAACGGGCTCATTGCCGGCGAGCTCAGAAACCAGACTTGCAGCCGCTACCTCAGCTTGCCGTACTGCCATATGTCCCATCTTTGGACCATCGAAGTTTACACAGTCGCCAACAGCGTACATTCGATCAACCCCGATGACCTTCATATTCCAATCGACATTGAGATAACCATCGTTCGTAATGCCAAGCCGCGACGCCGCGGACGCGCCACTAAAGGGTGGAAGCAAGATCAGGAGGTTGTAGTCGAGTGCTCGTCCGTCGTTGGTGAATACGCTTCGAGGACCTACGCAGCATATCGGAAAGTTTGGAACGTGCTCGATGCCGTTTCGCTCTAATGCTGCACCTA
>JBKPAC010000151.1:0-11498 GCA_046726175.1 Acidobacteriota bacterium
CTTGATGTGCAATGACTGACCCGACGCAACCGCGTTACTGTACTGACTTCATCATGTGAGGTGAGACTGTAATGTCATCGAGTTCTCATTCCTGGTATGTGAAACGCGCTGTAACAACTGCGTTCTTACTGTCCGTACTACTACTTCCACTGCATCTGCCCGCGCATGCGCAAACGCCGTCGATGGGCAGGCAGGCCGGCGTTAACAACGAGTATCAGACTGGTGCGGTCTTATGGACGCAAACGTCAGCTGAATACCGAGCTCTTGCCTACCAGACATTTGCGCTTGCGAAGTTGCGACTCGACAGTCTGCTGCGCAATGAAAAGCGCGGGAATGCAAGGCGTTCATCTAAACCTCTGGCTGTGATCGTCGATGTCGACGAGACTGTACTCGACAACAGTCGGTTCCAGGCGGAACTTGTGCTTCGCAGTATTCCTTATACATCAGAAACGTGGCAGGAGTGGGTCGACAGGGCAGAGGCTGGCGCCGTGCCCGGAGCGGTCGACTTCCTGAACTATGCTTTTCGACGCGGAGTCCGCGTGTTCTACATCACCAACCGTCGGCAGGCTGAGAAGGCGGGAACGATCACAAACCTGAAAAAACTCGGCTTTCCCGGCGTGAGTAACGATACTGTGCTGATTCGTGAACAGGGAACTACTTCCAGCAAAGAATCTCGCCGGCAACAAGTTGCTTCGCGTCACCGCATTGCGTTGTTGGTCGGCGATAACCTCAACGACTTCACGGACGAGTTTGCAGGAAAGTCGATCGCGGACCGTAAGATGCAGGTCGATCGCGATCGAGCTGAATTTGGATCGCGCTTCATTGTGCTGCCGAATCCGATGTACGGCGACTGGGAGAATTCGATCAACAACAACAAGTCGAATCTCACTGAAGCCGAACGAGAGGGGAACCGACGAGCAGCATTGAAAGGCATGACGGAGCAGGCGGCACCGTGAAAGGGTCTGCTCCGCGTCCATCCGCGGCTTAGCGTCTTACTCACACTTATCAAAAACCGACTTGACACTCGACCCTGAACTAGCGTACTTTGCCCATCTTCTTGAAAACGATTTTCAAATTCGTTTCCAAATAGAATCCCGAACATTGGGAATTGCCTGCTTGGCTTAGGGAGGAATCATGGTTCTCTCGAACTTTATTTGCCGCTTGCTGCTGTCCTTGGTTTTCCTGGTATTTGCCACAAATCTCGCTCATGCACAATCCACTCCGTCAATTCGTGGCCGCGTGCTGGACCCAAACCGCGCTGCCGTGCCCGGAGCTACGGTTCTCGCTGAAGCCACGGGGCGGCCCGGCACTTTTACAGCTACCACCGATAAAAAAGGCGAATTCTCGATTCCTGTCGAACCCGGTGAATACTCGGTCCGAATAGCCGCCAACGGTTTTTCTGAAGTGACGCAGCTCGTGAGCTTGACGCAGGCTGGAATTGCCTCGATGGAAGTTGTCCTGCAGCTTTCCGGAGTTGAAGGAAGCGTCACTGTTCGCGGCACTGGAGAATATCAAACAGACGTAATCGGCACTGCTACCAAAACTCTTACGCCGCTGCGCGATGTGCCGCAGTCAATCGCCGTTGTAACTAAAGAGCAGATTCGAGACCAGCAAATGCAGAGTATTGGCGATGTAGTGCGCTACACGCCGGGTCTCTCAGTCCATCAAGGCGAAAACAATCGCGACCAGGTGATCATCCGTGGTCAGAGCACCAGCGCGGACTTCTTCCTCAATGGTATACGCGATGATGTTCAATATTACCGAGACATTTACAACCTCGAGCGTTTGGAAACTTTGAGAGGACCTAACGCCATGATCTTCGGTCGCGGAGGCGGCGGCGGTGTCATTAACCGCGTCACCAAGGAAGCGAACTTCTCTCGCTTTGGTGAGATATCCGCAACTGGAGGCTCTTTTTATAACAGGCGAGTCACAGGCGATTTTGATCAGCCGTTCGGAGACAAAGTAGCGTTTCGTCTGAACAGCGTCTACGAGAACTCAGATAGCTTTCGGAAATTCGTGAATCTCAATCGCTTTGCGATCAATCCGACCTTCACAATCGCAGCCGGTAAACAGACCAGATTCACCGTTGGATACGAGTTCGCACGTGACCGTCGTACCGCGGATCGTGGCATCACTTCGTTTCAAGGCCGGCCCGCTGACGTTGCGATCTCAACCTTCTACGGAAATCCTGATGACAGTCATGTTCGATCGAATGTGAATCTGCTATCGGGCACATTCGAGCATCAAGCCGGCAAGCTGAATATTCGCAATCGCACTCTCTATGGCGACTACGATCGGTTTTATCAGAACTACGTCCCCGGTGTGACGAACGCATCAAAGACTCTGGTTACGCTCACTGCTTATAACAACGACACCAGACGCAGGAATCTCTTC
Organism: Acidobacteriota bacterium; assembly: GCA_046726175.1. Lineage (GTDB taxonomy): Bacteria > Acidobacteriota > Blastocatellia > Pyrinomonadales > Pyrinomonadaceae > PSRF01. Next base: position 2,395 of record JBKPAC010000151.1, read on the forward strand.
AATCAGACGGACCTTACGTACAGTCTGTCCACCGGAAGCATCAAGCACACCATTTTGAGTGGAGCTGAATTTGGTCGACAGTTGACAGACAATTTCCGCAACACGGGCTTCTTCAACAACACGAGCACATCGATTCAGGTTCCATACGGCAATCCGCTGACGAGCACGCCGGTGACATATCGTCAGAGCGCGACCGATGCCAACAACCATCTGACGACAAAGCTGGCAGCTGCTTATGCTCAAGACCAGATCGAGTTATCTCGCTATCTCTTGGTGGTCGCCGGCCTGCGCTACGATTATTTCGGGCTGCATTTTCATAACAAACGCAACGGCGACAACCTTCAACGCATAGACAACCTCGTCTCACCACGCGTTGGGCTGGTTGTAAGACCGACAACGGAACTGTCTTTTTACGGGAGCTATACCGTCTCATATCTCCCAAGCTCCGGTGATCAGTTTTCTTCGCTGACGACGATCACTCAGCAGCTCAAGCCGGAGAAGTTCACCAACTATGAAGCGGGGATCAAGTGGGACATTCGGCGGTACCTTTCAATGACATCCGCTGTTTATCGATTGGATCGGACGAATACGAGATCAATCGACCCCAACAATCCCGCTGCGATCATCCAGACCGGCAGCCAGCGCACCAAAGGATTTGAGATCGGCTTGAACGGTAATGTCACTCGAGACTGGTCTATCGCGGGTGGGTATTCTTATCAGGACGCGTTCATTATAAAGGCCACTGTATCCGCCGCTGCCGGAAAGCAAGTTGGGCAGGTGCCGCATAACACTCTTTCGCTTTGGAACAAGTACCAGTTTACTGCCAGATTGGGAGCAGGACTGGGCATCATCTCCCGTTCGGACATGTTCGTTGCCGTCGATAACACTGTTGTGATGCCGGGTTATACGAGAGCTGACGCTGCGGTCTTCTATTCGTTCAGCGAGCGATGGCGGCTTCAGGGGAACATTGAAAATCTCTTCAACCGCAGGTACTACACCAACGCCGACAGCAACACGAATATCTCACCGGGTTCTCCACGCGCATTGCGAGTCGGTTTGACTGCAAGATTCTGAACGTACATGGTAGTGTCCTGATCTTTAGGGGCGTCCCTCTGTGGGGCGCCCTTGGTTTTTTGCAATCTGAGCATCGGAGCCCACGCAGCGACACCACTACAGATATAGGACAATTGAGGCGAAGTTGTGATTTGATACCGCCAAGGAGAGAAACGATGAAAAAGGCTGCCTTGATCATGTTTGGTCTGGTGTTGTTATTCGCAGGAGCAACGCGCTCGCAGGCGCAGGTGAAGGGAGTGCAGATGCACATCGCTGGTTATCTTTGCGGCAATTGAGTGTACAACATCCAGAAGGCCGTGAGCCGCCTAGACTTCGCACCAAAGCTCAAAGAAATTGAAGTTACGGATTTTCAAAAAGGGTTGGGTGTCTTCACGCCCAAGCCTGACAAACCCGTGTCGTTTGACGCTCTGAAACAGACGTTAAAGAAAGCTGGCTATACGCTCGATGCTGCGGACATAACAGTTTCAGGGAAGTTGGTGAAAGACGGTGAAGGTTGGTCCATAGTCGTGCAACCTTCCGGACAACGCTTTGTGCTGACAGGTGCGAATGTCGATCAGACTGTGGCAGGAGCTGCCGATGGCTCGACCATTGAGGTCACGGGGGATTGGAAGACTAGTAGTAAAGGCTCAGGCGCATATGAAACGATTTCGCCGTCTCAGTCTAGAGTTAGTTCGCGCAGATCTGAATTCGATGATGTTGGATACTTCATCAATGCCAGCTTTACTGAAGAAGGAACACCCGAGTTGTTTTCCCCCGGCAGTGCTCCTCCTGCGGCGCCAATTCGTGTCACATCTCCGGGTTTAACTGTCTACAAAGGTGGTGCAGTCACACCCCGAATCTACTTAATTAAACAGCACTTCGAATCTCTTGAAGTCAACCGTCAAGTGGTTGACGTGAGCGTCTCGTACACGCCATCGCCAGTCTTCAACTGGAGATCGAAGTACCATTCTCGCGAACCACTTACGATAACGACGTCACTTCCGGCTCTGGTTCAGGCTTCGGCAACATTACGGGATGGGCCAAGTATCGATTCTTCCGAAAAGTTAAAACATACGGTGACAGGCAGGCAGCCTTTCGTTTCGGTCTGGAGCTGCCAACAGGGAAGTCGACGGCTCCAATCCAGCCGCAACTTGCTATACCTGCGTTTGTCAGACAACAACTGACACCGATCAGCGGTGGATTGGCTCCGCACTTTGATCTTGCGTTTTCGCAAGCTGGCGGTCGAGTGATCTTCGGCGGCAATGCTGAAGTCATCTTACGCACGGAGCGCGATGGTTTTCGCATGGGTCACGAGCAACGTCTCAACACCGATCTCGAGTATGTGATACCGCACGATCCTCATAAGCCAGGCGGTGAGTTGTTCTTAATCTTAGAGACAGTGTTCGTCCACCGGAGTACCGGACGCCTCAACGGCATGACCGTCGAAGGTAGCAAAGCCACCGAATACTACCTGGCGCCCGGACTTCAGTATGCCGCATATCCACGTTTTGTAATGGAGGGAAGCTTTCAGTTTCCTGTAGTTCGCAACACAGGTCCGCTTGTGCTTCGGACCGATCGAAACATCCTGCTCGGCGTAAGATACCTTTTCTAAGCATGCGTATCGGAAAGATCAGTCTCTTGGTCTGCTTGTTGTATATCTCCTTCACGGTACAATCGCAATCTGAAAGGCATGCGCCGAGCTTGCAGCTAAAGGACATCCGCGGCCGCGCTTTTAGCTTGTCAGACTATAAAGGGAAGGTTGTCCTGGTGAATTTCTGGGCGACCTGGTGCATACCATGTCGCGCTGAGATCCCTGATCTAATCAAGAAGCAATCAACATATCGCGACCAGGGCCTGCGAATCATTGGAATAACGTACCCACCTGAAAAAGCATCTGATGTTCGGCAATTCATGAAAAGAATGAAAATGAATTACCGAGTCGTGTTGGGAACGAAAGAGACCAAGGCCCACTTTACTTCCAATGACACGTTGCCTCTGACAGTTGTGATTGATGCTGCCGGCGTTGTGCGCGACGTGATAGAAGGAGTTATGTATCAGGACGAGTTTGATCAGAAGGTTAAGCCCTGGCTCGCGTCAGCCCAACATAGGAGAATGAATTGAGCAGCAGGAGTTTATACATGAATTCACAAAATACACGGCGCAATTTTCTTCGTACGTCAGCGCTCGTTGGAACAGGACTTCTCTTGAGTGGCTGCAGCAGAAACACGGCGACAGAACAGAAAGAAAGGGAGCAAGCTACAACGAAAGAGGACGAAAATGAAAAGGGAGGGGAAGTTACTGCAACTGAGGATCTAATGCGTGAACACGGAGTACTCAGGCGAGCTTTGCTCGTATATAGTGCTGCCGCCACGAAACTCCGAAGTAATCCGGGAACGATCACGCCGGACGCGCTTCAGAAGACAGCGAAGCTATTTCGCGCATTCGGTGAGGAGTATCACGAGAAGAAGCTCGAGGAAGCGTACATCTTTCCCGCCGTAAAGAAAGCTGGAGGAGAGGCGGCCAGTTATCCCGATATTCTGGTGACACAGCATAATCGCGGGCGCGAGATCACGGAATACATCATTGCGATAACGCAAGGGGCCAAACTTGGTCCGAATAACGGTGAGCCGCTGGCGAAGGCGTTAGAGGCGTTTGTTCTGATGTACCGAAATCACGCCGCCAGAGAAGATACAATCATCTTTCCCGCGTGGAAGCAGACTTTGAACGCGAAGCAACTCGATGAGATGAATGACAAGTTTGAGGATATCGAACACGAGCAATTCGGTGAGGACGGTTTTGAGGATGCGGTAAAACAGATCAGCGAAATCGAAAGCGCCCTCGGACTTTCAGACATCGCGCAATTCACGGCGCCGTCGCCACCAAGGGCATAGATCGGGATTACAAATTCAAAGCTTCAAAACTAACAGTGACTGCCGATCACGATCGCTCAACTCCACTGCGGGAATTGGCATTCCTGTTCCTGAAGTTGGGCACGATTGCGTTTGGTGGTCCCGCCGCGCACATCGCCATGATGGAGGAGGAAGTCGTGCGTCATCGCCGATGGCTGACGCATGATGAGTTCCTTGACTTACTCGGCGCAACGAATCTCATTCCCGGCCCGAACTCCACCGAGATGGCAATCCACATCGGCCATCGACAAGCCGGCTGGCCCGGGTTGCTCGTTGCGGGGACCAGTTTCATTCTTCCGGCAGCACTGATTGTTACTGCTTTTGCATGGGCCTACGTTCGATACGGCTCTCTTCCTTCCGTTGCCGGTGTCCTCTATGGCGTCAAGCCGGTAATCATTGCAGTCGTGCTGCAAGCGCTGTGGTCGCTCGGACGCGCTGCGATCAAGACGAAGTTTTTGGCTGCAGTCGCTGTTGCGGGCGTTGTGCTCACGTTTCTGCGAGTTCACGAACTGCTTGTTTTGTTCGCTGGTGGTCTAGTCGTCGGACTCGGACAACTCGTACTGCGACGGACGATTAGCGGTAAGCAGCTTTTGTCGTTGACCTCGACCCCGTATGCGTTGACGTTGTTCCAAATCGGCGCAGCTGCGTCGGCGCCGTTCGGACTATGGCCACTTTTTCTTTTCTTTCTAAAGGTCGGCGCGGTTTTATATGGCAGCGGGTATGTGTTGCTCGCTTTCATTCGAGCCGATCTCGTCGAGCGGTGGCACTGGCTAACTGAAACACAACTACTCGACGCGATCGCAGTCGGCCAGGTGACCCCAGGGCCGGTCTTCACAACTGCAACTTTTATTGGCTACGTGCTAAGTGGAACGCGAGGCGCGATAGTTGCGACTGTAGGAATTTTCCTCCCGGCGTTCTTCTTTGTCGCTGTGAGCGGACCACTGGTTCCGCGTATTCGCAAATCGCTCACTGCCGGAGCGTTTCTCGATGGAGTTAACGCTGCAGCGCTAGCGCTGATGTTGGTAGTTACGTATCAGCTTGGCCGAGCTGCGTTGGTGGATCTAAAAACGATCATTCTCGCGTTAGTAAGCGCCTTACTTCTTTTGCGCTTTCGCGTTAACTCCGCGTGGCTGGTTCTCGGTGGGGCGATTGTCGGCTGGTTGCTTCACAGATTCGTATAACTCGGTATGCCTGAAATCCATTACTTCTTGCGTTGATTGATCATCATGCCGGAATCAACCGTCTCGCCCGTGCGCGATATCACCTGGAAGTACATCTGATTGCCGACCACTTCAAACAACATGAATGAAAGGTCGTTGTCGAATCCCTTCTCCGTCAAGCCTGACGACGACTTGATATTGCCCTCGCGAAGTTTACCGCCGGCGCCAGTCACAAAGTAGTAGATGCCTTTCTGCGGCTTTACCCTTTCGTAAAAATGATCGTGCCCTGTAAGGACAACGTTCACGCCGTACTTTACAAAGATAGGCTCAACGATTTCGCGCAGCTGCTTGTCGGAACCGTGCTTACTTCCGGAGGAATAGGGTGGGTGATGACAGAAAGCGACTTTCCAATCCGCAGTATCTTTCGCTAATTCGCTTTGCAACCACTCGATTTGCTTTTTGTCCATGTAGTTACTGTTGAGCGAATAGAATGCGACATTCCCCTTCTTGACGCGATAGTACTCTTTGCCGTTCATGTTGAATGGCTCGTAATTAATTTGAATCGGCAGATCATGATTTCCCAGGGTCGCATAAAACTTAACCTGGCTATCGAGCAGCGGTTTGTAAACGTCTGAAAACTTCTTTCGAAAGTCCTGCGCGGATTCGCTGCCGTACATGTTGTCGCCCATCATCAACACGAACTCAAAAGGGAACACCGAACGGTAGCGCACCATCATACTGGCAAGTTGCCGTTGCTTGTCGGTTCCTGTTCCCGTATCGCCAAGCGCTGCGAAGCGCAGCGACCCCTCCTTCACTGGAAGCGTGAGCTTCAGCGATGAATTGACCGGAGCTGCAACTTTCGTCGCACTTGCTTGTGCGTACGACGGGTTGAGACTACCAAAGATAATTAGGTTGGTTAGTAGGATCGAAAGAAGAATACGTTTCATAATCTGGCTTACCATCTCCTCTCTATGGCAGCGCATCTACCATGTAATCGATAATCAAGTTGTTGTCACGATCCACCAGCAGCATATTGCGACCAACGAAGCGATACTTTACTTCCTTCGGCAGCTGCGGCAGCTTCAACAACAGTGTGGGAGGCATCTCCGTCAGCTCTTTGCTTTCAGGGTACGGGTAGTTCACACGCATAGGTACGTCCTTATTCTCGGCTTCGAAGACTATCTTGCGTAGTTCAGCTTTGTCTTGACGGTCCAACTCGGTTTTCAACGTGCGTCGTATGTAAGCCGAACCCGCCGTATTGAAGATGTCGCCTCTTTTGGCGCCCGTGCGTGCCGCTCGTAGAGCTTCTTCGAAGTTTTTGCGGTACGCCTCAATCTGTTCAGCACTGCTATCTTTCGAGAGCTTCGGCTGTTTGTCTTTCACCTGGTTGCGGAGTTTCAGGTAATCCTTTACGCGGGATTCAAAGTCACTGACGGCTTGCTTGTCCGCAGCTGAAAGCTGCTCGTTCTTCGACGGCGTTTGCGCACGTCCGGTGACGCAGCAGGTTGAAACCGTTGCCAGTAAGAGAAACTTGAGAACACGACTGCCGATCGCGTAGTTTTTCTGTGTCATACCTGCGACACTTCGCAAACCGAATGCCGCACCAATACAGGTCGCTGTGTCACAGTTCAGCGTACAAACGAATCGCAGCACGCTACGTTTGCGGACAGCACGACGAATTGTTGTAAGACATTCTGCGGGATTTGGCCGCTTGCGAACTCGTCAAAAAGCGAGGACCGTCTGGAGCATCGGCATCCAGCCGGCCATTCCCGCGGTGTAGGGAGTAAAGGCTCCGCTATAAGGAGCTTTGTTAACCCGCATCACCTCGCCGGTCATCCACAAACGCTCGGTCGGTAGGAAATACCACTTGAAACCACCGCCATACTCATAAGGGTTGGCAAATTGTCCGAAAACCTTTGAGCCGCGGGCATACAGCAGCAGCTTCTTTGGGACGACAAATTTGCCTGTCGACAACTCAAAGCCGTGGTCGAATGTGGATGCGAGGGGAAGCGGCCCGTCGGCTTCGAAGTCGCTTAGCCAGCGAAGGAAGTATTGCCCGTTGACCGAAAAACCGCTCTTTTTGAGGCCGCCGTCGATCGCCCACATTCTGTAAGTGGCTTTCTCGACGGTCACACCCGGAGCAAACGCCCCGGTCGAGAAGGCAAGCACGCCATCGGAATTGTAAATTGACGTGTTGTCGGGACTTGACTGATCGGTATCTGAAAAGCGGTCTTCCCGGGATCTTGTAAAACTGGTCCCAACCCGAATGCGAGCTTTTTTGGAGGCGAAATAATCGTCGTACATCTGGCGCGATTTGCCGGGCTCCGAGTAGGGCCCCAGCGGCTCCCACCAGACACTGCCGGAGAACAGCAAACTTGTATCGATCTTGTTTGCAGTAATGTTCAAAGTATTGAGACCGTTGCCGACGAACACCAAATAGTTCAAACCCTTTACCGGTTCTCCGTTCGCCCAGACCCCCTGGGTAAAGCCGGGGCGAAAGAAGTTGTCCGCCATGCTCCTATCAATTGGTTGAAAAAATGGGAACGTGCCAACAAGTGATCGGCTGCCTGGAACGCCCGTGTAACCTCCCGTGACCGTGAGCGCTTTATTGAATCGCCAGCCAATGTTCCCGGCTACCACGATCGAGGCTGCCCCGGCGGAAGTCCAGACGGTGAGGCTATATTGCAGTTTCTTGGAGAACATGTAGCCGGCCAGGATGAACATTGAGCGGTTCACCGTTATATCGTTGCGACTATGCACCTCGCGGACAACGCCAAGATGGTCGGTAAAGGTCTCTTTGCTGTTTTGCGTGTTGAGGTATCGAATCTGGGTATTGACGTTGAACTTCAGCAGGAACGGCACCTTAGCATCGTCGGGATTTTTCCAGATAAGAATTCCATCCTGGTAATGATCGTCGTCCGTTGAATTCGCTTGAGTCGCTGAGACGGACGGCGAAGGCACTGACACCTCCGGTGCCGCGGTCGGGGGCGCAGCAGTGTCCGCTGGTTGCGCCGGGCCCGGTGGCAGCGCTGTGCGCGACACATCCGCGATCGCGAGGCCGTCAATCTTGCGCTGCAAACGGTCGACCAGTTCCAATAGCGCCTTCTGCTGCTCCTCCATCTTGCGAAGTGCTTCTCGAACAGCCGCGTTCTCGGCCTTCACAGCTGCAACTTCAGACTCGAGGTCGCCTGGCTTGGGTGCCTCAGCGGCGGGTTTGTTTTCCTGGTTGCTTAAACGGGAGCGTTGGGGTGCGAGGGTCTCCTTATCCGAATTACCTGGCCGGGTTGTTGTGGATTGGCCATTGGCAGAAGTTGTGAACAACATCGCTGCCGTAAGCGCCAATATAACGGTAAGCGTGATGGATGCGCGGTGTACCAACATGTACCCTCCCTCTAGAAGTCGTCGATGGCGACGCTAGATTTGCGCATCTGCCGCCTTGAATACTTTTAAGCTGTAGTCTGAAGAAGCCTTCAGGCGCTTCGCATAGACAACCGTCTTGCGTCGCGCCGAGACTCGATTTAGGCGTCGTCGTCGGACACTCTAAATTCAATGGTTTGCCCGGGGAGCCGTCACTCTAGTACTGTCGGAACCTCGATCAGCAGAGTGTTACGGAAAGAGCCAGCCCGGCTTCGCTGGTTTCCTTGTACTTGCTGTTCATGTCCTTGGCAGTCTGTGCCAGGGCCATCACGGTTGCGTCGAAATTGACGCGGTGCCTGGACGCGATCTCGTTGCTGGCGATCGCATAGGCGGTCCAGGCCTTGACCGCACCGAATGCGCATCGCTCGATGCACGGGACCTGCACGTACCCGGCGACCGGGTCGCATGTCATCCCCAGGTGATGCTCGAGGGCCGATTCCGCAGCATTCTCAACCACCAGCGATGGTGCGTCATATGCAGTAGCGACCAATGCCGCAGCCATCGACGACGCCACGCCTATTTCTGCCTGGCAGCCACCTTCAGCTGCCGACAATGTTGCGTGGTG
>JBKPAC010000152.1:0-33329 GCA_046726175.1 Acidobacteriota bacterium
AATTCGCTCTTTTCGCTGGGCCACAATGACCATGACGCACGTGAACCGAAGGAGGCTACATGACATCGAAATGGACTTTAATATTTCTCGTTGTACTGATCACGGTCGTCATGCAGGCAGATAATATTCATCCTTTTGCACAGAACAAGACGGCTTCATTAACCGTAAAGCCCGGCCGTTCGGTTGTGAGAGCTCAGCATGGGATGGTTGCCTCGAGTCAGCCGTTAGCTTCACAGGTCGGTCTTGATGTACTGAAGCGAGGTGGCAATGCAGTCGATGCGGCCATCGCAATGGCGGCGATGCTTAACGTCACCGAACCGATGATGACTGGGATTGGCGGCGATGCGTTCATGCTGGTCTACTGGTCCAAAACGAAAGAACTGAAGGGACTGAACGCCAGCGGTCGCGCCCCTCGAGCACTGAACCTCGAGCACTTCAGTAAAAAGGGAATCAAAGGCATACCCACGGAAGGAATGGAAAGTATAACCGTGCCTGGCGCATTCGATGGGTGGGTAACATTGCTCGATAAATACGGCACGATGAAGCTGGCGGATCTCCTTACACCCGCCATAGCCTATGCGGAGAACGGCTTCCCGGTAATGGAAAAGACTGCGGAGGATTGGGAAGCCGAAGTGAAGAAACTCAAGAAGACTCCCGCTGCGTCATCCAACTACCTGGTCGATGGCCGAGCTCCGCGGGCAGGCGAGATGTTTCGTCAGCCAAATCTTGCACGCACCTTCCGTAAGCTCGGTGCCGGAGGACGCGACGCTTTCTATAAAGGAGAAATCGCGAAGGCTATAGCGGATTACTGTCAGAGTAATGGTGGCTTCTTAACCGTCGAAGATTTCGCGGCACATCGATCAGAATGGGTTGATCCAATCTCGACGAATTATCACGGTTACACGGTCTATGAGATTCCGCCAAATGGCCAGGGATTGACGGCGCTTATCGCTTTGAACATTCTCGAGGGGTTCGACCTTGCCGCACTGAGTGCCCAACCTGATCGCTATTATCACACGCTGATTGAAGCAACTAAGCTCGCATTCGCGGATCGCAATCGCTACATCGCTGATCCGGCGTTCGCGAAGGTACCGGTTGCGGAGCTGCTTTCGAAGGACTATGCGGCGCGCCGGCGGGCTCTGATCAATCCGAACAAGGCGTTAGACTCGCCACCGCCAGGAGATCTCAATCTCGGCAGTGATACCACTTACTTCACCATCATAGATAAAGACAGGAATGCCGTCTCGTTCATCAACAGTGTGTTCGACTCTTTCGGTTCCGGAATCGTCGCAGGAGATACAGGAATTGTCCTGCAGAATCGAGGCAGCGGATTCTCGCTGAATCCTGATCATCCGAATCGACTCGAGCCTGGCAAGCGACCTTTCCACACCATCATTCCAGCGATGGTATTCAAGGATAACAATCTCTTCATGTCGTTCGGTGTCATGGGTGGAGCTATTCAACCGCAGGGCCACATTCAAGTTCTCGTAAATCTCATTGATTTGGGGATGGGCTTGCAGCAGGCGATTGATGCACCGAGGTACCGGTTTATGACAGGCAAAGGCGTGTTGCTGGAAGATGAGATCGGCGCAACGGTTATCGACAGGTTGCTCCAGAAAGGACACGTTCGCGCGAAACCGCCAGGGATATTGAGATCTTCGATGGGTGGCGGTCAGGCGATCATGATCGACCCGGTGAGTAAAACCTTGATGGGTGCTTCCGATCCACGCAAGGACGGCCTGGCGCTGGGATACTGATGGCGGAAGATTTTGGCCCGCGGATAAACGCGGATCAGATGGATTGAATGAAAGTTTCCGCATGTTAGTCGCTGATCCGCGTTAATCCGCGGCTCATTTTACGCTTGGAGACCTGATGGGATTTAGATTTCGAAGAGCAATCGGTTATGCCATTCTCATCTGGTTAGTGGGATTCATCTGGGGGACCTTCGTTTTCATGACACCGTCATTGAAGAGCACGCCTCCGATTCCTTACGTCTCCGGTAATCCGGCGATCAGTTTTCCCATACTATTAATTTGGCTCGTGCTGACATACGTGCTTGCACGAAGTTTCTTGAGAACTGCCAACGATCCCGCAAAGGATGGTCTAAGATTAGGAATCACATTCGCGATCGTTAATTTCTTACTCGATTTGGTTGTCCTGGTCGGTCTCTTGAGGGCAGGATCGAGATACTTCATTTCATTGACGGTATGGGTGGCTTACGTGATGCTGGTCATCATCCCATGGCTTACCGGCAGATCGGTCGAGAAGATGACGTCCTGACTGAAGCCGAGCAATTCGCCAATCGGGGATCATAGAAGCCACGATCCGAAACGAATCAGATATGAAACATCTCTTCTTCTCCATCGTGATTGTCGGCGTTGCCACAGTGGCAGCGGCCCAAAGCCCAAACTCGAAAGTCAATACTCCGAGTCAAATTGAGCAACAAGTATTGGACTCGGAGAAATCACGCTTCGAAGTCATGCTCAAAGGCGACGCCGATGCCTTGAGTTCGTTTCTCGCTGACGAGCTGATTTACACCCACACGACAGGAAGAACGGATACGAAGACGAGTTTCGTGACGGCACTGAGATCAGGAGCAGTGAAGTATCAAGCAATTGAACCTGAAGATCGACTTGTTCACGTATATGGCGAAGCTGCCGTCGTGACTGGTCAGGCTAAAATGAAAGTCGTTGCGGGTGCTCAGGAACTAAGTTTTCGTATCAGGTTCACAGAAGTCTGTGTGCATCGCGATGGACGCTGGCAGTTGGTCGCATGGCAATCGACTCGTCTGCCAGACTAAGGGACGAAACTGACGCAATTCGCACCAACATACGAGGTACTGCTATGAGGCGATTTCTTTCGTCATCCATTCTGATTTGCTGGCTGGCTCTTGGTGTTTCTGCTCAGAGCGCACCGGACGCGCAAGAGCTAACCAAACTGTTGCAGGAGTTTCTCGCGGGGGCATCGCGCAATGACGTAGCGATGCACGATCGCTTCTGGGCGGACGATTTGATTTATACACGATCGGCTGGACGGCGTATCGGAAAGGCTGATGTCATTCGTGACGTTCGTGCCGCGCCTGCACCAAAACCTGCTGCACCAACGACTACATACACCGCCGAGGACATTCGAATCCAACAGTACGGTGATGCCGCCGTCGTTGCCTTTCGGCTTGTCGGATCAACTAACAATAATGGCAAGACTGACGTAGCGAATTTCCTCAACAGCGGAACCTTTATCAAGCGGAATGGAAAATGGCAGGTTGTGAACTGGCAATCCACGAGAATGGCGCAACCCGACGAAGCTACAAAAGTTGACGAGGAGATAATGCAGTTGGAAAGAGATTGGTCCGCAGCCTATCTAAAACATGACACAACGACGATTTCTAACCTGCTGGCGGACGACTATGTCGGGACTGACGGTCGTGGCATTGTGACAAATCGCGCGGATGAAATTGAGGAAGCTGCTACGCCCAAACCTGGTTCGACGCCGCCACCTTTTGAAGTGCTGGACGAAACCGTTACTGACATGAAGGTCCGAGTATACGGCGACACGGCAGTTTTGAACGGGCGTGTGATTGAAAAGATAAAGAGCAAAGAAAAAGAGAGCGAGATTCAGTACCGGCGCACAACGGTTTGGGTGAAGCGACAGGGAAGATGGCAGTGCGTCTCATTTCACGGCAGCAGGATTCTGGAAGGAAGATAGACAGACGGAGATAAGCCGCGGCTACACGCGGATAACACGGATTAGAAAAGAAAAGAGAGGGAGGAGTCCTGTTTAAAAGACGGGACAATCGTCCTGCTTACGGTTTGTGTTTCTGATCCGCGTGAATCCGCGGCCAATACCCCTACACGAAATAGACTCTTGCCGATCACCCGCCTCATGAATTAGATTTCTAACTAATCGAGCCCTCCTTCACGGCCCTATACTCTCTAAGTGTTTGACCTGGGTTACCTGTCGGTTCTGCCAGTAAAGGAGGTTCAGATTATGGAGCAGCTTTGGGGACAGTTGGTATTGCTCATCCCTGTGTTTCTGCTTTTGGGAATGATGTTCGGCGCCGGGTTCGTGGTCGGTCGTGTCACCAAGAAACAACAATATTTCCCTGACAAACCACAGAACAAGTAAAACCCTCGAGCAGAGAATCGAGGAAGCAGTTCGGGAAGAGATAACCATCACCGAATACGATCCTCGCTGGCCCGCGCTGTTTCAAATCGAGGCGGAGTTCCTGCTACGCAAGTTACCAAACAGACTGATCCGGCGCATCGAGCACTTTGGCAGCACCGCCATTCCGGGCCTGGCCGCAAAGCCCATTGTCGACATGCTCATCGAAGTTGTAAGCCTCGATGACACCAGGACACACATTGTTCCCATCCTTGAAGCTGAAGGCTACGACTATTTTTGGCGCGAAGATGTGTCTCCTCCGTACGCGTGGTTCATAAAACGCAATTCCGCAGGCAAACGCACTCATCATCTTCATATGGTAGAGTCTGACTCGGAACTTTGGGACAGACTATTCTTCAGAGATTACCTGCGACAGTTTCCGGACGAGGCAGAACGGTACCTCGTGCTGAAACGTTCCCTCGCAGCCGACCATCCAAACGATCGGATCGCGTACACAGCCGGCAAATCAGAGTACATTCAATCCGTAACTGCAAAGGCGAAACAGTTCTACACGATGTCTCACAAATCAAAGGAATTTTGAATTAAACGTGAAGGCCGCACTTGGATTCAAAGCACATTCAGGCTGGGCAGCACTAGTCGTCGTCGGTTCCAGCAACGGTGAGCTCGAGTTAATCGAGCGGCGCCGGGTTGAGCTAGTCGAGGACAATGCCGAGTGGGCCAAACAGCCTTATCATGCTGCGGAAGGGTTGAATTCAAGCGAAGCGAAACTAATTGTGAAGCGAGGCATTGAGTCAGCACATCGGCTTGCGCTTCGCGAAATGCGGGCAACCGTCAAACGAGTCACTCAGTTCGGTTATAAACTTGCCGGATGTAGCGTGCTCGTTGGCGAGCCTATGCCTGACTGGACTGTAGATCAAATACTCGCCGTGCACTTTCGTATGCATAAAGCAGAAGGCGTTCTGTTTCGCGATGCGCTTGCCAAAGCTGTTCTCGCGTGTAAGCTCAGGCTCGTAGCGATTCCAGAAAAGAGTCTGCTCGAATATGCTGAGAAAGAGCTTGGGACTTCAACAGCCAATCTTCAAAAGAAGTTGGCGGCGCTGGGGAAAACTGCTGGCCCACCTTGGGCAAAAGATCAGAGAGATGCTGCGCTGGCTGCAATCGTCGCGCTTGCCGGATAAGTCACGATCGAGTCAGCCGCAAACATAGATCAGTCTTAATTAATCTTTATCCAGGGAGACAAGGTTACACTATGAATTGTCCTGTTTGCGTTACGTCTAAATTAATCTCGAAAAATCTCGAATCGAATCTCACGTCAATGGCTTGTGGTAACTGTGGTGGCAACTGGATCGCAGGGGCTACTTACTGGAAATGGCTTGAAGAGCATGGTCCCAATTTGCCGGAACGTCCTGCTGATAGTGAAGGTCTTTCGCTGAAAGAGCCAGGACGCTACATCGACTGTCCCGAGTGCCGTTTCCGAATGGTCAAATACCTCGTAGGTCGAGGTCTCAACTTCACCGTCGATCATTGTGAAGGTTGCAAAGGCATTTGGCTTGACCGGCACGAGTGGGACATTCTGAAAAGGCGTAACCTGCACGACGACCTTAATTCAATGCTCACTGAATTCTGGCAAGCAGGTGCAAAGAAAGAAGCGCGGGAGAAAAGCCTGGAACAGATTTACATCGGCCGCTTTGGTGAGAAAGATTATGCGGAGATTAAGCGCGTTCGTTCGTGGCTGGACAAGCACCCCCAAAAGCAGTACCTGATGGCTTTTCTTACCGACAAAGATCCTCTCGACGTTTGAACCAGCCTGCCTTCTAACTCGTATCTCCTTCGGAGAATCTCGATGTTGTATGGCCCGAGCGCCTTCTACCATAACTTCTCACTGTCAGCGTTGGTGAAAAGACGTCGGTCGTCTTCGACGACCGATGTTTCAGGGAGCGCCGACTCGTTTTCGATAAGTGAGGTTTCCGGCGGAGGTGGAGGAATCGCTGTTGGAGGATCCGTTCATTCGGATGCGGCAAAGGAATCTCAGCATCAAAAATCAGAAACATCCTCATTCCAAATCAAGTCAGGCGAGCCCTTTGTTGAAAGCGAATTCATGTCCTTACTTAAATCGGACGTGAAGGATGAAATAATCAAAGCTGGGGCTCAGCTGACACGAGACACCGATGTACAGGAGTCAGAGTTCTCCATTGAGTATGAGGAACCCGGAATCAAAGGTCGGATTGGAATTACCGGCGAGAGGACGCCGGGAGATTACTATAGTTTGAACGCAACTCTCGAAGAGTCGTCGAAGAGCGACGCCCATCCGCCATTTGATTTTAGAGAGCTATTTCGTCCTCCAGTCGGGACTTTCCATGTCGTGACTTTCGGAATCGGAGAAGATGCCGCAGCCCAGGAGTTTTTCGAGGTGGGTCGCAAAGCACTCGAAGACGCAGTGAACAGAATCAGCCACGAGCTTCAAAGTTCTTACCAGGAGGGAGTCATCAACACGCCCAACTTTGACAACGCTGAAGTATATGTTTGGCAGCCGCTGCCGTTCGAGATTAGCAAGAAGTGGGAGGAACTGATGCGCGAAGACATCCAGGTTCCTGAAGAGTACGAAAGTTTCGGGACCGTCTACTTTCTGAACGAAGTTGCGCTCAGCATGTACGAGGCTACTGGCCACGTCTTTAACATCGTGAAATCAGTATCAGCGAGTGAGGTGCCGAAGACGTTCGGACCTTCGTTGAATGGGCCATACCGGATTAACAAACCTTAAAGTCTACTGGCTCTCCTCATCGAATTGCCTGAGGGCATCGAGGATCAGGTTTGTATTGCTCACAGCACTGATTTTCACCGGATACTCATTGAGTGAAATCTTGAATTCAAATCCGCCGCCGGTGATCTCAACGATCTTTCGAAAGCCGGCTTCGCCATTCAAGCCGCCACATTCAGCGTCCACAATCTGACCGGTATTAAACATCACCTGACCTGACAGTACGTCACCCGAAAGGATCAAGCATCCGGTGAGCTTTGCATTCTCTACAACCTGAATCGCATCGAAGGCGCTGATAACTGAGAGGTCACCCGCTAGAGTTGCATAAGCTCTCTGGGTTGATGATTCCGCTACTGGATGAGGCGCGAGATCTGGTCGACGAGCTCGACGAATTGCTTCCAGTCCTGATGCGATGTTGATTCTCGGATCCAGATGTTTCGCCTCGATGAGTCTCTCGTGCGCGCTCTCAAATTCCTCGCGGTCGATGTAAAGACTGGCGAGCGCAAGACATTGTCGCGCTGCCTCCTCTGCATGTTTGTGCTGGGCACAAATTTCCCGCAAACGCTCGCGAATCTCTACTGATCGCGGGGCCCGTTCCAGAGCGGTGCGCAGGCGCTGAATTGCCTTTTCCGGAGCCTTGTATTTGATGAAGAGCTCTGAGTCGAGCAAGGCGGCTTGAGCTTCACTTACATGCTCGCTTTGGGAGTCGGATTTGACCATCTTCGAATTACCGGGAGGGGAATCCCGCTGGGCAGAAGAAATTCTAGCACAGCCAGAATCCGGCTCCCTTTGGCGTCAAAAATTTACGATTTCGTATGCGGCTTACGATTACGTCAAACGGTTAGGCTTGAGTTGCCGATTGAGGACACGGCAGGTCGGCAGCTCAGAAATCTGTTTGAAAGCCTGCTTGCCAATGTAAGTCTAAGAGCCGTGCTACTTTAGAAGAGCACCATCAACTAGCCCAATCGCCGTCGACTGCAGTTCGAAAGACGCTTAGCGTACTATCGGTTGAATGGCACGGAAGCTGCGAAGAAAGATCGTGGTTGATATCCGGCGAACCTCCGGAACCGCAATTTTCATCGAAACAGTCTGGACCAGTTTGCCGTAGATGTAATCGAAGGAACATTGAAATGAACCGCTGGATGAAAAGAAGAATTGAACGCTCGCGCGAACGTTGTGAACGCGTCGAAGAGCAACAGAAAAAGGTGGGTAAGGATCTCTCAGACCAAAATCCCCCGGGCGAAAATGCCAAATCTGTTAACTCCAAGTCGTTGAGCCAACCCGCACCTGCCCTGCAGAGCTAAGTCTCGGACCCCACCCGAGACTTTTAGCTCGTCGTGCTGCTCGTAGCTCGGCGTTCAGAACTCCAAAAGCAAATCCCGCTTCGCAACCGAGAGTGTGGTACATTTTTGTGTGTTACCACGGCCCTTGATCTGCTTGACCTGACAAACTTCAGGGCCTAAAGCAATCGCACATGAAAATCATGGATCCAGGCCGCCGTCGTTATCGACGGCGTGCGGTGCAACTCGAAGTGACTCTGCGATTCAAGCCTCCTCGTGCGTTGCGAACGAAGGTGGCTGATCTGACTCTCATCGGGCGCACCAAAGATCTAAGCGAAGCCGGAATTGCCATAATCGTTTCTGCGGGTAATATCGATCGATACCTCAAACAAAAAGAGAATAGTTTTGATATCGAGCTTAAGCTGCCTAACGGTGCGATCACGCTTGAAGCGACTCCGATTCATTTCAAGCGAACAACATCAGGTGCAGGTTATCTGATTGGCTCGCGGATAAGTGCCTTGCCTGCGCAACAGCAAGCTCGTCTGATGGAATTTCTAAAGTCTCTTCCTTTGGTCTGATCTCCAATCTCAAAAATCCACTCGAAGGCCTACCCGCAGCTGACGCGGTCGAAGTGTGCGTGTGGCGACGAGGAAAGAATCCAACAACGCCTGCCGCTGCTCAGGAGTGGCGGGTGAAGAAAGCGCCGTGAAGTTTATGAATTCGCTGCCGAAGCTGAACGTGGTTTTGTTGAGTACGTTGTCCAATTCGAGTAATGGCGTAATCCGGATACGTTCTCTGACATGAAACTCGCGAGAAATGTTCAGGTCAAAAAAGAATTGTCCGGGTCCATGGCCGGCGTTGCGTGGCAGGTTTCCCGATTGACCAATCAT
Source organism: Acidobacteriota bacterium (assembly GCA_046726175.1). Taxonomy (GTDB): domain Bacteria; phylum Acidobacteriota; class Blastocatellia; order Pyrinomonadales; family Pyrinomonadaceae; genus PSRF01. Next base: position 9,051 of record JBKPAC010000152.1, read on the forward strand.
TGGCGCAGAGAACCGAGCAAGCAGCGAGGGATCAATGGAAGCTCCTGGCTCTCTCCAGCGCAGGAGTTCTCTATCACCGTTGAAATTCGGACGATCATTTGCGACGTCGTCCAGGTTTCGATCCATCCCGCCGAGAGAGATATTGAACGGTGCTCCTGAAGTAATCCTAAGAACATGACTCAGTCGCAACCTGCCTAATAAGCGTGGTGCGTCGAATGTTCCTGAAAACACAAAACGATGACGGCGATCCAGCAGGCTACGTGCGCGCTCGGCGTTGAAATCACCGGGCCGCAAAGCATCAGACGTGTTGACAACACCATCGTCGACAAGACGTGAAAGAGTGTAGGCCGCGCGAAAGAAGAACTTGAAGTTGCTCCCATTCATCGTCAGCTTTCGCCGCAACTCGAGCGTCAAACCATGATAGAAACTGTTGCCTACCGAAATAAGTTGTTCCACTTCTGCTTTTCCGGGATCCGGGCGCAAATCGTTCAAAGCCGCAAGCGCTACTTCGAGTGAAGTTGAACTGGTGCTGGTGAGGTTGATGACAGAGATGGGTACTCCTGATTCAATCACGCGTGTGATCGCATTGGAGTTTGCAGAAGCAGTCGAAAGTAGGAAGCGGACCAGCTCGCCGGCGCTCGCTGCGTTGTACAGTCTTCGAAGGCCTCCAGGTCGACTGCGAAAGTTTGCGAAATCTCTGGACGCGAGATACTCGGAAAAATCTTTATAGCCATTCGGAAGAACCGGGGCGTTGATATTGCGTTCTCGCCACAAGTGCAATCCGCGATTCAGAGTAACGTTTGCCTCAAAGACGAAGCCTCCTCCGAGATCTCGTTCGAGCCCTGCATTGGCCTGATAACTCTCAGGAATCCGCAGAACTGGATCGAGCCGACGCGAGAAGCCGGTATTTAGAACCCCAAATTGTTTTACGAGATGGGAAGCGACGTCCAAAGTCTGCGGAAACTGAATGTGAGTTGCAATGAATGCTCGTCGCTGGCTCGCGTTGAGCAATGCTCCGGTTACTGAGTCTCTCAGCGTGTTGGTATCAAAGAATAGCTGTCGGGCACCCAGCGTAAAATCGTCGACAGTCCTCAACAGCACGCGGTTGTAAAAGATTCCCGCGCCGAAACGTAAGACAGTCTTTCCCGAACTAAATGGATCGAGGGCTATTGACATTCGTGGCCCAAGATTGTTTACGTCGCGGACGATTGTTTCTCTTTCGTAGCGAAGCCCTAAACTCAGAAGAACGTTTGGACGAAGCCGCCACTCGTCCTGGAGAAAGTATCCGAGGTACGCGTTTCTTTGAGTTGACGATGTTCGAAAGTTTTGTCGAAAGCGAGTCGGTACTCCCGCGAGAAAGTCGCCGGCGCTCGCAAAATTGAAAGTTCCCGATGCGTCCGACAGGTCGACGAACGTCGAGCGGATGCGCTGCGCATCCAAGCCAAGCTTCAAAGAATGCGCGCCACGAACGTAAGTGAGGATCTGTTGAAGTTGGAACCGTTTCTCGCTCCGGTCAGTCGCTCCGGTAGTAGATGATCCAGCTACAACGGTGACTGACCGGTGTGATGGATCAGTTGGCGGCAATGGATCATCAACAGAAATCAGGACGACTGGCTTGTCTGCAGCTCGCGTCTTCAGAGCCGGAGCCAGGCGCGAGTATTGAAAGCGAATCTGGCTCAACAATGCCGGTGTGAGTACCTGATTGTCGGAATAGGAAATTGCGTCTGAGTGTCGCGTCTTGGCCTGCAAAGCCTCAGCCAACCGATTTCCGCCGCCGAATTGTCTCAGGTTATTGAGTCGACCACGCTGGTACAGAATCGTACCGTTATGAAGTGGGCTGAACTCGGTATCGATCTTCAGAGTAGAGATCGAGTTGCGCTGGGGTGTACTTATCGAAGCAATGAAGGGTGCGACTTCTGCTGCGAGAGCGGGTTCTTCAACCTTTTCAAAGCGTCGAGCTGCAATAAGAGTCGGTGCTGGGAGTGGAAAGTTTACGTTCTGTTCCACGGGCAGCAATGTATCGATTACCGCGCTGTCGAGAACTCTATCGTGTTCGTAAGCTGCAAAGAAAAAGGTTTTCGTCCGTACTCTGGGCAGGCGGACGGGACCACCGAGCGTGAATCCTAGATCGTGCTGCTGCAATGGGAGTCGGCGTAGTCCGCGCGCGTTGTTTCTGAATGTGTTTGCATCAAGCGCTTCGTCGCGGAAGAAGTAGAAAATGCGTCCTCGAAGGTCAGTGGTCCCGCTCCTGGTTCGCATGTTCACGCGGCCACCCGAAGCTCGCCCGTATTCGGCGGAGAACTGGTTCGTAATGACTTGAACCTCTTCGACTGCTTCCAGCGACGGTTGAAATCGTTCGCGAGCTGCGCGGTCGTCGTTGTTGTCGAGGCCGTCGATTGTCAGGTTGTTTGAATATGCAGGTCCTCCGGAAATTGAGAATGTACCTGCCTCTTCCGGAGTGGTTGCGGACGTCTCGTTACGGTCTTCTGCCAGATCGCGCGTTGACAGTGGCTCCTCTGAAACACCGGGCAGCGTGAAGATAAGATCGAGCGGTGAACGAGTAGCGAGCGGAAGCAGATTAAGTTCGTTAGCTGCAATCGTTCCACCGACGACAGTGCGAGTGGTATCGACTGCCGGCGCTTCTGAAACGATCACTACAGGATCGGAAGTTATAGCCTGCGGATAAAGGGCAAAGTCGATTTGTACGTGCTGGCCCGCCACCGCAGTTACGTTTTTCATTTCCTGCGGCGCAAATCCATCGTGCGAAATTGCGATTGTGTAGTTGCCGGGTCTTAACTGAACGAACCGGTAGTTGCCAGAACTATCGGTCACAGTACTCCTGCTGGAACCGACCTGCGTCAGCACGGCCGATACTGCTGCACCAGGAACAGCCGCACCATTCTGATCCATAATGCGACCACTGATTGTCAGATTGTCGAGATCCTGTCCCGGAGAAGTGATCGGTGAAATGGTTAAGAACACAAGGAGCGTGAGAGAGGAAAAGCGTAGTGAGGCAATGGTTTTCATTTTCGTAACTCCTGCGGCTGCAAGCGTGAGGCCGCCGCGGTGAAACGCTGACAAGATGGCCAGCGCGAGAATCGGTTGTACTCGCTAAAACTTCTGACGTGTGCTCAGTTCTACGGTGAAGTGAGGAGAAGTGATAGCGCGCAATGAGAATCTACGGCCGCAGAATTTATCACGTGTCTTGAAAACCGGCCAGTTAATTCTGGCGCGCTTTAAAACGAAGGCTTCAAACGGGAGCGCGTTGCCAACCCTTCATCGTGCGTTCGAGATGTTGAGCAACTGCCAGACAAACATCCTCACGCCATGGGGGACCAACAATCTGAACGCCAATCGGAAGGCCTTCAGTTGATGTACCGCAACGAACAACGACGCTCGGCCATCCGGTGAGATTGAACGCCATTGTGTACCCATACGCTTTTAAGTTGTCGCCTTCATAAGTGGCGCCGTGAGGAATCGCCGTGCGAGCGTTCACAGGACACAGCAGCACATCGTATTTTTGCCAGAACTTCAGCATGTCGCTGCGTAGGTGGTCCCATTGCTCCAGCAGTTTCGTGTAGTCTGCAATCGGAATCGCCTTGAAGCGAGACAGGCGTTGTGCGAGCAGCGCCTCTTTCGTTCCATTTGCTTCCAGGAGCCGCCGGGCCCACGCTCCTCCATCGGCCCACAGGATTGGAACATAGAAATCATAAGCCTCGCCAACTCGTTCGGGCCTATCTTCATTGACTAACGCACCAGCATCGTTCAGTGATCTGGCCGCCCGAGTAACAGTTGTTCTTATCTCTTCAATCGGAGTGACAACTCCATTGTCGGTGAGAAACGCTGCTTTCAGGCCTCTGAGCTTAACCTGGTTCGGATCATTCAAAGCTAACGGCACCACCCACGGATCAACGCCGTCGGGTCCATGAAGAATACTAAAGACGAGTTTAAGATCTTCAACGTACCGCGCCATCGGACCAACATGAGTAAGAGATTGATGTGGCCCGTCGAACGAGATTATGTGGCCCGTCCGCGGAATCCGTCCTTGCGTCGGTTTCATTCCCGCAATCCCGCAAAAGTGAGCTGGCAGCCTGATGCTTCCACCCGTATCTGTGCCGATGTCGAGCGGCGACCCGCTCGCACAAAGAATTGCCGCGGCGCCGCCACTGCTCCCGCCTGAAGTGCGCTCGAGATTAAAGGGATTGTTAGTGCGACCGTAGACAAGATTATTCGTCTCGAACGCGAGCGTGAGTTCAGGGGTGTTCGTTTTGCCGAGCAGTATTGCTCCGGCTGCTCGCATCCGAGCTACGGCGGTGGCATCAGCCTTCGGAACAAAAGAAGCACGGCCCTTTAGTCCGGCAGTGGAGATTAAATCGGCGGTATCAAACGAGTCTTTGGCAGTAAAGGGCACGCCATGTAAAGGACCGGCGACTTTGTTTGTTCGCAGCGCATTGTCTGCCCTCTGCGCATCAGCGATGGCGGCTTCTGCACGCAACTGAACGACGGCGTTAATTTTGGGATTTACGTGCTCGATGCGATGAAGGAATGCGCGAACTACTTCTTCAGAAGAGATCTTCTTCGAGCGAATTGCCTGGGCCAGCCAAACGGCTGGTGCATCGATTGGGTCGGTCACGCGCTGATGCCAGCCAGCATCAAAATCCAAATGAGGTGCAATAGTCATCGCAAGCAGACCCGCTTTCGTAGATTGCAAGAATCGTCGTCGAGAGAGCCTCACGCTTAGGAAGTATACAGGAAGGAATTAGCATTTGATCACGAGTCGTTTGCGATTCCAAGCAACACGGCTCTAGAGTCCCTTGCAGAAGGAAATTAGGATGTCTCACCACCCAATAACAGTTGAACCACCAGTTCCAGAGCTGCTCACACTCAACCTCCAATCGCTTCGTCTGACTGATGAGCAGTTTGAAAAACTGTGCTTGGATAATCCTGACCTCCGCATTGAACTCACCTCAAGAGGAGAACTCATTGTCATGCCACCTACAAGCCTCAAGACAGGTTGGCGAAACAGCATATTGACGACTCGCCTCACTGAATGGGCACTGAGTGATGGTTCAGGCCTAGAGATCTGGTAAGCGAAGAAAAAACCGCGGATGAAGGCGGATCCTTACCACAGATGCCATAGCCAGAGCGTCACGAATATCCCGTAAAAGAGCGCGAGTGCGACCAACGCAAGCCTGCGTCCGAGGGGCGGCCTCAGTTCAACCGGTAGCAGACGTGTGTTGACGTAGAGCAGGTGGAGGGAACTTACGACAAAGACAATGCCCGCCATGTTGGCACTCAATGAGAGCAGGATGATGGGCTGAGTCAATCGCAACGCTACGATTCCCCACAGTGAAATCAAGACAAGCACCGTGTAATAGATCACTCGTACATCTCCGCCTCGCCACGCTCGAATGCGAGAGCTGCCTGTCCAAAGGATATCGGTGATCGCGCGTGTCATGCCTTCGAGGATATCCAGCTGCGTCTTGAATAGGATCCACACACCGAGTACTGCGATAGCTCCTCCGAATATTGCGCCTTTTTGAGTTGCGACTGCCTGTGCCAAAGCGGCGGCTATTCCAAGGCCCCGAATATCGGTGCCTTCCGGCAGAAACGAAACATAGAGCAAAGCTGGGAAAGTCATTCCAAGGATCGCTCCAACGAAATAAACGGCCCACTGATCGACCCGAATTATTCGCCACCACCCTCTCCATCGCTCCAAAGCAGCCGCTGTAGGTTTGAATGTGCTGCCTGAGTGTGCGAGCGCCACTTTGTGCCCGCCGACTGCTGCAGGGATGTAGCCCACAACGCTGCTCATTCCGTAGCCCTTGTCGCGAGCCCAGTTGCTCAACGTGAGATTGGCGACTCCACCCCCACCCGTGAATCCTGCAAATGCACCGAGCAGGAAGTAGTCAGCACCAGCTGGAATGAATTGAAAGGAATTGCTGGCCACGTTGAATCCGGTGAAGCCCAGGAGTGCGGCTTTCCAGATAGCCAGGGGAACGAAAAGCAGAGCGAGTGTGCCAAGACCGCCGATGATCAGCGCGATCATGATCCAGTTGAGGTACTCGAGCGTTCGCTCAATCCGGCGGCCGACCAGCAAAATCAATCCGCATAAAAGAAACAACGCCACGCCAATCGCATAGACTGTATTTGATTCGGCAGCTACCGGTAATCGTCTTGTGACGAGGAAGAAGACGGCTCCGGCTGCTGCTCCGGCCCAACCCGGCCAACCCATTTGCAGAAAGTAAACAATGGAATAGAACCATGCCCAGAAAGTCGAGTGTGGTCGAGTGCGCATGAACCCAGTGAACACTGGCTCACCCGTGGCCATCGTGTAGCGCATTAGCTCCACGTTTAGGAGCGTCTGGAGCAACGCAGCGATACCGACGACCCAGAGCAGCGATAGCCCGTACTTTACAAACGCTGCTGGTCCAAGAAGGAATTCACCGCTGCCAATTGAGACGCCGAGCGCGATCACTCCTGGTCCAATCGCACTGAACCAGCCAAGACCATGTGGCCTAGGGGCGGGCGGCAGTTCGGAGACTCGCCAAGCGTCCAACCCCGAGCGTGCTTCGAGAGGTGACTTAACCTCAGTTTGATTTCGCGTTGTTACTGGGTCCATTAACCCCGGATGTTCAGAAGGTCTTTCGTGTCTATTCGTGGGGCGTTTGTAGTCCCGCCAAGACCTCAATCCACGAATTTACACGAAACTCTGAATTGAAGGCCAATAACTTCGTGTTAGTTCGTGGATCGTTCCTTTCCCATTGAACTAAACACGATCCACGAATCACACGAAATGCAGGTCCAAGATTGAAGCGAAGATTAGCCGCGGGAGGCGCGGCGTCGGAGTGCTGAGACTCGAGTGACTGGTACTAACGCATCGGACGATCCTTCCGGTAGCGGTTCACCGAAATTCGTCAACTCATCAGCGTGCGACTGCAGATAGTTGAAAAAGCGCTCGAATTCCTGTTGCATCGCGTCCATCTTCTCGCGCATGTTGAGAATGATTTCGACTCCAGCAAGATTGACGCCAAGATCACGCGTCAATGAAAGGATCAATTCGAGCCGCTCGAGGTCCGTATCCGTGTACAGACGCGTGTTGCCTTCAGAGCGCGAAGGCTTCAGCAGTCCCTCGCGCTCGTAGAGACGCAGCGTCTGCGGATGCAGATTGTATTGATCCGCGACCGCGCTAATCGTGTAAGTTTTTGCCTTCCGCTTCATTTCAACTATCCGGAATTCCGAAGCAATCAAAAATCGGCAATCGAAAATCGAAAACTACTCCAACCCCTTCAGGACCCGCGGATTCTCGGAATTTATCCTTCCGTACTGCCGCAGCAGTTCCTTGGTCTCCTCTGAAATCACTTTCGGCAAAGTTACCTGCACTTCGACGAATTGATCACCTCGTGCACCGGGGCTCTTGAGTGACGGCGCCCCCCGCTCTCTCAAACGAAACTTTTGTCCCGATTGCGTGCCCGGCGGAATACGCAACTGTGCCCTACCTTCAACGGTTGGCACTTCGATCTTTGCACCCAACGCCGCTTCCGGTACTGTGATCGGCACAGTCACATAGATGTTGTCCCCTTTGCGCGTGAAGTGCTTGTGCTGGCCGACATTGGTGATGATGTGCAGGTCACCTGCTGGCGCTCCGAGCCGTCCTCCCTCGCCTTTACTCGGAATGCGAACTCGCGATCCTGTCTCGACTCCTGCGGGAATTCTTACTTTTACTGTCTCAGTTTTCGGCGTTGTACCTTTGCCCTTGCAAAGTGAGCATGGCGAGCGCCGACGACCAGTTCCTCCGCAGTCTGGACACTCTTGTGAAAACCGAAGTCGGCCACCAGCGCGTTGCACTTGGCCCGAACCCTTGCACGTCGGGCAAACCATCACTGGTCCACCGATGTCACCCGCGCCATTGCAGCGCGAGCACTGTTCCGATCGGTTTACTGTGATGTTTGTGGTAATTCCCTGAATCGCTTCTTCAAACGAGAGCGACAAAGGCATTTCAATGTCGGCGCCTCGCTTCGGTTGCGGGCGCGGCGGCTCCTGCTCTTTCGATCCGCCACCGAAAAGATCCGCGAAGATGTCGCGGAAGCTTGTCCCCCCGCCCGAGCTCGTTCCCGAGCTACCCCAATCAAAGCCACTGAAATCGAAGCCTGGTGCAGTACGCCCTGTGCCTGGACGAGCGCCGCGCGCAGCTGCGTCGGCGAGATTGTCCGAATACTGTCCGAAGCGATCGTAAACGGCCCTCTTTTTCGGATCCGAAAGAACGTCGTGTGCCTCCGTGGTTAACTTGAAGCGCTCTTCCGCCGCTTTATCGCCCGGATTCACGTCCGGGTGATACTTTCGGGCCAGCCTGCGATAAGCCTTCTTGATGTCCTCAGGCTTGGCATCGCGTTTGACACCCAGAACTTGATAGTAGTCTTGCTTGTTAGCCATTTAGTAATTGACGATTTTCGAATGCCGATTTTCGATTGGCCTTTGGGAGCGGCGACAGCTTGTGTCCGGCTTGAAAAAGGGCGGAGGAGAAACCAATCCTCCGCCCCGGCTTTCAGCCAAATCGAAAATCAAAAATCAAAAATCGAAAATTCCTTTACTTCTTATCGTCGACGTCAACGTACTCAGCGTCGATCACGTTGTCTTCGCCCGAGCTGCCACTGCTTCCAGCACCCGCAGCAGAAGCTTGATCTTCAGCGCTCGTTGAACCACCTGTGCTCGCAGTCTGCTGGTACAGCGCTTCAGCCAGTTTATGTGAAGCGGTTTGCAACTTATTGAAAGCGTCGTTGAGTTTGTCGACGCCGCCTTCCTTCAGCGCTTCTTTTGCTTCGGCGATCGCAGCTTCGACTTCGGGCGCTACTGCCGCCACCTTCTCGCGATTGTCAGCGAGCGTCTTCTCCATCTGGTAGGTCAAACCATCCAAACGATTCCGCGCCTCGATCTCTTCGCGCTTCTTGACGTCATCGGCTGCGTGTGACTCTGCATCACGCATCATTCGATCGATTTCGTCCTTAGCGAGACCTGAAGATGAAGTGATGGTGATCTTCTGCTCGCGACCAGTGCCCATGTCCTTCGCAGAAACATTCACGATGCCGTTTGCGTCGATGTCGAAAGTGACTTCAATTTGCGGCATACCCCGCGGTGCCGGTGGTATTCCAACCAGGTGAAACTTACCTAACGTGCGATTGTCACCAGCCATCGGTCTTTCACCCTGCAGCACGTGTACTTCCACAGAGGTTTGATTATCCGAAGCGGTTGAGAATATCTCGGACTTACGGGTCGGAATCGTGGTGTTACGTTCGATTAGCTTGGTGAATACGCCGCCAAGAGTTTCAATTCCGAGGCTCAGCGGTGTGACGTCAAGCAACAGAATGTCAGTCTTCTCACCTGACAACACTCCGGCCTGTACCGCAGCGCCGATTGCCACAACCTCGTCAGGATTCACGCTCTTGTTGGGGTCTTTCCCGAAGATGTCGCGAACCATCTGCTGGACCTTCGGAATTCGGGTTGAACCGCCGACCAAAACTACCTCATCAATCTTCTTGGCATCGAGACCGGCGTCCTTGAGTGCCTGCTCCACAGGAGACTTAAGGCGGCCAAGGATCGGTTCAGCCAACTGCTCAAACTTCGCTCGAGTCAGTTTCATGGCGAGGTGTTTTGGACCAGACTGGTCCGCCGTCACGAACGGAAGATTGATCTCGGTCTCCATCGTGCTCGACAGTTCGATCTTCGCTTTCTCGGCAGCTTCTTTCAGACGCTGCAGAGCCATCTTGTCATTTGAAAGATCGATGCCCTGATCCTTCTTAAACTCTTCGATAATCCATTCGATTAGTCGCTCGTCGATGTCATCGCCACCGAGGTGGGTATCGCCGTTAGTCGACTTGACCTCTACGACGCCTTCGCCAACCTCGAGAATCGAGATGTCGAAAGTTCCCCCACCAAAGTCGAAGACTGCGATGGTTTCATCCTTCTTCTTGTCGAGCCCATAAGCGAGTGCGGCCGCCGTCGGCTCGTTGACGATTCGCATCACCTCGAGACCGGCGATCCTGCCGGCGTCTTTCGTAGCCTGTCGTTGCGAATCGTTGAAGTACGCAGGAACGGTAATGACTGCCTTGTCGACCTTCTGACCCAGGTAGTCCTCTGCCGACTGCTTCATTTTTTGGAGGATGATTGCCGAGATCTCCGGCGGGCTCCATTCCTTGCCGCCCGCGACAATGCGTACGTCGCCGTTACCAGATCCCTGCACTTTGTAAGGAACCTGTTTGATTTCCTCGGTCACCTCGTTGTACCGGCGCCCCATGAAACGTTTGATGGAGTAGACGGTATTTTCGGGATTTGTGACGGCCTGCCGTTTGGCGACCTGTCCTACAAGGCGGCTCCCATCCTTCGTGAAGGCGACCACCGATGGGGTGGTTCGGCCACCCTCAGAATTGGTGATAACGGTGGGCTCGCCACCTTCCATGACGGCGACCACGGAGTTGGTGGTTCCTAAGTCAATTCCAATAATCTTGCTCATATTCTTTAGCTCTCCCAAAGCATTCGACAGCCGGGCCGGACGTTGAAATTTCTTGATTTTGTAGATGGCGTCTCACTAGGTTTTTGGGTCCCAGTTGAACACGGCGCCAATATAATACCTGAGTGTAGCGCTGTCAACTTTGATTGAGTGTGAGTTTCGGTTTAGGACGGCAACACGTTTTCGGGATGTGGTTTTATCGTGGGGAGTCGGCTTCATCGGTGAGTCGACGATCCTCATTGAGCAGTTTCGACGCAAAAAAGACGTAGTGAAGGCCTGAAAGTACCGAAAAGCCGAAGACTGTGGCATAGACGGTTGGCAGGTAGTAGCCCGTCCCGTAAGGGAAACTCGCAGCCAGCAGGATGAACCCGATCGCCACGATCTGCACGCCCGTGCTCACCTTGCCCAGCATGGAAGGCCTGAAGCCTCGAAATCCGGTCATGATGTTGATAGCTGCGGCACCCACCACAATAAAGACGTCCCGGCTAATAACAGCGACAGTTACCCAAAACGGTACCGGCAGGTGCGACGGAATTGGATGGGGGTAGACGCTCCGCATTGATAACACGACAAACGCCGTCGTCATCATCAACTTATCTGCAATCGGATCGAGGATCGTACCCAGACTGGAACGCTGATTGAAACGCCGGGCCAGGAGTCCGTCAAAGAAGTCTGTTACGCCTGCGACAATAAATACGGCCAGCGCTATTGGAAAGCGCTGATAGAACACCAAGGTCACGAAGACGGGAATCAATACCATCCTGAAGACGGTCAGCAAATTGGGAAGGGTGATGATGCGGGAGGACATTAATAGCTTGGAGATTCCAGCTGTCGGGCTGTTCCTACATCACGTCCGGGCAGGAGAAACCAGGTTATCTGGGTCGGCGCAATTCAAGTAAAGACACTTCCGGCGGGCAGCCATATCTGATGGGCAAAACTACCGTTCCAACGCCACGAGTAACATAGATTTGGGTTTCGGCATATCGGCCCAATCCTCTCAGTTGGCGCCGTCGAGGTCTCGTCTGGGAGTGCCGGTCAGATCGCAACGCTACCTGACCTCCATGGGTATGACCGCTTAGTACCAAATCTACACCGGCACGAGCTGCACGACGGAGGACGACCGGGTTATGGGCCAGCAGCAGTTTCATTTCGTCGTCTCGAGATCCCGCCAACGCCAACGGAATGTCCTCGAGCCCAACCATAGTGTCGTCGACACCTGCCAGCCAAAAAGCAGCGTTTCGATGTTCGAACCGCATGCCCTGATTAACCAGCACATTGATTCCTTCAGCTCGGAAAAGATCCGTCAGAAGAGCCGCGTCGGTCCAATGGTCATGATTGCCGAGCACGGCATAGACGCCGTATTCCGCCCGCAGCTTGCCAAGCTCTTCCGCGCAAGGTGCTGCGTACTGACGATCATGCGAAATGTAATCACCTGTCAGGGCGATCATGTCCGGCTTTAGACGGTTCGCGGTTTCAACAGCGCGGGCAATCTGTTCTCGGCCGGTAAATGCGCTGTGATGGACGTCCGAAAGGTGGACGATGCGAAAACCGTCAAAAGCCTCGGGAAGACGACGGAGATATATGGGGCGGTGCTCGATGGTGAGCATGTACGGTTCAGCCAAAGCTGAACGGGCAGCCTGAGCCAGGTTAAGCGCTAACGTCCTCAAAGGAGTTTCGGGCCGCTGCGAGCCATAGCGCGCAGCACGACCATTCGGTTTCCAGCGTAATGAACTTGCCATTATTTATTGAGGTTTGCCGCTTCCGGCTCTGTACCCCTCTCCTGCCAGTCGGGGCCCGGAAAAGTTCGGGGAATTATAGTGACCGGGGTAAGGGGAAGCAACTTTGCAACCGAAAAATAACACCTGCAACTACCAAGAGGCTGGCCCAGAGCCAATGTGTATAATCCTGCCTCTCAATGAGAAACCTGCGACAACTTCTCGGCTGTCTTGGGGCTCTTGCCTTCCTTCACTTCAGTTATCTGTTTGCCAGTGGGGCAGAAAACCAGCCGGGCGATCCCGTTTCGGGTCACGGACTGACTCCAATGGTCTTGATTGGAATCGCCACAATGCTGGTCGTTGCGAAGCTCGTTGGGGAATTGTTTGAAAGGAATGGCCAGCCGGCAGTGCTGGGAGAATTAACCGCCGGCATTCTCATGGGCAATCTTGTCTTGTTTGGGTTCCAGGGTGTTGAACCTCTCAAGACGAATGAAGTGATCGCGGCCCTGGCAGAGATCGGCGTGATTATTCTTTTATTCGAAGTCGGTCTTGAGTCGGACATTAAGGAAATGCTGGAGGTTGGTTGGTCGTCTCTGGCAGTTGCGGTTCTCGGGGTCATCACTCCGTTCTTTCTGGGTGTGGCTGTAGCAGCTTACTTCATACCAGATGAAGCAAGGCTTGCCCACATATTCATAGGTGCGACTCTTTGCGCCACAAGCGTTGGCATCACCGCGCGTGTTTTCAAAGATCTGAACAGGCTTTCAACGCGAGAAGCAAGGATAATTCTGGGCGCCGCCGTGATTGACGACGTGCTTGGTCTTCTGATTCTGGCGGTTGTAGCAGGTGCAATCAAAGCTGCAGCAGCAGGCACCAGCTTGTCTCTAATTGCAGTGACCTTAATTGCTGTTAAAGCCATTCTCTTTCTCGTGCTGTCTGTAGTGGTGGGCCAATACATCGTGCCGCATCTGCTGCGCGGTGCTGGGCGACTCGAGACACGAGGAGTCTTGTTGACGTTAGCGGTTGCGTTTTGTTTCTTGCTTTCGTGGGCCGCAGTAAAAGTGGGACTGGCTCCAATCGTCGGCGCTTTTGCAGCCGGGCTCGTGCTTGATGAAGTTCACTATAAGCCGGCGGGTGGGAGAACAGAGCGCGACCTTCAGGATCTGTTGCAGCCCGTCAGCACGTTTCTCGTTCCGATTTTCTTTGTCTTGATGGGTTTGAAAGTAGACCTTTCCCTCTTCGGAAGAACAGAGCTACTTGGATTCGCGACAACTCTTACGCTCGCGGCCATCATTGGCAAGCAAGTCTGCGCCCTGGGAGTATTTCAAAAGAACACGGACCGAATGGTGGTGGGATTGGGGATGATTCCGCGCGGTGAAGTAGGGTTGATATTTGCCGGCATCGGTGCGTCGTTGATGTTGCCGACCAACTCGGGTCAGCTCGAGCCTGTCATAGCGACGTCAACGTTTGGAGCAGTAGTTATCATGGTGTTCATTACGACGATGGTAACTCCTCCAGCTCTGAAGTGGGCGCTGTCACGGGGTGAGAACAAGGCGAGAAAAGCGAAAAATCAGCATGCTTAGCCAACAAAAATGACAAATCCTCCGGCGAGAGTGAGTTGAGATCTACTGGGAGCGCGGGCGTCTCGCCCGCCAGTTGAGACTCAGTCCGGCCGGGGCGGGCGAGACGCCCGCGTTCCCAGTTTCGAGGAGGGATTAAGATGGCTAAAGCAGAACAACGTAAAGTAGGTATTCCGCCCAAGCCCCGCGGGCAGCAGATGGGATTTGCAGGCAATCCGGATCAAAACCGGGAAGAGACCAAGGATACGCCCGCAGTACTTGGTGAGCGACCAAAAGCAAACAAAATGGCTGCGGACCGCTCAACTAGAAACGTGGCAAGCAGTGCAGTGACACCGAAAACGAATTGGCCTTCGACTCCAGCAATGAATACCGGTCCACAAGGAAACAGCGGCGGCGAAAAAAGTTTCAAGCGCCGCCTTGCGAAAAAGCGATCGCGTGCAACTTAATACAAACTCAATAATTCACGGTTAGGAAGGGCGGTTTACCCCCGCTTACTTGCCCGACTTTGATCTTGCGAGGTAAGTGTGGGTAAACCTTCCTAACTCTGAGTTAAAGCAATATCAAATCAACAGTCTGAGCTGTCCCCCAAAACTATGAACTCTTTCACATTGTTAATTATTCCTCTGCTCCTTATCGGTGGTCCTTCCCAATCTCAAAATCAAACTCCACGAATCGGAATACTCGTGTCGACGATATCCCTTAACGACAATTCTGAGGCTTCGCTCGATCCAGTGGTGATAGTGTCTAACGGAAAATTCCATCCGCCATATGCTGAGTCGGATGAACGTGCGCAGAATGCCTTTGCCAAAAAGTACTTTGCTCCAGGCCAAAAGTATCGCGTCACTTTTGGTGGAGGAGATGCGGGCACTGTGAGCATCAAAAAATCTCAGATCGGCTGCAACAGCCTGCACGCAACAGGTCAAGGCGAGGTCAACTCGCGAATTCGAGGGCGGATTATGGGATTGGCGTCGAACCTGAATATTCCTGCTCAGCAATCAATCGCGCGACGTTCGCCAACCGAGTCCGAACGCGCAGCGGCAATGGAACTTGTGAAAGGAATTTATCTTTCACGTCGGACACCGCAGTCGTGGCTGAAGCTCCTGACGACAACCAATCTCACAGCAACGGATCTCAACAACGACGGAAAGTTCGAATTGATCGGTAGCTTCGTCATCCAAACACCTGCGAACGCCAGGCGTGACCTGTTGCTAATTGCCGAGCCTCAGGGCGACAAGTTCAAATCGACCCTCGTCGCATTTCAATCCTACAAACTTCCACCTGAACAATTCGATTCAGCTGTCGACTTTGTGGACCACCTCGATCTTGATGGCGACGGAGTTGGCGAAGTCTTCGTCATCGAACATGGCTTCGATGCATACGGCTATTCAATCTACAAGAAGCAGAATGGCCGCTGGCGCAAGGTCTACTCCGCAATCGGCGACGCGTGCTAGTAAATTTAGCCGCGGATGAACGCGGATAAAACGCGGATCAGAAGAACAAATTAGACGGCTAACGTTCTAATGAAGATCCGTGTTCTATCCGCGGCTAACTTTTCTTTGCGAACTCCCGACTCGCGACTCTACCAATCTTCACTGGCGATGTATTTGAGGACGTTCTTGATGGAAACGACGCAGTATGTGCCGTCGATTTTAACTACTGGGATATGCCGGTAGCGCCCGATCGACATTTTATTTAAAGCGGCGGCAACTGAATCTTTCTCGTTCAAGACTTCCGGTTGGCGGCTCATCAAATCCGAGATTGGTTTTCCGTCGTGCGCGCCGCCACTCCCGGTGAGCTTTGTTAATACGTCGTGCTCGGTGAAGATGCCGGCGAGATGTTTGCCGTCCAGAACAAGAGCACATCCAGCGCGCACGCTGCGCATTTGGTTGATGACGTCCATTACCCGCGCATCGGGACTGGTGAGTACGGATATGTCATGTTCAAGCTTTCCGAGGGTATCTTCCATTACGGAACATTCAAGGCCCCTCGTTGCTTCAGCTTGAGGCAGATCAAGTTTAACCAGCGGAGTCATGCAGTTCTCGCACCGGTCCATGCCTTCGATGTTTTCGTAGCCGCAGGAGGGACAAAGCATAGGAATTTTCGATTGGCGACTTTTGATTTTCGTTTGCGGGCCGCATTCTATAACTAAGGTCGCCGGTACACAATATTTTACAAGCTCAAAAATTTACACCGACGGCAGGAACACAAGCCGGTTTGGCAGTCGAGTTTAAGGCTGGGTTTTTGATTCAGGATCTTTGAAAGACGACTTTGCCATCTACAATCGTGTAGATCACTTCAGTCTTTAGCAGTTCCTGAGGCGAGACTTTCAGCGGGTTTTTTGATAACACCGTGAGATCGGCGAGCTTGCCGACTTCGATCGAGCCTTTGATGTTCTCCTCAAAGTTAGCGTACGCAGTATTGTAGGTGTAGGCTTTGATTGCTTCTTCAATGGTGATGCGCTCGTTCGGGAACCAGCCACCTTCGGGTTTGCCACTTGTTGTCTGCCGTGTGATTGCCGCGTAAAGTCCAAGCATTGGATTAATCGGATATTCGGAAGCAGATGTTCCGGGCCAGTCAGTACCAAAACTCAGGACCGCGCCGTTCGTCTGAATGGTTTTGAAGGCGTAAGCACCCTTGCATCTTTCGTAGCCAATCCGCTCTTCCATCCAACGCATGTCGTCACTCAAATGATATGGTTGGACTTCTGCAACGATCCGTAGCTGACCAAGACGCTTGAAATCCTCCGGCGCAATTACCTGTGCATGGACCAAACGAAATCGTCGATCGCGCTTTCCGTTTTGCCTGTCGAGCTCTTCCAGGTAATCAAGCAAGACGTGATTGGCCTCGTCGCCGATAGCATGTACCGTTATCTGCATCCCCGCGCGGTCAGCGCCGAGCATGTAATTGAGGAATTTGCCTTCGACGAACTCACCCTTGTCGTCGACCATCAACGGACGCCAGCGACCACGATTGTTCGGATCGTTCGAGTAAGGCTTAAAGAACCGCGCGGTACTGGTTCCCATTATTCCATCGATGTGACCCTTCAAAGAGCCAAGACGAATCCATTCGTCACCCGCTCCGACCTTAATACCTTTGTCCGATAGTTCCTTCCAACGATCGAGTCCCGGCCGGAAGTGGACTCGGACGGTGAGTTGGCCCAAGCGATGCAGCTCGCGATAGATCTCCAACTGCGTATCGTCGGACATGTCACTGACATTCGTAACGCCGTACTTACGAATCTCATTCAGCGCGTTCTTCGTCTGCTCGATCCGACGTTCACGCGAGAAGCTGGCCGGCACTGCAGAACGGAAAAGGCGTGTAACACCTTTCCCCTCCATGAGCCCATTGAACCGGCCGTTCTTATCTTTCAGAAACTGAATATCGGGAGCGTTGGGGTTCTGCGGGTCAAGACCTGCGGCCCGCAAAGCAGCTCGATTCGCAGCGAAAACAGAGTCGTCAAACTTCCGAATGAACATCGGATAGTCAGCAGTAAGCTCTGCGACGCGGCCCATATCCGGAGCGAACGATTCGCGACGCTCGCTGCCTGCACTTCCTGCAGCCCATTGATCGTAGGCGCCCCAATATCCACCAACGATCCATTCACCCTTAGGCAGACGTGAGACCACTTCTTTCACTCGTTCTACGAACTGCTCCTGAGTCGTTGCGGCCATAATGTTGAATTCGAGAAACTGAGCAGCTGAGGCAAAGTGAACGTGATTGTCATTGAAACCCGGTGTAACGAACTTGCCCTGCAAGTCAATTACTTTTGTTTTCGGCCCACGCAGCTTAAGCGCAGCCGTATTCGAGCCCACAACTACAAACTTTCCTTCTTTGATCGCTACTGCCTGAACCGTTGGATTGCGACTGTCGACTGTCCAGATCACACCATTGTGAAGAATCAAATCTGCCGAGTCTGCGTTTGATGATTCGACAACTCCTAAAAGAACGGATGTAAGAAGGAGCAGGAGCGCAGTCAGAACGCAGCTGATGCCAGTAGATGGACTCATTTGTTACCTAAGAGAACAGGTTAATAGCAGGCCTGAGTTTCGCGTTATTTCGTGGAGTCCCATTTTTCGTGGCGGTAAGACCGATCCACGAATTAACACGTCCAATACGGAGCGAGCCGTCCGGTAACTATCGTTGCGAATCCCACCAACGGGAGTTGGTGGATCGTTCAAGTCCAGCATACAAAAAAAGCGCTCCTTCAGAAACCCCTCGTTAGTAGGCTGGACATGAACTAACCACCAACTGCCCGTTGATGGGATTAATCCGGGGTTAGAATTATCATGTCGATCTTACCGTTCTCTGTTCGACTTAATAGATAGACCACTCTTTGAGGAGAACTGCTGTGAATCTACTGGAATCCCTGACCAACGAGTTCGCGCACGAGGCGGAAACCACGCGCAAGCACCTGGAACGATTGCCGGACGACAAGTTTGACTGGAAACCACATCAAAAATCCTTCAGCGCAGTTGGACTAGCATCACACATCGTGGACTGCCTCGGTTGGACTGAGTCAATATTCAACGCACACGAATTCGATTTTGATCCAGCCACCTACAAGCCATACCAGGCTGCTTCAAAGAACGCTTTACTGACTGACTTCGACGAGAAGATCCGTATCGGCAAGGAGGCGTTACTGAAAGCTAACGAGGCCGGCCTGGACGAGCCCTGGACACTCAAAATGAAAGGTAACGTGTGGTTCGAAAAACCACGTGCGGCGGTGTTCCGCGATTTCGTCCTGAGCCACATAATTCATCATCGCGGGCAGTTTTCGGTGTATCTGAGATTGCTCGAGGTCCCAGTTCCCGGCTCTTATGGTCCAAGCGCGGATGAGCAGTTCCCGGGTTGAGGGTCAGCGCGCGAACATGAGCCGCGGATAAACGCCGATAAGGCAGGTTAGAGAGTCGAGCACACAACTGCCAGCTCTTTCAGATCTGATCCGCGGTATCCGCGTTCATCCGCGGCTGGTTCTGTTTTCGTTTATCGTTTCGGCGGTCCGAGATATGTTCGAGATCGAGGAACTGGATGTCATCCGATGTTAAGATTACACGCAAATGAGATTCGCAAGAGTCGTTTTTTTGCTCGCGGGTATCTATGGGCTGATTGTGATCGCGCCGCAGTATTTCCTCGAGACAAAGACCGGCCACGACTTTCCACCTCCAATAAACCATCCTGAGTTCTATTACGGGTTTCTCGGAGTCACGCTCGCCTGGCAAGTTCTTTTTCTTATGCTGTCGCGGGATCCGTTGCGCTACCGGCCGCTCATGATTCCGTGTGTGCTCGAGAAAGCAGGCTTTCCGATCGCGATAGCAGTCCTTTACTTACAACATCGCGTTTCAGGCGTCATGCTAGGAGCAGCCTTCATCGATGTGATTTTGGGAGTGCTCTTCATTGCTGCCTATCTGAAGACAAAGCCGATCCAGACGGAATCCTAATTTCACGACGCCCGAACATGCGTGCGTCGACTGATAATGCTCCTGGTCCGAGAAACGCGATAGCAGCAGCCAGCACGATGATCTCAACCATCATCTGTCGGTTAATGAGGAGGTAATCAGCCGGAAGCGGTAAACGGAAAACTGCAAGAATCAGTCCACTGACTCCAAGCGCAACAGCAACAAACGGGGTCATGAATCCAAGCAACAGGCAAGTCGCGACTCCGAGTGCGGCCGCTGCGCATAAGAAACCGAACAAGCCAACATCCGCAGATCTCAGGAATGCCGCGCAGTGAGCGATCAAGGTCAACCCAACCAGTCCACGCAGTAACAACAACCCGACGCCCGGCCAACCTGCCGGGAAGGCAGAAAAGAGTTTTTGCAGAGTGATTCTCCTTCAGACAGAGAATATGTTCGGCCTCCGAAAATATACTGGTTCTGAATAACGATTGAATCCTGCAAAACAGGTAACTTGAAATACCTCTTTGGAGTTATGGATGGATTTTTGACTTTCGGTTGCCGATTGGCGATTACCGTTTGCGCGAGCAATCTAGCCAGCGGATCTCTAATCGAAAATCGCCAATCGAAGATCTACAGCTGGATTATTCCGCGGCGCACGGCTATGGCGACCGCCTGAGTGCGATCCGTAGCGCCCAGCTTTTCCATGATATGTTTGATGTGAACCTTGACAGTCTCTTCTGAAATGAAAAGCTTTTCTGCGATATCACGATTTCGATTCCCCTCAGCTACAGCTCGGAGGACCTCCACTTCACGTTCAGTAAGCTGTTCTTCGCCCATGTGCTCTGCGAGTTGAGACGCGATCTCGGGCGGAACTCGCTTCTTGCCGGCGTGAACCTGACGAATCATGTCCAGGATCTCCGAAGGAGGCATGTTCTTGAGCAGGTAGCCGCGAGCCCCAGCCTGCAGCGCGCGGTGGATCTCAACATCGCCCTCAAAGGTAGTGAGCATAATGACGCGCGCATCGGGAAACTCAGTGCGGATGGCGATCAGCGTATCGATGCCGCTCATATCCGGTAGTCTGAGGTCCATTAGCGTCACATCCGGGAGATGGGTCCTGAACATCTGAATGGCCTCGGCGCCTGTAGGCGCTTCGCCAGCTAGAACCATGTCCTTTTGATTGTTAACAAGCGCCGCAACACCCTCGCGCAACAGAGGATGATCGTCGACGCTGAAGACTCTGATACGCCGGTCCTTGTTCATACTGCTTCCTCTTTCTTTGAAACTGGCGACGAGTTGCTTCCTCGAAGCTTCCTAAGCCACGTACTCGGACGATTTTGACCGGACGCTACGTAGGCAATATGGCCTGGGATGAGCAGCTCGATCTCGGTTCCCGCGCGGGCGCGACTCCAAACTGTGACCTTTGCTCCAATAGTTTCGGCGCGCTCGCGCATCCCCGGCAAGCCCCAGTGACCGTCTCTACCTGAGTCAAGCACTTTGGGATCTATGCCGGTTCCATCATCGCGAACGAGCACGCGCAAATGTTTTGGCGAGTACTCGAGCTCCACTTCGATCTTGCCGGCATGAGAATGACGAAAAGCATTGACCAAAGCCTCGCGACCGATCCGATAAGCTTCATCGCGAATGACGGGGTGCAATTGCCTGGGATTACCTTCGACGATTACGCGAAAGTCTTTAGTCTCGTCGATCTCCATTTCCTGCGCGATCCGTGAGAGGGCTGTTTGCAAATCGTCTGAATCGCTCTTCGAGCGTAGACCTCTCACAGTGTCTCTGCCTTCTTCAATCACCTGGTTCATCAATGTTACTACGCGGTTCACGACAGGTTTTGCAGGGGAATTCTCTTCCAACATGTCATTCGCTACGTGGAGCTGCATAGAAGCACTAATCATTCCCTGTAGCATCGTGTCGTGCAGGTCTTGAGCAATGCGAGTCCGTTCAGCCAATCGCTCTTCGAACCGCAGGCTGAGTTGTGCGCTTAACTCATGCATGCGCCAGCGAAAGAAAGCCAGCAGCGCAAACGATCCAAATAGCAGCAGCGACAGTCGGAACCACCAGGTGCGCCAAAACACGGGTCTACCTTCAGCTATCGTCACCGCAATGATATCCCCGCCTTCTTTTGGAAGATCGATAGTCATTGCAGGAGGCAGATAACCTGGTTTCACGAGAAGAGCTGCGTATTCGGTGCCGAGGTGCGTTGAGTTACTCCAGGTTGAGTCTGCCCCGATCCTGGTGAAAGGCTGGTCGGCGAATGGTTGGACATACCACGCGCCGCTCCTCGCAAACAGAACTACCTGCTGATCCTTCTCCGCGCCAATCACTCGTCCGTTGATGGTATCGAGTTCTAGTCCACCACCTTTGTCTGCTAAAGGAATGTTGGTCAGCTCAACTACCGGTCTGTTGTTTTCGTTACGAGCAGCACAACCAGCCAGTAACACGAGCAGATAAACAACAATCAGCAAAGATTGACACCGGTTAAGCATCACACTTACAAAAATTTGAAATTCCAAACACGCCTTCTACCACGATAGTGGTATTACCGTGTGATCCACGAGAGGTAGTTGAAAAGACTCCGATCGCGTGATGTTCAGTTTCGCAGATTGAAGCAGAATCAACCTTGAAATACAAAACCAAAGGAGGAAGCCATGGGGACTATCACTACCAAAGACGGGACACAGATCTACTTCAAGGACTGGGGCGAAGGTCAACCAGTGGTCTTTAGCCATGGATGGCCGCTATCAGGAGATGCATTTGAGGACCAGATGTTCTTTCTCGCTTCAAAAGGTTATCGCTGTATCGCACACGACCGTCGAGGACACGGTCGGTCCAGCCAGCCATGGAACGGCAATGACCTGGATACTTACGCAGATGATCTCGCGGAACTCGTTGAAGCTTTGGATTTGAAAGACGCAATTCATGTGGGCCACTCGACGGGGGGCGGCGAAGTGGCTCGTTATATCGGGCGGCATGGTACTAAGCGGGTTGCTAAAGCAGTTCTAATCGGCGCTATCCCGCCGCTGATGCTGAAGACAGATGCTAATCCCGGTGGCCTGCCGATCGAAGTGTTCGATCAGTTGCGCGCCAGCGTTCTGGCAGATCGTTCCGCATTCTTTAAAGAGTTGTCGTTGCCTTTCTATAGTTATAACCGACCAGGGGCGAAAGTCTCGGAAGGAGTGCGCGACTCATTCTGGTTGCAGGGAATGATGTGCGGATTTCCCGGTGCATACTTCTGCATCAAGGCATTTTCCGAAACGGATCTGACTGAAGATCTGAAGAAGTTCGATGTGCCGACGCTGATCATTCATGGCGATGACGATCAGATCGTGCCGATTGGAGCTTCAGCCATGCTCTCGTCGAAGATCGTGAAGAACGCGACACTGAAAGTCTATCCTGGCGCGCCACACGGGTTATGCACCACGCACAAGGACAAAGTGAATGCAGACCTGCTCGCTTTCATCAAAAGCGAAATGGCGGCATCAGCTTAACCAGTTTGGGTTTGGAGTTTCGGGTTTCGACTTTCGAGTTTCGAGTTTCGGGTTTCGTGTTGATTCGTGGATCGCCTCAAGTGCGACAGAACAACGATCCACGAACTAACACGAAACTCCAAACTCGAAACTCGCCTGTTTCTTATGTCACGGAGTTCAGAGTATGCTGTAATCACACAGGCACAATACTTTCGATCCAATGACGGAATTCAGCTCAGAATTATTCGTTGCTTCGCTTGCAATAATCGGCGTCGTAATCGTCATCTCTGCTTTGCTGTCCGGATTGATTGACCGCAGCGGTTTACCGCAAGTAGCCGTCTTCCTCACATTGGGAGCAGCGCTGGGCTCGTTCGGACTGAAGCTAGTGAATGTCAACATCGATTCGCCGGCGTTGCGAGTCGTAGCTGTTTTGAGTCTTGCCCTGGTTCTATTCACTGATGCTGTGTCGTTGAACATCAAGCAAGCCCGGCGAGATAGCGGGCTCGCCTTTCGCCTCCTCGGACCAGGCACACTGTTAACAGCGGCTGGTATCGCTTTCGCAGGCTGGTGGTTGTTGAAGTTACCCGTTGCAGTTGCGGTTATGGTCGGCGCAGCACTTGCTTCAACTGATCCGGTGCTCTTGCGGGGGCTGCTCCGCCGTCGCGACATACCCGAAGACGCTCGTCAACCATTGCAACTCGAAAGCGGGTTGAACGATGCGGTGCTGCTGCCTGTCGTGCTTGTGGCGCTGGTTTTCTTGCAACAGGGTTCGCAGGTAGCGCACGGGAGCTTGGCCAGACTCGGCCTGGAACTGTTCATCCTTGGTCCAGGAGCAGGTGTGCTGATTGGTCTGATTGGCGTCGCTGCCCTCGACTTGATCAGAAAGCGTTTCGGAGTTCGCCGAGACTACGAATCGCTTTACTCACTGGGAGTCGCGTTCACCGCATTTGCAGTCGCTGAATCAGTACATGGGAGTGGATTTCTTGCTGCCTTCGCGGCTGGAATAACGATCGCATCACTCGACGTAGAGCTGTGCGACTGTTTCGTTGAGTACGGCGCAGTGACTGCCGAAATGTTTCTGCTTTTCACATTCGTGTTGTTGGGAAGTTCTTTAATATGGAGCGCGTTTACGATCCTAAGCTTCAGCACCTTGTTGTTTACAGCGTTCGCTGTTCTCATCAGAACCCCGATTTATCTTTTGTCGCTCGTGGGCACAAATGTAGACACACGAGGTCGACTGCTGATTGCGTGGTTCGGTCCACGCGGGTTGAGTTCACTGTTGCTGATCTTGCTACCTGTGTTTGCGGGAGTGCCGGATAGCGAACGTCTCTTCGCAATCTGCTCGTTGGTCGTTCTCGTTTCTATCGTGCTGCACGGAGGCTCGCCGATGTTGCTGGCCCGTATCGCACGAAGAAGAGCCCTGAAGCAGCAACGGTTGGAGACCGTCACAACTCAATCGTCGACCCAGCCAGCCGTAACCGCTGAACCGGTTGCCGTTTGTGAATTCTCGGGCGACGGTGAACCTTGTGCTTTCGAAAGTCAGTCGGCAGCGTCATCTCAGCCGCAGGTCGTAAGCAATCCTCCCAGTGTTGGAGCACAGAGTATTTT
>JBKPAC010000153.1:0-9104 GCA_046726175.1 Acidobacteriota bacterium
GGTTGAACCTCCGTCTCTCTTTTTTCTGATCTGTTCTATCCGCGTTCATCTGTGGCAAATCTAATGCTGAAAACGTCAGGATCTTATCTCTGTTCGTGAAGATTGGCGGTTAATCCCAAGGTCGAATATAGCCTCGGAGTACGTTTACAGAAGCGAACGAAACTTGGTACATCAACGTTGACCTCTTTCTAAATTCCGAATAGCGCCCGGACATTCTTGGTCATCACTTCTGGCTTTGGTCCATTCGCGCCTTTTCGACGCGCGCCTGCTTCGCGAGCGATCAGGCCGATCGCTTCGATGTCGAAAGGCTTCGGCACGATCCACTCGGCGTTGATTGCCTGGCGTGCTTCGACGCTGATCGCTTCGGCCCACCCGCTGACGATAGCCAGCGGAATCGTTTCGGAGCGCTTGCGGATCTCGCGGGCCAGCTCCCAGCCGCTCATCTCGGGCATGCCGATGTCGGTAAAGATGACGTCGATGTTTCCGTTCTGCGCGTCGAAGACGTTCAGGGCTTTCTCACCGCTCTCTGCCACGAACACTTCGCAGCCTTCTGATTCGAGAGCTTCGCGCAGCACGTCGCGCACGGCGGGTTCGTCGTCGACGACCAGCACGCGCAGGGTCTCGGCCGGGCTTGCGGCGCCAATGTCCATGAGACTGGCGCCGCGGTTTGTCGGGGCCGCACTTGCAACTGGTAAAGAAATTCTGAAGGTAGTGCCTCGCCCGAGCTCGCTTTCGACGTCGATAGTGCCGTTGTGCCGGCGGATGATACCGAAAGATACGGCCAGTCCCATTCCCGTTCCCGCTTTACCCTTGGTGGTGAAGAAAGGATCGAACAGGCGGTGGCGGACTTCCTCGCTCATGCCGGTGCCGTTGTCCGAGATGCTCAAGACCACGCGGCCATCGACTTCCTGCGCGCTCATGCGAATCTCGCCGCCGTTGGACATGGCGTCGGTGGCGTTGTAGATCATGTTGACGAGCACTTCTCGCAGCTCGACGGCGTCGCCCATGACGAGCGCGTTCGAGTCGGCGAAGAGCGAGACGCGGATCGCCGGGCGGTTGGGAGCTTCCCAGCGTGGCCGGCTCATCTCGCAAACGTCTTTGAGGATTTCGGCAACTGAGACGGCTTCGAACTCGCGGCTTGGTTGGCGACGAGCGAAGTCCTGGATACGGCGGATGATGTGAGCGCCATCTTCCGCGCTCTTGATAATCATCTCGATGCCGTTGGTGAGCTTTTCCGTGTCGTTAGTGCGAAGCAGGAGTTGAGCGCGTCCAAGGATTCCGGTCAGAGTGTTATTGACGTTGTGGGCCACACCGAACGAGAGCTCGCCGAGGGCGGCCATCTTTTCAGCATGGGCTGCGAGCTCTTTCTTATGCTCATGCTCAGCATGCGCCGCTGCAATCCTTTCGAGGGCGGTTCGCAGCCGGTCGCGCGTAAGCTTCTGCTGCGAGTTCGCGAGTAGTTGATTGACGCGCGCTCCGATCTCACGTCGTTCGTCATCCCCGAGCTGCTCGCACATCTCCTCAATGAGGATCAGGAGTGCACGTCCAGCACCCTCATTGTCGCCACACCGTTCGGCGACTCTCTGCGCCCGTTCGAGGATCGGCTTCGCCTCATGCTTCCGGCCAAGTTTGCAAAACACCAAACCCTGCGTAGTCAATGCCTCGGCAAGCAAAGCATCGTCGCCAGTAGTCTCGAGCGTATTAACGGCGGATTTTACTGACCGCTCAGCCAATTCATAACGCGTCGATGACAAATAAAGCTGCGCCAAAGTTTCATCTACCTGCGCGCAACACACACCGTCGCCTAACTCGTCAAAGAGTTTTCTTGCTCGCTGCAGATGTGACGACGCACCATCAAACCGCTTCAGCATTAGAAGTAGATATCCGCGATTGTTCTCGACCGCAGCAACGTATCGAAGGTTGCCAATTTGCGCGAACTCTGAGGAGGCCTCTTGGTAGTGCGTTAGTGCTTTATCGAAGTAGCTCTGTCGGTTCTCGGAAGATCCGAGGTCCTTCAGAGTGTTTGCAAGCTCGGTGTGAAATCGACCTTTGGTCCATGGGCTGGCTAGGTCAGCAAGGGCGGCACTCTCATTCAGTAGATTTAGAGCTTCATGAAGTTTACCGCAATGACGTTCGACTATAGCCAGGCGGATAGCGGCGACGGCCTTGAGCTCGCAATCGTCATTTGAGAGCGCAGCGAGGCAGGATCTTAGAGTAGACTGAGCAATATCAAACTGCCCTTGATGGTAATAACAACAACCAACTTCGATACGAGCTTCGATGGCTCGCCTTGAGTCACCCACTTGTTCGAACAGGGCAATGGAACCGTTTAACAGGGCTTCAGCTAAACGTTGTCCACCCGGAAGTTGTCTAGCTCTAGCTACGGAATCTGTTAACTTGCCAGCTGTAAGGAGGAGTTCAGCAGAAGCATGGTGGTCAAGCCCGTTTTGGCGAGGCCACTGTCCGAGGCGCCACCAAGCGCGAAGTGCGGCGCAGCCTCCATCGTAGTCGCCTACCTCTATCCTCTCGTTAGCAATCGTGCAGCACGCCTGAACCTGTTCGTTCAGATTCAGGGGGAACGAGGTATTCTGTGTGCTTAACTCCAGAGACATTTGTTAAAGGTGGTGGACGAAGTCAGACAAATGGATACATGGTATACACTGGAACTAGCGTATACACTTTTCCTTCACTTGGTCAGAACTTGATCTTCAGCCCGAGAAACAGGCTCAAACGTTGCTTTTCGACGACTGGGCCGGCCGAACTGTATACGAGATACTCAAATCTTGACTGCCCGCACTCTCAATCGTCCTAGTCAAAAACTCCTTCTGGCTCAATGATTTGCAACACACATCCAAATTGATCCGTCGTGGCACATCCTTTGAACTAAGGATGCCCAGATGGACGGTTCGATAGGCCGGTAGGACAAAGATTTGGCGATCTCTCCCAAGGCCTCAGTTTAAAGATGTCGGAAGATTCACCAGGAGAACGAACATGAAAAGCATCAGAGTTGGATTCATTTCGGCGTTGTTGGTCGTTGCTGCAGCATCGAATGCCGCTGCGGGTACCATTTCCACCACAAAGAAGAACGGTACGATTTCGACAACGGCTATGGGAACGATTTCGACAACCAAGGCCGGTACCATTTCGACAACTTCGGCTGGCACAATTTCGACCACAGCCGCTGGCACTATATCAACGACAAAGTCCGGCACTATTTCTACTACCAAAGCCGACACCATTCTTGGATTTGTGCTTCAATGGTGGCTCGGCTGGTAAGTGCCTGATCGTCAATCTGAGTTCCAATCAGTCAACCTGGTGAACTTCACTCTCAAAGATCGTTCATTTTGACGAAGAAATGCTCGAAAACTCTCGTCGGAACAGTAATATGGCAACGGATGTGCCGTTCACTTGAGAGGACCAACGACCATGATCGAACTTTCATCGTTTCGGCCGTCACGAGCCATGACGACCAGGCCAGTACTCTTAAGGGGTTACATCTGGCCGGAGTGATAGCTACGAAGGGACAATCTCTTCAACAACGCCGAATACCTTTGGACATGAGCCTCACGTGGCGTACTTTTGATCCCAACTCTTCTTCTTTGTTCGCCCGATTCATTCGGTTCCGAAGCTTATGCCTATAATCCTTTCAAGGGCACGCTTTGATGCCCTTCATCTGTTTACCGCGCATTTCGTAATGAGACGGAACGTGATTGGCCTTAGGGGCTTAAACTGAAGTGTGAACGACGACGGACTGTGTCATCGACTTGGAGATTGCGACCGTCTGAACGTTTGTCCCTCATCGACACACGACTGCGATGTCGAACATTTTGGCTTGCAGCAGGATGGCCCACGTAATGGAACGCGTGTGCTGACAACGTTATTGCAATGCGAGGCCTTGTTCACTAGAATACGCAGCGCACTCAAGCCCGAGTCCTTGCAACGCCGTCTTCATCAGCAGACGAAGATAGCAATTGGGTGTTCCGAAAGTTCCTTAGAAAGCCCTCAATCAGTTCTCATAAAAGTCTAAGGACCAAGAGCTCTGAAAGATGACTGCTGGCCACGAGTTCCTCTACCAGTTTGGCCCCTTCACCCTCTCCGGACGAGAGCGCGTCCTCTTGCGCGAGGGTGTTCCCGTAAGCCTCGCGCCCAAAGCACTCGACATTCTGTTCGTGCTCATCCGCAACAGCGGCCATCTGGTGACTAAGGACCAGCTGATGGCCGAAGTGTGGCCGGCAACTTATGTGGAGGAGTCGAACCTGACGCAGAACATCTCCATTCTGCGCAAGTTGCTCGATGATGGCAGCAACGACGCAAGCTGCATCGAGACAGTGCCGCGACGTGGCTATCGCTTTCTCCCCAACGTCCGCAGAGTCTCGGAACTTGCGTCCCAGCAACAGGATGACTCTGCTTAAGCAGGTTCAGCGGAAAAGTCCTATCGCCTGCTGGCAATTCTGCCGTTTGACAATGCTAGCAATGATCCACAGATGGACTACCTGTCGGATGGCATTACCGAGAGCATCATCAGCAGTCTTTCACACCTGCCGCAGCTGCGCGTGATGTCGCGCAACGCGGTCTCACGTTTCAAAGGCCCGAATGTTGACGCGCAACGCATTGGGCGAGACCTAGGGGTGGACGCAGTGCTGCTCGGTCGCGTGCAACTGCTCGATGGTCGATTGCTGATCCGCACAGAGTTGGTGGATGTGACCAACGGCTGGCAGTTGTGGGGTGAGAACTATGACCGCGAAACGAAAGCAATTCTTGAGCTGCAGGAAGAGATCGCCAGGCAGATATCAACCACGCTGCGACTGAAGCTGACTGGAGATGACGAGCAGCAATTAACCCATCGTTACACCGAGAGCGCCGAAGCTTATCAGGCCTACCTGCAGGGTCGCTATCACTGGAGCACCTTTACGCGCGAAGGCCTGGAGCAGGCGACACTCTTCTTTCGTGAAGCCATCAATCTAGATCCCAACTATGCGCTGGCCTACTCCGGCATTGTGGACTGCTATCTCAGGCTGGCCACCAACTACATCCCGCCTCCTGAGACGCAAACGACACGGGAAAAGCAAACTGAGCCAACACCGAAACAGCAGCGCGCTGAGTTAACCGATCTGGCTGAAGTGGAGGAGCCGGTGAAGACCAGGTATCGGTGGGACTGGACTGGAGTGGAGCGAGAGTTAAAGCGCGCGAGGGAATTGAAATCCAACTATCCCGCTGCCCATCAATGGCACGCCGCGTATTTGTTCGCATTGCAGTTGTACAAGGAGTCGCTTCAAATGACAGGAGCAACCGAATCCGCGGCACTCCTTGAGAGTGAACCGCAGGGACACACTCGTTACGTAGTGGAGCAAATTAGAGCGGCCACTCCCACTGCCGCAGAAGAAACGCAGATCTTCTGCGCCATCGCGCGCGAACAGATTGAAGCAGGCAATTACAAAGGAGCATGTAAGATACTGAAACGGCATTGGACGATTGGCGAATGGCCGCGCCTGGATGGATTGAGCTCGTATTCAGCCGGCGATCTGCTCTTCACCACAGGCTCGCTCATGGGATGCGTATCTGGCGCACAACAACTCCACAGTGGACAAAAACTCGCGGAAGCGTTGCTGAACGGCGCTATCGGAATTTTTGAAAACCTCGCGTTGAGGACGCGTTCTGCTGAAGCGCAAATCGAGCTTGCGTTTTGTTATTTCAGAGATGGGCTGTTTGATTTGGCAAGGTCGACAATGATCGGTGCGCTGAAGCTATTGCCGACGGATAACCTGGAGCTAAAGAGTATAGCGCTAATCAGACTAGGAATAATCGAACGTCAGGCTGGTAACCTTGCCGAATCCCTTGCTCGACTTCAGGAGGCTGAACCCGTGGCAGAAGTAGTCGGGCCCAGAGTTTCAGCACGGCATCACCAAGAGCTAGCAACCACTCTGAAGGAGTTAAATAATACAGAAACCGCCAGGCATGACAGCGAGGAAATTCAGGCCCATTATCGACGGGCTCTTTATGAGTTTCAGGCTGTTGGCCATCATCGTTACGCGGCCGCTGCTCAGAATAACCATGGATACTTGTTAATGACGCTGGGTCAGTGGGAAGAGAGTGAACAACAGTTATGCCGTGCGCGCAGTTTGTTTGAGAGCCTTGACGATAAGTTATGCTCCGCTCAAGTGGATGAGACCCTGGCCCGGTTGCACCTAGCGCAAAGGCGATATGACCTTGCAGAAAGATCGATCTCCAAAGCTGTCAAGACTTTGTCCCTAGGAACCGATGACGCGATTCTGACTGAGTCGCTCACCACTCAGGGCTTAATATTGATGCGTATGGGACGTCAGCGCGAGGGCACGTTGGCTTTGTACCATGCAGCTCAGTTAGCTCAGCGTTGCGGTGACAATAAAGGAGAACGGCGGGCTCTAGCTATAATGGTCGAAGAGGGGTTTGAAACGCTGGACGCCGAAGAACTCGAGAAAATATCAGCGCGTCTTGATGTACTCGCCGATCAATTAGATCTCCCACCACGAATAGGCCAGTCCAAGCTGCTCTAGACCAAGTCGCTAACCGCAATCCTTTTCTAAGACCTTTGTTTCACTAGTTGATTGAGGGCTTTCTAAGGTGCGAAGCCTTTTCGGTCAATTCACTTCGCCCATTCAGAACTTAGCGGCGTCGCACTCTTCGAAGAGGCATTTGATGTGGGCCTTCGCGTCGCCGATCAAGTCCTCAAAGAGTTGCGGGCTTAACTTGTGCGGATCTCTAAACTGCGCAGAATTGAGTGTCATCATCGCTTGCCATCCGTGTTTCTCTAGCGCGCTTCCACCAATACCGCTAGAATACACAGCCTGATTCACAAGTTTCCTTGAGACGTACCTTTCGCTGTACCGCAGAAGTGAACCTTCCTGCACAACTCAGTCGTACTCGAGCCCGCCCAGACGGCAGTACAGATTGAGGAAGATTTTCGAACGACGGTTAGAGAATCGATGGAAGAATTGCGACCCCCGACAACTCTTTCGCACTACCGTATCGTGTCCAAACTAGGTGCCGGCGGGATGGGAGAGGTATATCTCGCCGAGGACACCAAACTCGATCGCAAAGTTGCGCTGAAAATCCTCACCTCTGACGTCGCCTCGAAGCGCGACCGCATGCAGCGGTTCATTCGTGAAGCGAAGGCAGCGGCCGCCCTAAGCCATCCGAACATCGCCCAGATTTTCGAAATCGGTGAAGACAACGGAACCCACTACATCGCGATGGAATTCATCGACGGCGTTACGCTGCGCGAGAAGATTCATCGCGAGAAAACTCACTGGCGCAAGCTGCTGCGATATTTGCAGCACACGGCAGAAGGGTTGGCGAAGGCGCATGCCGCCGGCATAGTGCATCGCGATCTCAAGCCGGACAACATCATGATCACACATGACGGCCATGCGAAGATTCTCGATTTCGGTTTGGTCAAACTCGTAGAGCCTAAGCAATCGTCGTTATCGACTGTCCCTGGGGAAAGTGACGACGTCGATACTGTACTCCTGGCACATCACTCGGTGTCCGGAACGATCCTGGGCACAGTCGGCTATATGGCGCCCGAGCAAGCACAGGGAAAGACGAACCAAATTGATCATCGGTCAGACATATTCTCGTTTGGCTGCATCTTGTTTGAAGCAGTGACCGAACACAGAGCATTTAAAGGCCAAGACCGAATCGATACACTCAATAGAATTATCCGCGAGCAGCCAGCAGCAATCACTGACTTTCTGCCCGACGCATCAAATCATTTGCAAAGAATCGTCAGGCGATGTCTCGCAAAAGATCCCGATGACCGTTACCAAACGATCAAAGATGTCGCTATCGAATTGAGAGAACTGCGTCACGAGCTCGAAGGGGCGAGCATTCATACGACGACGGGGCCACCCCCGAGTGAAGTGACCATTGGAGCTGGCGCCCAAACCAAAGCCGCTGATGCCGAAACGTCTGCTGGAGCGAGCTTACTTTCTACTCATCTGAGCGGGGAATACATCGTCGGCCAGATCAAACGGCATAAGACCGGAGTTGGCGTTATCGCGCTCGCAGTTGTCCTGGTCGCGGTAGCGCTCACGTTCGTATGGTCTTTTCGCAAACGCGCCACGCTTACCGACAAGGACACAATCCTTCTGGCAGATTTCACCAATCCTACCGGAGACTCAGTCTTTGACGGAACGCTCAAGCAAGCTCTCGCTGTGCAACTTGGTCAATCGCCTTTTCTAAACATCTTTTCCGAAGACCGGGTGCGCGG
Organism: Acidobacteriota bacterium; assembly: GCA_046726175.1. GTDB lineage: Bacteria > Acidobacteriota > Blastocatellia > Pyrinomonadales > Pyrinomonadaceae > PSRF01. The sequence continues at coordinate 8,249 of JBKPAC010000153.1, forward strand.
GGTCCTCAGAATGATGGGGCGCTCGCCCGACGAGCGCGTAACCAGAGAGGTGGCCCGAGAGGTTTGTCAGCGCCAGGGATTGAAAGCGCTGCTTGTGGGTTCGATTGCGACTCTGGGAAGCCACTACGTCATCACGCTGGAAGCTATCAACGCGCAAACCGGTGACCCGATTGCGAGCGAACAAGTGGAAGCTGAAAACAAGGAGCAGGTGCTTCGTTCGCTGGGCGAGGCGGCGAGCAAATTAAGAGGAGAGTTGGGTGAGTCGTTGCAGTCAATTCAGAAATTCGACGCGCCAATTGAACAGGCTACCACTTCTTCGCTGGAAGCCCTCAAGGCCTTTTCACTGGGAGTCGAACAGCAGTTGAAAGGCAAGTTCCTGGAAGCAATTCCATTTTTCAAGCGCGCGACGGAAATAGATTCTAATTTCGCGCTCGCCTACGCTCGGATGTCATCGATGTATTACAACAGCGGGTTGTTTGACCTCGCGGCCGATGCTTCGCAAAAAGCTTACGACTTGCGTGATCGAGTCAGCGAGCGCGAGCGGTTTTTTATCTCTACGGGTTACTACGACAACGTTACGGGTGAATTGGAGAAGTATCTTGAGACTTTGGAGCTGTGGAAGCGCACCTACCCGAACCACGCCGCGCCGCACAACAATCTGGCTGTTAAATACAACGATCTCGGTCAATTCGCTAAGGCTGAGCAGGAGGCTCGTGAAGCGATTCGCCTTAATCCCAATTCGGCTTCGGGCTACTCTCTCTTAGCTGTTGCTTGCGTAGGCCTCAATCGCATAGACGAAGCCAAGCAAGTAATCAAGCAGGCGCTGGACCAGAAACTCGAAACCACAGCGATGCAC
>JBKPAC010000154.1:0-12141 GCA_046726175.1 Acidobacteriota bacterium
CATCACGATCGTAACCCGCTCCGCGTTACGGTACTGACTTCATGCAGAGATGATTATTCCGTACAAGGCATTGCGTTCAGTTCTTCGGACGACAACGAAAGCGCGCTGAGCGAATCGGTGGAAAGAAATACTAGCCGCGGATTGACGCGGATAAGACCTACCAGCGAGCCAGAACGATTGGTTTGTGCAGTTTTGAGTCGGACCTAATCACTGCTCCTCGACTCTTTTTCAAGGACCGTGGTAAAAGAAGTTGCCGCCGCAGAGGAAACTCCTGACCGTCGAACCTGATAATGTTATGGCGAATCATTCGCTGGGTTTGGCGTACGCGCAGACTGGTGACAAGAACGGCGCAATGCAGCAGTACTACATCCTGTAGAATCTCAGCCCGCGAGTCGCGGCCGACTTGCTGAATTCAATCCCGCAGTAATCCACGAATAACAGGGAAGATACGAAATTACACTAACTTGGGGACCACTGAATTCAAGTTACCACTAACCACTACCAACTAAGGAAAGGATCGAAGAGATGGACCCCCGATCAGTTACTCCCATAATGCTGTTATCTTTCCTTCTCGCCTTGCCCGTGAACACGCTCGTACCAATTGCTTCTTTTCACTCTCCTAATCCCTCATATACACGTTCTCATTCAATTAATCCCTGGTATCCAAGTTCCCAAGCGATCAATCCACCCTATCTCAGTCAGTTTCCTTCTGTGAATAGAGTACTCAACGTTATGAAAACCGCGGATGCGCGGGAGACGGCGTTGAGGCAGATGGGCGCCTTAGACCAATTAGTCGAGATCATTAAGGAGCTTTCGGGACCGCGAGAGTTTCGAGGCATGACTCCAGATGAGCAGCGCGTCATTGGTCTGTACCAGACTGCCCGATTCAATGTGGGCCAGGCCGCGGATAAAGAGTTTCCAGGTTCAGCGGCACCCAGCACAGACACACCTTATCGCTACAGTCGTTGGGACGGCAGGTTCGGTGTCGAGGGGATTCAAACTTTCAAGTTGTTGCTACCACCAGCAATCAAGGCTGAGTTCGACCGATTAGTTAAAGAGGACAACGCGAAATGTTGATGAAGGGAGGGACCCAACAGGAGGCAGTGAAGGAGATGCTCGATCTCGATAAGACGGTAGCTCCGGGACTCCGAATGAGTGGGAGGTATGCAGGCACGCATGGCTTCAGCATCACGTTTCATCCTGAATCGGCGACGCTCGCGTGCGGCGATGCGGAACGAGCGCTCGAGTACTCAATACAAAGAGCAAACGGCCAGACGGTGCTCCAGATTCAGGACAAGACGAGTCCGCTGGCGCTGCAAGTGAAACCCGATGGCACGCTCGTTGGCGACGGGTCCGTTCAGGTAAATGGAAGAACAATCGTCAGTGTGAATGAGGATCCGAACAACCGGTACAAGTTTGCTCCGAAGGTTGCGCGATGCGAAGTGGGAAGTTTGGTTGGCGGCGCTCGAGTTACCGGTGCACCAATTGGAGAGCTCAGGCGACGGCGGGCAATGGGACGGCGGCAACTGAGAACATTTACTTTGCGATCATGTCAGGGTTGCCGGGAACGCCTAATCCTCTAGCTGGAAGGGTGATTCTAATATTAAAGGAGAGTCTCGAGAGTATCCTGCCTCGAGCGGGCTTCACACAGCCTCGACCGATTGAAGCATGGATGCGCGCGTGTGCGACTCAACAGGCGTCGTCGTGTCAACCGACGAACGCTATGGTAGCTCAGTACCTGGTGGCGAAGACCACATTGGATGCAAACGTCGCGAGTGCGTTCAAGAATGCAAGGTCCGGCACGTATTATCTGTTTGGGCAGACGCTCTATAACGGACAGCAGCTCGTGTGGCATTTACGGATTGAGATTAAGGCTGGAGAGAATATTGTTACGTTGGACCAGAGGAATGCGATGAGGTGATTTAGCCTCGGATCTAGCCGCGGATTAACGGGGGACGCCTTTGGACAATCACAAGTTGACAACTTGTATATGTTCTGGCGCAGTTCCTTCGGAGTTGGCATTTGCCAGCCATCGAATTTTGTGGATAATTCGTCCTCCAAATCCACCGTTCAGGAAGAAGTTCGATGGAAATAACGATAACGGTTCCGACAACCTTCGATTTCAAGCGGACAGTAATCAGCCACGGCTGGTGCGAGCTGTTGCCGTACGAGGTCGATCGTAAGAGATGGAAGCTAACGCGGGTGATTGACTTGGGTGAAGACACGCCCGTCACCATCGTCGTGAGCGGCAATAAGCGCTCGTTGAAACTCGTATCATCCCGCAGGCTGGGCAAACGAGAGCAACAGAAAGTGTTGCGCGATGTGCGACATATGCTGCGGCTGGATGATGATATGACTGGCTTCTACAGCGCGATGAAAGCGGATTCGAGATTCGCGTGGATTGCGGTTCAGGGCGCCGGGCGGTTGTTGCGCTCGCCAACCGTATTTGAAGACCTCGTTAAAATGATCTGTACAACCAATTGTTCATGGTCATTGACCGAGAAGATGGTTACCGGGCTGGTCCAATCGCTGGGTCGCGAGTCGGACGACGGACGCAAAACGTTTCCGACAGCCCTGACCATGGCAAAGATGCCGGTCAAATTTTACGTTGAGGAAGTGCGAGCCGGATATCGAGCTCCGTATTTGAAAGAACTGGCGGAACGCGTCGCGTCCGGCCAGTTGGATGTCGAATCGTGGCTGAGCAGTCAGCTAACTACCAAAGAGCTGATTAAGGAAATGAAAGTAGTTAAAGGAGTGGGAGATTACGCTGCGGAGAATCTGCTTAAACTGCTCGGTCGCTACGACGGACTCGCGCTGGATTCATGGACCAGAGCGAAGTTCTATGAACTACACAACAAGGGTCGGAAAACCAACGACCTGAAGATTGCTCGTCATTACGCACCATTCAAGGAGTGGCAGGGTCTTGTGCTGTGGTGTGATATGACGCGAGACTGGCTTGACGGACAGGGACGGGCGCGCGTTTAAGCACGACCTGTCCGTCGCCAGAGACAACGCAGATTGGAAGTCTATTTTTTCGTATAGACCAGCGTAGAATCTTGAGCACCACGTGGGCTCTCGCTGTGCCGTGTATTAGTTAAAGTTTTTCCGTCTTCGCTCAACGCGTACTTATCGGTCGTGGTGAAGGAAAACTGTTCACCGTTTTGGCCAGTACCGCTTCGCTTTGTTGTTAGTTCGAGAGTCTTGCCGTCGCTCGCCCAGGCAGCCTTGAGATTCGCCTTGCCAGGCATTCGACCCTGAACATCAACCGTTGATTCCGATCCATCCAGGTTATAGGTCATAGGTTGTGAGGGAAACTGACTTCCTTCGACCTTCGTCTCGAATGTGATCTGTTTTGCATCCTGCTTGATCTCGAGCGTAATGCTCGTTGCGTTCTCCCACTGGCGGGGCAGGTTCGTGGTCTTCGCTTTGTCGAGTGTCCATGTTCCTGCAAAGTTCGGAGGCGCCGCCGCGCTTACTGCCGAGACAATGAAGAGAGCACATAGATTAAGAATCCAGAAAACCTTTCTCATCTTTTTCTCCTCCGTTGATTTAGTGCAGCTTGCGACCTAATCGCGGTTGTTTTTGTATATGACGCCGTTCTTCATGACAAAGACTGGCTTTTCCATGTTGTGAATGTCTTTCAGAGGATCGCCTGATACAGCGACGATGTCGGCCCACTTCCCTGGGGACAACGAGCCGAGGTTCTTGTCCCAACCCAGCAAGCGCGCGCCATTAAGCGTACCGGCCACGAGAGTCTCCATCGGACTTAGTCCTCCCCATTCGACGAGAAGGAAAAACTCTCTCGCGTTTGTGCCGTGCGGAATGACACCGGCATCCGTTCCTAAAGCGATCGGAACTTTATTTGCAACCGCGAGCTTGATGCCTTTTCTTGCTGCGGCTGCCGCAGCGAGCGCTTTCTCTGCCCTTAGTCCTTTGAGTACGCCTGTTTTCGCGGCGCGTTCTACAGCTTCCGCGGCCATCAGAGTCGGAACGAGATACGTTCCCTTTTGGGCCATCATCCGCGCACCTTCCTCATCGAGAAACGAGCCGTGTTCAATTGATGCGACACCGGCGCGAACCGCCAGCTTAATTCCTTCTGTTCCGTGAGCGTGCGCAGCGACCTTTCGTTCGAGCTTGTCGGCTTCCTCGACCATCGCCTTCAATTCTTCGTAGCTGTACTGTGTTGTTCCAACAGCATCTCCTTCGGAAAGTACTCCTCCGGTTGCGCACGTCTTGATTACATCAGCCCCAAACTTCACCTGGTAGCGAACAGCAGCACGAATTTGATCTGGACCATCGGCAATCCCCTCGGAGATTGAACGCTCGAGTATGCCGGGTCGCAATCCGTTTGCGTCGCAGTGCCCGCCGGTAATTCCGAGTGCATGCCCGGCTGTTTGAATGCGTGGTCCCACGGTCCAACCTTCGTTGATGGCTTTGCGTAGCGCCATGTCGTCAAAGGCGCCGCTGGCGCCGACGTTTCGAACCGAGGTAAAGCCGGCAAGGAATGTGTCGCGAGCATGGAGCACGCCGAGGATAGCGCCGAACGATTCGTAGTCCTTGAAGGCAGCCGTCTCACCTTCAGGATCTCCGAGCACCCGGCCGATCAGGTGAGTATGAACATCGATTAAACCCGGGAGTAGTGTTGCATCACCGAGGTCGATGACCTTCGCACCGTCGGGGATCTTGACTGCACCGGTGCTGCCCACGGCAGTGATCTTTTCGTTTGTCACTATTATGACGCCGTTGCTGATCGCGGCGGCGCCCGTACCATCGATCAGGCGAGCCGCGCGAAGCACGACTACGCCACTTCCAACCGGTGGTGTTGGTCTAATTCCCAACCGTTGATTCGTCTGTGCTATTCCAATACTGATAGACACTACGACGAGAAGAATGGTTACAAGACACAGTTTCGATCCGCGCATCGCAGTACTTTCGATTTGAATTTCGAATTTCTAGAGCAGGAAAGTTGAACTCTAAACGGTTGGGTGGCAACTACGCAACTCAGTACAGAAATGTTTCAGTTCTCTCCAGATTTACGTGAGTTTGCTTAGCGTAGCTGAAGTTTGCGTTAAGTTTGCGTGAAACAAACAACCCGCATACTACGTTCACCCTCTAAGACACCGAACAATTTATTCGGGTCCAACCGAATTAATAAACTCGGTCGAAGAAGACCATAAGGGAGGATAGTTTTCCAGATGAGAAGTTTCTTGAAGGACATGGTGGTTGTCGTGGGAATTGTCGCACTGACAAGTCTGACCATCATGGCGGATGAAGTCGCAAAAGTTAAGAAGAGCGTAACATTCCCCTCGGACGTGACAATCAAAGGCACTCCGCTGAAAGCTGGAACGTACAAGCTCGAGTTTGATGCTCAGTCAGGTGAGTTGATTATCAAGAAGGACGGCAAGCTCGTCGCAAAGACTCAAGCTCGTTGGGAGAAGCGAGAAACGAAAGCCAAGCAGACATCGATAACCACTGCAACAGGTGGTAATGAATTGCGAAGCATTACGTTTGGCGGAAAAGATCAGGACATTGTAGTAACGGGCGACTAATTCAGCAGACGAGTTAGTCCATTTTGGGTGCGCCTCTGAAGTTCGGAGGCGCACCTTTTTGTTTGTTCAGCAAAGTCACGGTAACATGCCGCATAACCCATTCAGCAAAGGAAACGAATTATGAACTACCGGACGTTCGGGCGTACGGGCTGGCAAGTCAGCGAAATCGGATATGGAATGTGGGGCATGGGCAGTTGGTCCGCTTCCGACGACGACGAATCAATCAAGTCACTACAGGCGGCTGTGGATAGGGGCTGTAACTTTTTCGATACTGCATACGCATACGGTGAGGGAAGAAGTGAAGGATTGCTGGGGCAGATCGTCCGCGCCAATCGCGACAAGAAGCTTTACACGGCAACGAAGATTCCTCCGAAAAACGAAAAATGGCCAGCGCGCGAGGAATTCACAGTTGATGAAACGTTTCCACCGCATCACATCGAAGAGTTTGTACACCGCAGTTTGAGAAACGCTGGGCTGGAAAGTTTTGATCTGGTTCAACTTCACGTTTGGCAAGACCATTGGGTGGAAGATGAACGCTGGGCCCGGAAGTTGAACGACCTACGAAGCCAGGGATTACTAAAGGCAACTGGCATCAGCATCAATCGCTGGGAACCATGGAACGGTGTGCGCGCTGTGAGAAGTGGTTTAATCGATGCGGTCCAGGTGATCTACAACATCTTCGATCAAAACCCTGAAGACGAGTTGTTTCCGGCATGCAAAGAGACGAACGTGGCCGTGATTGCTCGCGTGCCGTTTGACGAAGGAACATTGACAGGCAATCTGACGAAGGACAGCAAGTGGCCGGAAGGTGATTGGCGCAACAGCTATTTTGTTCCCGAGAACTTGATCCCGAGTGTCGAGAGGGCAGATGAGTTGAAAGGGGTGCTGACGAAATGGAACGCCGCGCACGCAAACGGCAATACGCTTTCAATGCCTGAGATGGCATTAAGGTTCATACTCGGCAACCCAATCGTGAGCACGATTATTCCGGGGATGAGGAAATTGCATCACGTGAATTCGAACGTGGCGGCAAGTGCTGCTGGTCCACTACCGAAGGAGCTTGCTGAAGAGTTGAAGAATTATCGATGGGTGCGCAAACCCGCCCCATGGTCGCAATGAAGGAATTTTCGATTGCCGATTTTCGATTTTCAATTTTGGATTGTAATAACTTGAATTCCGCTCACAGATGGAAATTTGGAATCCGGTCCAAAGAAAACGAAAATCGAAAATCGAAAATCGAAAATCTCTTAGCCCATCCCAAACACGCGGACGAGAAACGCCCATCGATCCGCGGCCTCTTCGATCAGTTTCGACGTCGGTTTTCCCGCGCCGTGTCCAGCTTTTGTTTCAATGCGGATCAGCACAGGAGCTGATCCAGCCTGCGCAGCTTGCAACGCAGCAGCAAATTTGAAGCTGTGTCCTGGAAACACGCGATCGTCGTGATCGGCTGTAGTAACAAATGTCGGAGGATAGCTAACGCCAGGCTTGATATTGTGCAACGGTGAATAGGAATACAGCGCTTTGAACTCGTCCGCATTCTCAGACGACCCATAGTCCGAAATCCACGCCCAGCCAATTGTGAATGTTTGAAAGCGCAACATATCCATCACGCCAACAGCCGGTAATGCAGCCCCGAACAGCTCGGGCCGTTGTGTCATTGCCGCACCCACCAACAACCCACCATTGCTTCCGCCTCCGATCGCCAGTTTGAGTGTGGATGTGTACTTGTTCTTGATCAACCATTCTGCTGCTGAGATAAAGTCGTCAAACACATTCTGCTTCTGCAGCTTCATTCCCGCTTGATGCCAAGCTTCGCCGTACTCGCCACCGCCGCGAAGGTTCGGTTGCGCATATACGCCACCCATCTCCATCCAGACGAGGTTCCCAACCGAGAAACCCGGTGTTAACGAGATGTTGAAGCCGCCGTAGCCGTAGAGATATGTCGGGTTGTTTCCGTCGAGTTTCAAACCTTTTTTGTAAACCAGAAACATCAGCACCTTTGTGCCATCCTTGCTTTGATAGAACACCTGTTTTGTTTCGTAGTCCGACGTGTTGAAGTCGACCTTTGGCTGCCTGAATACCGAACTCTTCCCGGTGACCATGTCGTAGCGGTAAATCGTCGTCGGCATTGTGAAGCTGGTGAACGAGTAGAACGTTTCTTTGTCGGTAGCTTTGCCGCCAAATCCGCTCGCAGTCCCCAGATCCGGGAACTCCACTTCGCGCACGAATTTTCCAGTCGTGTCGAAGATCTTCACCTGCGTGTGAGCGTCTTTCAGGTAGTCGGCTACGAACATGTGATTAAGAAAAGTGACTCCCTGAAGCGTTTCTGCAGCTTCGGGAACAACCACTTTCCAGTTCGCGCGCTCGGGCCGGGTGATGTCGATCGCGATTATCTTGCCTCGCGCTGCGTCGAGATCCGTGCGAAACCAGAAGATCCGCCCATCGTTCGCGATAAGACTGTAGGATGCATCGTAGTTGTCGAGTAATTTAACGACCGGAGAATCCTTTGACGTCAGGTCTTTGTAGTAGACGCGAGTCTTGACATCTGTTCCCTGACTGATCGTGATAACCAGATACCGTCCATCTTCGGTAACGTAGCCGTCGAAGAACCAGTCTTTCTGATCGGGACGATCGTAGATCAGCGTGTCGTCTGATTGAGGAGTTCCGAGCCGGTGATAGTAGAGCTTCTGGTAATAGTTGGTTCCCTTTAAGGCATCACTCTTGGGCTCCTCGTACCTGCTATAAAAGAAGCCTTTGTTATCTAATGTCCACGAGGCGCCCGAAAACTTTACCCACTTGATCTGATCCTCCAGATCCTTACTGGTCTCGACGTCGCGAACCCGCCATTCCTGCCAATCAGAACCTGAGGCAGAAAGGCTGTAAGCCATCAATTTGCCGTCGTCACTGACGGAGAGACCTGAAAGAGCGATTGTGCCATCGCTGGATAGGGTATTTGGATCCAGCAAGACTCTCGGCTGAGCATTGAGAGAGCTGACAGTGTAGATGACGCTCTGATTTTGCAGACCGCTGTTCCGCGAATAGAAATATCGGTTACCTTCTTTGAAGGGAATGCCGAACTTTTCATAGTTCCACAGCTTCGTGATTCGATCCTTGATCGCATTCCGCTGCGGAATATCGTTGAGGAACGCAAACGTCAGATTATTCTGAGCTTCAACCCACCGCGCTGTCTCCTGCGAGTCGAGATCTTCCAGCCACCGGTAAGGATCCGCCACTTTGACCCCGTGATAGTCGTCGATCTGATCGGTCTTTCTGGCATCGGGATACTTAATAGGCTTAATCATCTTCTGAGTACTGGCCGACGTTGTATTCTGCGCAAGGGCAATCGGAGCGTTCGCCATCAAGACCATTGAGGTGCATAGGACGAACGCTGAGAAGCGGTGTCTGGCGTCAAGCATCGAGTCGTTCCTTTCAATTTTTGAGCAGACCTTAGAAGGTTAGTTGTGAACAAGACTGGAGTATACCTTGAAAGTTGTTGACAACTAACCACCGCTTGGGCGAATCTAAAGCACTCACTACCCCAGGTGAGTCTAGTCGGAATTTCAGCTCTCCTAAGGAACCAATGAACAGAATTTCCCCTTTGCTGCCGCTCCTAGTCGCACTCGTTTCATTTTCTGCCTCAGGTCAGACTCAGCCAGAGGATCCTTCGCTCAAAACTCGGCCTCGGACTGTTACTCCTCGCCAGTCGCAGGCGGCACCGGCAAGGAAGGAGAATAGCGGTTCTATGGAGGCTGCGGCCCCCAGCGTCTCTGCTTTGAAAGCGGCATCGCCCGTCGTCACTGAGGAGCAGCGGAATCCTCCTGCGACGACACGGTTTTTACCGTTGGCGATTCGGACAAAGAAGAGCGAAGCTGAGCGTCTGTTGAAGACCAAGCCTATGCCGACGGCGATGACGCCTTCCATTCGTTTTGTGACCCTTGCGGCCTTAGATAGCTCCACTTCTCACATTCATCTCATAACCGTGCCGAAAGAGAGCTTCCTGACCAAGGGAGCAGAGCTTCCCGTCATCAGTTCACAGGGAACACCGCTGACTTTGAGAGTACTTCGCGCAAATGGAGTAAATACGGCCGTCACCGTTTTCGACGGCTCTGGGCGCACGTTGATGCCGCTGGTCGTGGAGTTTCCGATCGAAAAGGGTGGTGTCTTCCGCGAGATGGCTTATTACACCTCGGCGCATCCGGGGCTGCTGTCTTCTGAACTAGTTCAATCCGGTAAGACCTACGTGCGCAGCATGCTGGATCTCGCTGCAAAACGTCTGCGGGAAAGAGGCGCATTTATCTCGCCACAGATCGTGAACGTCGCTGAGCGCCTCTGCATAGTCGAGCACATTGATCATGACCGTTTTCGCAACGAGAATCGGCTTGTCCTGTATGAAGAGATCTACTCCCTGTACGCGCTAAACGAGCTGGATACCTACCGCTATTCCGTTAGTTTCGCCGGAGCAGGTGGTATGGTGCAGATGATTCCCTGGGCTTACAACCTGATGCGCCAACGACATCCCGGTGTGGGCCTCATGCCCGACTTTGTCGCCGGCATGCGTAACCATTCCAACGCGCTACAGGCAATGCTTCTTTACATGCAGGACACCTGGAACGATCTCACCGCCAATGAAGAAGTTCGAGCAGCGCTCAACTCCAAGACGGCAACACCGGCTGAACTGCTTGCCGCAGGATACAATTCAAACGCAGCCAAGCTGCCGGGCTACATCCGTCGCGGCGGTGACTCATGGCGCTCGCTTATCCCGCGCGAGACGCAGATGTACCTTCAGATCTACAAGTCGTTCGAGAGTTTAATACCCTTAAAAGCAAGAACGGCCGAACCAACCGAAACAGCTCAGGCCAAGTAAACAGCACATCTGGTCGGAAATATTGCAGGTTAGGAAGGGCGGTTTATCCCCGCTGCTTGAATTGCCTCAGACTGTTGAGTAAAAGAGGCAGCGGGGGTAAACCGCCCTTCCTAACTTGCAACTTTCTCTAGCTCGATTGTTTTTCCAAACCAGCAATTTTTGTGAAAGGAGTTTTTATGCTCCCTCAAACTATTCCTACCAGACTGCTGACCTTCATCATTGTGTTTTTATCCGCGATTGCGATCGGAATCGTTAGCGTCAGCGCAGTTGTACAAACGCCGCAACAATCCCAGCCTGCTGAAAAGACCGTTGAGCAAGTGCAGAAGAACATTCAGGTGCTGAAAGGGCTGCCGCAGTCGCAACTCACGCCGCTTATGAACTTCATCAGCGCATCTTTAGGAGTCAGGTGCAATTTCTGCCACGTGAATAACAATGGACAGTGGGATTTTGCGTCGGATGAAAAGCCAGAGAAAAAAGCGGCGCGTGAGATGATCCTTATGGTGCAGGGGATTAACAAGACCAACTTCAATGGAAATACCGATGTCAGTTGCTACACCTGTCACCGCGGTCGCACGCGGCCACAAGGCGTGCCCGAACTCCCCGTGCCGTCCGTAACTCCACGTCCGGAAGACACCGCAACTGCGACGGTTGAAAAACCACCGACCGCCGACGAGATTCTCGCAAGGCATCTGCAGGCGATGGGAGGCGCGGCTGCAATTGACAAGATTAAGACCCGCGCTCTGAAGGGGACGTTAACGAGACCCGACGGAACGTCGCTGTCCTATGAACTGTATCAATCGCTGCCGAGTAAGGTACTTGCGGTGATTACTACACCGCAGGGTTTGATTGAACGCGGCTTTGATGGAACGTCGGGATGGGAAAAGAGCCAACGAGGGGTGCGCGACCTGGTGGAAATAGAGTCCTACTACCTGAGCCGATATCATGATCTGCTTAAGGACGCAAAATTGAAGGAGCAGTTCTCGAGAGTGAGTTACGCGGGCAAGGAAAAGATCGATGGGCAGGATGTTTACGTTTTGCGCGGGACATCTGCGGGTAACCTGCGCGAGCGGCTCTTTTTCGATGTACAGACGGGGTTGCTTGTCAGACGTGTGATGATTACGTCTACTTCAATTGCAAATATTCCGGAACAGGTTGATTTTGCCGACTACCTGGAAGTCGATGGCGTGAAGATGCCATTTACAATTCGAATCTCATCGATTGATCCTTTCTTCTCGATAACCCGTAAGTTCACCGAAATCAAGTTGAATGTTCCCGTCGACGAGAAGCGATTCGTGAAACCTGCGACTGGCGGAGGTCGGTAGGCAGGCGGCGGAGGCAGGAGGCAGGCGGCAGGCGGCAGGCGGCAGGAGGCAGGAGGCAGACGGCGCGGAAGGCGGCAGGAGGCAGACGGCGCGGCAGGCCGGCAGGCGGCAGGCGGCCAGGCGGCAGGAGGCAGGCGGCAGGCGGCAGACGGCAGGCGGCAGGCGGCAGACGGCAGACGGCAGGAGGCAGACGGCAGGAGGCAGGCGGCAGGCGGCAGGCGGCAGGAGGCAGACAGCAGGAGGCAGGCGGCAGGAGGCAGGCGGCAGGAGGCGGAGGCACCTGCCGCCTGCCTCCTGTTTCAATACCTCCAGCTCTTCAGATCTGCTCCTGGCGGGGCGCTCTTTAGGATTCGCTCGACAATCTTCGGAGCGAAGAACTGGTGGTATCTCAAGCGCGACGTTGCAT
>JBKPAC010000155.1:0-3921 GCA_046726175.1 Acidobacteriota bacterium
GTTCAGAAGCCTGCCCCACCAGCGCCACCTGCTCCGGTTCAAGCCGTCGCGCCGAGTAGCATGAAAGCAGCAGCGCCCAAACCAGCCAAAGCAGAAACTGTTGACGATCTGCGGCGCACGAAGTCCAGTCCTTTGGTCCGACGAATTGCCGAAGAGCATGGAGTCGATATCACCCAGCTGGAAGGCACAGGAATGAGTGGTCGTGTTACGAAAAACGACATACTCAGTTTTATTGAATCTGGTGCGCCAGCCCCCGCCGCTCGTCCATCAACTGCAGCACCAGCTGCAGCTCCTCTATCGGTTCCGGAACCGGTAGCGCCTCCGCCGCCTAAGCCACTCGCCGGTGATCGCGTCGAACAGATGAGCGTCATGCGAAAGAAGATCGCCGAGCACATGGTCCTATCTCGCCGAACCTCTGCGCACGTTACGACTGTCTACGAAATCGATATGACCGCAATCGCAAAGCTCCGCGAGCAACACCGCGATAGTTTCTATGAGCGAACTGGGACCAAGCTGACGTTCATGCCATTTATCTTTCAGGCAGTGAATAGTGCGCTAAGGAAGTTTCCGATTTTCAACGCGCAAGTCAGCGGGGATCAAATTATCTACAAACAAGACATTAACCTCGGAATGGCAGTCGCGCTTGATTGGGGGCTTATTGTGCCGGTGATAAAACGCGCCGACGACCTTAGCCTCTCAGGGTTGGCGCGCGCTGCCAATGATCTCGCCGAACGGGCTCGAACAAAGCAGTTGAAGCCCGATGAGGTTGCTGGAGGAACCTTTACCATTACAAATCCCGGTGTGTTTGGCGGATTGTTTGGTACTCCGATCATCAATCAGCCGCAGTTGGCTATTTTGGGTGTAGGGAAGATCGAGAAACGGCCCAAGGTGTTAACCACACCGGACGGGGATGATGTGATAGCGATTCGTTGGATGGCCTATTTTGCTCTTAGTTTCGATCACCGCGTAATCGATGGAGCGGATGCTGAAAAGTTTCTGGCCTATATCAAGGACCAACTGGAAACGGCGGACTTTTCTGTTTAACTTTTTACAAATTGAGGTCAATAAAACAAACTTGACATAACTTATGACGGCGACGACTTGTTACAAAGTTGTCGCCGTTTTTCTTTGCTGATAGGGCAGCGTATTGCGATAAAGTAGTGATTCGATGAAGAATGGGAGAGCCTATTGACTTACATTCGCTGAAGGTCTAAGAGAAGTCATCCGCTAAAACTAGCTGCGGAAAAGCGAGGTCATTCTCGCTTTAGGACCACTTTAAAAGACGGTGACGATGTACGTCACTTTTAGCAACTTAAGGAGAGTAAAATCGATGGTATTCACAAAATTCCGACAGTTTTCCCCGGTAGTGCTTGCTACCTGCCTCTTGGTCTGCTCAGCCTCCCTAGCTCTAGCGCAAGATACAACCAACCCGACTGGCTCGCGCACTGTCGCTAGCGGTCAGAAGATGAAGATCAAGGGCGTGGTCACACGACGTGACGCCGACACGTTCACGGTTCGCGACCTGAATGGCGTGGATACCGTAGTTCGTCTCGCCGATACAACCAGTGTGAAAACGAAGGGTGGGTTCATGCGTGGTGGCACAAACTACGCACAAACAAACATTCTGCGTGGCCTGAATCTCGAAGTTGAAGGACGCGGAACCAGCAACGGTGAATTGGCTGCTGAAAAGATTCGTTTTAATGAAACGGATCTTCGTACAGCTCGTGCTGTTGAATCACGCGCTGCGCCGCTAGAGGAGAGAGCGTCAAACACCGAGTCGAAGCTTAGTCAGGTCGAAGCCAATGCGCAGCGGATGTCAGGTCAGATCGAAGAACTGGCAGCCGTTTCTAACGCCGCACGCGGTGGCGCGAAGGCGGCCCAGGCAACAGCAGACGCAGCGGTGGCTGGTGTTAACGCCACTAATGAGCGGATCTCGGCACTCGACGATTACGAACCACAGACCAGTACAGCTGTGAACTTCCGTAGCGGCAGTGCTGTGTTGTCGGCGGATTCCAAGACCAAGCTTGACGAGATCGCTACCAAGGCGGTCAACGCCAAGGGCTATGTCCTGGAAGTCTCCGGATTTGCTGATTCCAGGGGAAGTATCGCCCTCAACAGGCAACTGAGTCAGCGTCGCGCCGATGCGGTTATCCGCTACCTGGTTGAGAGTCACAATATTCCTCTAAGAAGAATTGTGACGCCATACGGCTACGGTGAGCTGAATCCAGTGGGCGACAACACATCGCGGGAAGGACGCGAACAGAATCGACGAGTGGAAATCAAGCTTCTTGTTAACAAGGGCTTGACGTCTCCAGCGCCGACCATGAACCCGGGCACCTCCGGGAGTGGAAACTAAGAATGCTCTTTTCGGAGTCGATAATTTTCATGCAACTCCGAAGAGCGCAATTGACACCAAAGAACCACGACTCATGCCGCCCATCACGCGGCTGATATAATGAGTCGGCCAAGCATTGAGGGTAGGCATGAGAGTGGTTCGATGACTGTCAAAATGAGATTGAGAATCAGGGGAAAACTTTTTTGGCCGGCACTTCTTCCGGGGGTGCTGGCCCTTGTTCTGTTTGTCGGGATAAGCTCCGCGCAAACCGTTAAGCAACTGCCCCCGCCACCGCCCGTTCCGCGACTGAAGCCGACACCGACGCCCACTCCACCACCGCAAGAAGTTCTCGATGTAGTTCGAGTCACATCGAACTTAGTGATGGTGCCAGTCTCGGTAACGAATGATCAGGGCGAAGCAGTCCAGGGATTAACGATTAAGGACTTCAGGCTAAAGGAAGAGGGCCGCGATGAGCAGATAACGGAGATGGGCGACCCTGAACAAGTCCCGTTAGACATTGCGTTGCTGTTCGATATCTCAAGTAGTGTTAGTCAGAAAGGCTTCTTTGCGTTTCAACAAAGTGCGGCAGCTGCTTTCCTAAAGCAGGTGATGAAGCCTGCAGATAAAGCGGCAGTATTTGGCATTTCAGGTGAGCCGGTTTTGATTCAACCGCTGTCTGCAACTGAAGTCGCAGCTGCGAAAATCTTGAAGATTCCCCCCGCGACATCTCCCGTGCCAACGGCGTTCTACGATACCGTTGCCACCGCATCAAAATATCTAACTGAGAATTCTCCGAGCAATCACAGAAGAGTCATCATCGTGCTGTCAGACGGTGACGATAACTTTAGTAATCGCATTCGTGACTATTCGATTGCCGACGCCCGAGCCAGTCTCCGAGGTGAGGCGGCAACGAGTGGAGTACTCGCTGCCCTGCAGGCCAAGCATCGCGTTGCAGTTGACGATACGCAGAAGGCTGTACAGAAAGCCGACGCCATCTTTTACTCGGTTAATCCCGGTGGTCCATCAGTGCGAATGAATGTGATAAGCAGTCGAGCGCAGGCTGGGATGCAGACCGTGGCAGATGCAACTGGAGGTACAGCATTTCTTCCCGATTCGGATAAAGATCTCGAAAAGGTATTTCGCCAGGTTGCTGCTGAATTACGCGGGCAATACCTGCTCCAATATTACGGAAACTCCGAGGCGCCGCCCGGACAGTACCGGAGAATTCAAGTAACGCTTCCGGCGCGACCCGAGTTGCGAGTCCGAGCTCGTCAGGGATATTACGCGAAGAGTGGACAGAAATAGTGAACTTAGTGCTTGGTACTTTGTGCTTAGTACTTCGTATTGGTGGTACTCTCAACTGGAATCAAAGTACAAAGCACAAAGTACCCAGCCCAAGCCCCAACCCCCACGTCACCTCATTATCACCAAAACATCGGTCAGCCGATTGATTACACCCAGCAGCGATCTACCCGCAGCGTCGAACTGATTGTTCGCAGCTTGTTGTTCGGCCGTCGCTGCACCCGCGGCGCTTCCCGCCAGCTTAATGTAATAGGGCACCAATTCAGGTGTCGCTCTAAAATCAA
>JBKPAC010000156.1:0-26431 GCA_046726175.1 Acidobacteriota bacterium
GTTTAGGAGTCTGACCAAACACCGCCTTGAACAGATGTATGAAATGATATGGTGACATACCTACTTCCCTCGCGACGTATCGTATCGAGAGGTTACCATCATCGATTTCACGCAGGAGGTCTCTCGCCTGGCAAAGTCTGATCAGTACGTCCTTGTGAAGCATAAGCTCAACCGCAGTAAAGTGGATTTACCGACGCTCATTGGACTCTCAACTTTACTTGATGTCAATTGGAGTGAATGAATTGATATTACAGTCGAACTCTGGGGTTGTCCCCAAGTCTGTGTGGAACACATGGCCCATTACGCTTTTATGTCGTCTATACGGGAGTTCACATGTTTGCAATCAGAGTTTATCTCGCGGTGCTGACGCTGGCATTTCTAATATCCGTGGCTGTGACCAATCGTCTCGGGATTCTCGCAGCAATGGTTGGGGTTTCTTCCCTTGTATATCTGATTCTCGATACCAGAGAAGAGCTACAGCAGTTGAAGCTATTGGAGCAGGAAATTTCAGCTTTTTGTGCCGGTGACTCCAATTCACTCCGCTTAAATTAATGAGCACGGATTTTTCTGCCATCAATCTATTCTCCAGCTTGGCTTTATCTCTAATATTGCATGAGGTTGGCCATGTTATCGCGGCTCGCATGTGCCGGGTTTCCGTGAAGCAAATTGGGTTCGGCTGCGGTCCAAAACTAATCAGCGTTCATAACCGCGGAGTTGACTATCAGCTTCGTTTGCTACCCATCGGAGCATACATCCGCATGGATATGGCAAGCTTGCAAACCCGCCCGCTGGCCCAACAGTTGGTGGTGCTACTCGCAGGCATCTTGGTGAATCTCATTCTAGGAGTGCTGACCTGGGGCACTTTTTTCGGCACACTGAATATGGCTCTTGCACTTACGAATCTTTTGCCAGTCTATCAACAAGATGGATGGAAAACCGGCATCGTTATTTCCCGCCACGTACTTGGTCGCGCCAGCGCCAGGGTCGAGTGGTCATTCACAATCCTGTCCGCATTGATCGCAGTCGCGATATTCGCCCGAGCAGTCACGGTTTAAAGACCTCATATCCACTAGTCACCTGGTCATTATTTCTTCTAAGAACTACCCCTGATCTCCATCAATGCTGCGGATTTTATGGATTCTGGCGCCCCTTAAACCTTTACTTTTAGAAGAACAACGGGCTCCCCAATTGATTTAAAGGTCCCTTTTGAGCCCCAAGATAGATCTTAATTCTGGAGTTCACTCACTATATGGTCGCTAGCCCTCGCAGCAGCTTTGACCCTTGGTCCATAGGTTCAGCTTTCAATAAAACCAACAAATGTCTGAGCCCAGGAACCTCGGCTCAGGAACTGGATCGCCCGCCAACGCTGATCGGTGAATCTCAGGTCATGAAGCAATTGTTTGCTGCCATCAATCGCATTGCGTTGACTGATTGCTCGGTTCTCTTGACGGGAGCAACCGGAACGGGCAAAGAACTTGTGGCACGCGCCATTCATGAAAAGAGCGCGCGGTGCGATGGACCATTTGTCGATATCAACTGCGCTGCGATTCCCGAAACGCTGATCGAAGCCGAATTGTTTGGTCATCAGCGCGGCACGTTTACCGGGGCCCATGAGAACCGTTGTGGTTTATTTGAACAGGCATCTGGAGGCACCGTTTTTCTTGATGAAGTTGATGCTCTTAATCCGGCGGCTCAAGTGAAATTGCTGCGTGTGCTCCAGGAGCGGACTATCCGGCGGATTGGAGCGAGAGCAAACATCGCAATTGACGTCAGGATCATCTCCGCAACAAATTCTGATCTCTCGCAGGCGGTTGCTGCCAATCGATTTCGAGCTGACCTTTATTACAGGCTTAGGGTATTACCGATTCATTTACCAGAACTGTGTTCTCGCGGTGACGACATTCGTTTGCTTACCGAGCATTTCCTGAAGGTCAAAGCAAAAAGCTATGGGAATTTCCCACCACGCTTCACTACTGAGGCGATGCACCTGTTGGCCGAATACCCGTGGCCCGGAAATGTACGAGAGTTAGAAAACACGATTGAGTACGCACTAGCAGTTGGAAAAGGTGAAGAGCTCAACATCGATAGTCTGCCTTTAGAGATCTCTCAGACTCGGGCGCAGCACAACTCGCTCGATCTCAAGGAACTGCTTGAAGCTTACATCACCGAAACAGTACCACTGGCAGAAATTGAAAAACGATACATCCTTTCGGTGTTGCAACATTTCGGCGGTAATCAGGTACGCGCCGCAGCAGCACTCGGAATTGACCGCAGTAAGTTGTACAGGCGTTTGCGACAATACGGCGTTCGAGCGGTGAGATTTCTACAGGAGGAGTAATTCTATCCTTGCAGCTGCCTTCAATCGTCAGAAAGGAGCGGCGAGAGGTTCGTAAGAAAGAGACCCTCTTTGCGTAACCGCCCATCCAAGATCGCTTAACGTTTTTGAAGATCTGATCCTTTTGGGTGGGGAAAAGTCAACTCACCTGGCGAGTAAGAAAATTCACCGATCATGTCCAGATTCTAGAAACCACGTCCCAATCGTGGACAGCACGGGTAGAAAATCATCACGGTTTTTATTAATTTCACAACACAAGCGTGACAACTTGGTATTGGCTCGCGATTTGCTTAGAAGCCCAACAAATAATTTGACGGGTGTGATAGCGACGTGGAGGGTGTCTCCCAGATTTTTACACGCTTTCCCGAGTCCCTGCCTGCCCATTCCTTGTAACCACAAACTCCCGACGCTCCTTGTTGGTTACGTTAGCCGCTGTTAGGCAACTCGTAGAGGTTTAAATATTCCTGTCCGTATAGATGTTTCGCAATAAACGGCGGGAAAACTGAGTTGGTAGTTTTTTCCGGGTTTTCTGCTTTTTGAGCATTTTAGATCGGAAGAACCATGAGACTGCAGGAGAGGAATCGTCTCTGGATCTTCATGTACAAAAGGCACCCTGTTGAGAATTAACCAAATGTCCCCCGCCTCCCACACTGAACCGGACCGCTTGTCCCTTGCGAAAGATTCGACCGAGCGGAATAACAAGCACGTTCCAATCGAGGCCGTCGATGACGAACCTGCGTACAAACCCCGGCTTATAGGCGAATCTCCAGTAATGGCGAAGCTGTTCGCCATCATCGACCGCGTAGCGCTCAGTGACTGTTCAGTTCTGTTAATGGGCGCCACGGGTACAGGTAAGGAGCTGGTCGCGCGAGCTATTCATGAAAAGAGCCCGCGCTGTAATGGTCCATTCGTAGACATCAATTGCTCGGCGATACCTGAAACGTTGATAGAAGCAGAGCTGTTCGGTCATCAGCGCGGAACCTTTACCGGCGCGCATGAAAATCGCTGCGGACTATTCGAACAGGCCTGGGGCGGAACTATTTTCCTCGATGAGGTCGACGCCCTTAACTTATCCGCACAGGTGAAGTTGCTCCGTGTAATACAGGAGCGCACTGTCCGACGTGTTGGGGCTCGCGCAAACATTGCGATTGACGTTCGAATCATCTCCGCAACGAACTCCGATCTAGCACAGGCTGTCCTTGCAAATCGATTCCGCGCGGATCTGTACTACCGATTGAGAGTCCTACCAATCCGCCTACCTGAATTGTGCTTGCGAGGAAACGATGTACGTTTGTTGATTGATCATTTCCTCAAGGTAAAAGCAAGAGCGTATGGCACTCCCTTGCAATACTTCACCCCAGAGGCGATGCGCGCCTTAACTGAATACCATTGGCCTGGGAATGTACGCGAACTTGAGAACACTATTGAGTATGCGCTTGCTGTAGGCACCGAGGAGAAACTAGATATCGATTGCCTTCCATTTGAGATTTTGGAACGACAAACGCAACAAACCAATGGGAACCTTAAAGGGATGCTCGAAGCCCACATTAGTGAAAGGTTGCCCTTGGCGGAAATCGAGAAACAATACATTCTATCGGCGCTTCAGCATTTTGGGGGAAACCAGGTCCGCGCTGCTGCGGCCCTCGGTATCGATCGCAGCAAGATGTATCGACGTCTAAAACAATATGGCATTCGAGCAGTGAAATTCCTTCAAGAGGAACAACTCAACGGAATGCAGTTGCGCACAGGAGAAACACGAGGTAACTAAACATTAGTACGGAGTTGAAAACGACGGTGAGTAAGTCCTGGCCACGCTTTTTGAGCTTGCGTGCCATTTTTGTTTGGGCTTTCATGCTGTCTCTCTTCTCACTTGCTATCAGACAAAGCAGCAGCATCGACCCCGATTTCTGGTGGCACCTTAAAACCGGCGAGTACATTGTTCAGACGGGATTGATTCCACACCAAGATCCGTTTTCTTTCACTAAGAGCGGTGCCGAGTGGGTTTCGCACGAGTGGCTTTCTGAGTGCCTGATGTATCTGACGTTTCGAGGTGCAGGTTGGATTGGTCTGTTCTTGTTATTCGGCGCCATCATCACCGTCGCACTCGGAATTTGTTATTGGCGCTCAGCGGGCAAGCCCTTCATTGCGGGCCTGAGCACACTTATGGCGGCGTTGGCATCGGCCCCACTCTTCGGTTTGCGCCCTCAAATGTTCACTCTATTGTTTGGGAGCATTTTTATCGCGACCCTCTCATCTACCTTGCAGAAGGACGCGCGCGGAAAGCTTTGGTTGCTGCCGTTGGCCCTGCTGTTGTGGGTCAATCTTCATGCCGGTTTCGCGTTGGGAATCGCCTTGATTCTTTTGTTTATCGCCATAGCTGCTATTGAAAAAAAGTGGAGTCAAATCAAACCGCTCGCAATTACATTAGCGGGTTGCCTGGCGATGATCCCGATAAACCCTCATGGCTTTCGAATGTTTTCTTATCCGCTCGAGACACTCTCCTCGCCGGCGATGCAGTCGTTGATACAGGAATGGCATTCGCCCGACTTTCATCAGTTTCGTTTCTTGCCTCTGTCAATCTTGATGCTCGGCACTTTCGCCGTTCTAGCCTTGTCGCCGCAGCGCATTAAAAAGGGCGAGCTTTTGGGCTTGTTGATTTTGAGCCTCGCCGCATTACGATCCGGACGTCATATTCCACTTTTTAGCATTTTCGCCGCGCCCATTTTTGCTGAGCATTTCGCCGCGTGGGCGTTATCAAAAGGCACCTTTGGGTTACGTGCACAACCACTCAACGCCGCCAAGGTAATGATCAACCTTGCGCTTCTTCTCTTACCGGGAATAGTGATTGTTAGGCAACTTGTTGATTTCAAAGTTCACGAAGCAACTTATGAGTCAAACAGGTATCCAGTTGCCGCAGTTGACGCAATCAAACACCAACAGTTAGCAGGTCCCATTTTCAATGACTACAACTGGGGTGGCTACTTGATCTGGAAACTATATCCAGAACGCCGCGTTTTCATCGATGGCCGTGCCGACGTCTACAGCGATGCCTTTTTGTTTGATTACGTAAGCGCGTTGAATGCAAAACCGTCATGGCGGGAGCAATTTCAACGGTTCGATATTCAAACGGTCCTCATCGAACCACGCTCATCTCTGGCCACTCTGTTGCGGCAGGATAAACAGTGGCGGACCGTCTTTGAAGACGCGGGCTCAATTGTGTTTGCCCGGAACTAGAGTGTGTTGCACAAAAGTCCGCTTCGCGTGCTGTTTGGGCGAAGCTCCTCGCAGCGAATGGCTGGCGCTGACGGGGTGCTCGCCAGTGAGCAGTTGTGGCGGAACGAATCACTAATGCCGGCAGATCCTGGTCGATTTGCTGGCTTTTTAAATGGCGTGAGAGTTGCAATGTCGTAGATACCCGTCGGCCTATACCATTTATTAGTTGCGTAAACCTACCGATGAGCTCAGTTACTCTCAACCTGCCAGTCCCTAAAGTCCGCCCAAATCCGTGGATCATTAGTCCGGCCAATGACCTCACTTGGTTTATCTGCTCCGCACTGGCCGGCTACGCAACTATCCTTCTATTCAAACTTGGTGTTCCTCTAACACCCGTCCTCCTTACATTCATCTTCCTCATCGATGGCCCGCACGTGTGGTCGACAATGACACGCACGTATTTAGACAAGTCTGAACGTAAGAAACGGCGTAACCAATTATTGGCAATCGTTCCGCTCTTTCTGGTAGGACCGACGATCTGGAGCCTGGGATATTCCGGGCTGTTTTTTATGCTGGCGTACGGCTGGGCTTATTTTCACCATGCCAAACAGGAATACGGATTCCTGATGCTTTACAAGGCCAAGCAGAAAGAGCGGAATCCGATTGATATGAAATTGGACCGTCATTTCGTTATGGTGTCGCTAATACTACCTTACCTTTGGTATCTGGAAGCGGCCCATGATCTGACGGCGAGGTCTGCGCTCATTAAAACCTTTGTTGGGGTTGTTTTTTCAGCCTACGGCCTACTGACTTTTGTGTATGTAGCTCGCCAAATTCAAAAGTATATTCGCGGCGAATTAATCAATGGGCCCAAATTGGCATTGTTGGCCGTTTCAGTCTCATTGCAATGGTATGCCTTCGGCTTTGCGATTCATCACCCTTTCGGAATATTGGCGGCTGCCATTCCCATTAACACATTTCACGCGTTGCAGTATCAACGGCTGATGTGGTTTCACAATCGCAATCATTATTCTGATCCAGTTGTTAAGGTTCGGGCGGGGTTTGCCTCGCTGATCAACAAGAGCGTCGTTTTTTATCTGGCAGTTGGCTTAGTAACAAATTTCGCGTTTCATGCAATAACCGGCGCGGGCTTGGGACTGCAGGGCATCTGGGTATCCGTATTTTGGGGTGTGAGCTTTACTCACTATTTTCTGGATTCGAAAATCTGGCGTACGCGTGGGGACAAGGAATTAGCTGCGGCGCTGAGACTCTAACCATACGTTCCGAGGGAGCAGATCATGACGACTAAACAAGTATTGATGATCGCGGTTCTCACCTTAACGTATTCTTCGCTTGCCCTGGGTCAAACGACGAGTGCACCAGAGCCCATGTCTATCCTGTTAGAGAACAAAGATGTGCTGAGAATGGTCAAGAACGGATCTACGCCAAACGCTATAATCGCTTCGATTCAAACAGCCGAATGTCGCTTCGATGTCTTCCCACCCGTGCTGCTTGATTTAACACGGCGCGGCGTTCCACGGTCAGTCATTGAAGCAATGAAAATGGCTCCTAATGGAGCGCCTAAGCAGGCCGTCCACTACCTCGCTGAACCAACTGAAGCAAAGGTAACCGTTCCCTCCGGTACATCGATAGAGCTGGAGACTGTCTTCAGTGTAACGTCGTCGGAACTGGAGCGAGGAAGATTCATCCCCTTCATCGTTTCACGGCCGATCTACGTGAAGGGGGCGCTTACCATCGCGAGAAACGCCGTGGCCACCGCGCGTGTTGTTGATGTCAAAAAGCCACAGCGTTGGGGGCGACCAGGTTCTTTCACCTGGCAAATGGAAAGCGTGATCGCCGTGGATGGCACCAACGTTCCGCTGAGCGTCTCGCAAAACATCACGGGCGGTAATAGAGTGCCGATGATAGTGGCAGGAGCGGCCGCCACAGCACTAGCTGTTTTCCCATACAGTACACCTGCGGCATTGCTATGGGGATTCAAGAAAGGTGGCGAAGCAGTTCTTCCGGGAAGCCGAAGTTTCACTGCTGTCGTGCAAGATGACGCAGACGTAATCGGCATTTTGCGGCGACCAGACGGTACAAAACGTTTTCAAACGTTCAGTCAACGACGAATCCAGACACCGGCGAATTTCGGATCCATGTCCGCGAGTTTCCGACCCAGCGGTTCGTTCCTCCCTGGTGCTTCGTTCCTTCCGAGTGGCTCTTTCCTACCAAGTTCGCAACGCTGACACGTGCTCAGAAAAGCAATTGCCACGAATGGGTCGGTGTTAAGCGTTTAGTCCCAGAGCACATGGACCGGTCGATGAGGTGCGACAGCCAACTCAGGTTGCCGCAAGATAGCAACTGTCGCAAGCGCTTGAATGCGTATTTCATGAACGAGAAACGATCCGAAATTCAATGGAAATGGGGGGCCGTAGCAGCGGCGGCCGTCACTTTGCTGGCGATCTATCCGCAGCTGCACCTGATTGTTGAACGAGGGAACTGGTCTGGGGTTTACGCGCACTGCTACCGTGATGAATCCGCATATTCAGCTTATCTTGGAAGTTTAATCAACGGTCGCTCGCGCAAGAATGATCCGTACACCGGTCTGGAAGATAATCCCACTTCGCCTCTTCCTGAGTCCTTGTTCTCAATTCAAATGTTTCCCGCATATCTAGCGGCTTTGCCGGCCCGGTTTCTTGGCTTATCGGCTTCGACGATTTTCCTTATTCTCATGCCGCTGGTCGCCATCAGTTCCAGCCTGGTGATGTTTTGGATAATCGCGCTGACAACACATGATAGTCGTCTGTCGGCCGCAGGTGCTGTGTTAGTGCTTTGCATTTCAACACTAGTGTCTTTGAACGGTCCTTTGCATGCAATATTTGGAACTCCTGGATGGACGTATTTGCCATTTCTGCGACGGTATGTTCCTGCGATACCGTTTCCTGTTTTTTTCTTACTATTCATCGTCGTTTGGCGCCTGACAGCGCTCGATAAAAAGTTTAACGTGCTCTGGTCATGCGCAATCGGAGCAATACTCACATTTCTTAATTTCTCTTACTTCTATTTGTGGACTGCCGCTCTCGCCTGGTTGCTGTGTACGTCAATCATCTGGCTTTTCGTTCGGCCTCAAGGATGGCAACGAGTTGTAGGATCAATCGTCTTGGGAAATATCCTTGCACTTCCCGGCCTCGTCATCTATCTGCGCATGCTGTCGAATCGATCATTCGGTATAGACGCATTCCAAGTGATGGTCCACACAAGAGCAACTGACCTTTTGCGACCTTCTGAACTGTTATCGTTGCTCTTTCTGTTAGTAGTGATATTTCTTTTAATAACTGGGAAGCTCGGCATCAAAGATAGAAAAACATTATTCGTTTTTTCGTTGCTCCTCGTGCCGTTTGTTGTTTTTAACCAACAGATCGTAACCGGCATTTCACTTCAACCGTTCCATTATGAAGAATTTGTAACCAGCTATTCGACTACTCTAACTGCCATAATACTTCTCGGGGTTCTGGCACATCGGCATGTGGTACCGCGTTGGATAACATCCCCTCGGACCCTGTTTTGGCTGACTGCAATTGCGTTTGCCTACGCGGCTCATACCACCGCGCTTGTAAGCAAGGGATTGCTCGACGACAACGTACGCCGCGACAAGAGTGTTGCAGTTGCTGAATGGTTGCAAAGACATGGAGATCAGCAGGGTCTAATTTTGCCGGTCGATCTTTGGCAGGGCGACATGTTACCCGGATTGGTACCCCGGCCCGTTTTGTGGGCCATACACATGCCTGTATTTCCTGGTAACGTTCCCGCTCAGGAAAAGGAACGCTTTTATCAGTTTCTTTATTATTCGGGGTTCTCAGCAGAGAAACTGAGTGACCTCTTGAATGCCGGTGCTTATCTGCCTGTTACCGAGTTGTTTGGTCCAGCACGATCAGGAGAACATTTCTCCGCAAATTTTCAGCCTGTGACAGCAGCAGAAATCGATGCAGAAGTAAGAAGCTATCGCAACTATATCGCGTCGTTCAATCGCGAAGTGGCTGAACGGTATCTGTTAGCCTACGCAATTATTCCCAATAAGGAACCATTTGACTTCGCTCCCCTTGATCGTTGGTACGAAAGAGACAGCGGCAAAAGGTTTGAGGGATTTACCATTTATCGTCTGAAATTACGACCCGGATCGCTTTCCACTCAGTCGATTGCGTTTTCCTGATTTACGACACTGAGACTGGATTCTTCAGGACATATATTTAATATGCTTATGAACAAGAACATCGAATGGAAGTGGGGTCTTCTTCCCGCTATCATTCTTGCAGTTCTGGCCATCTATCCGCAATTGCATCTACTGATCAATCGTGGCAGCCAATGGGCCGGCGCGTACGCTTATACCGATACAGATGAGGTCGCATATTCAGCTTATTTGCAGAGTCTTATTGATGGCGCTCCCCGGCGAAACGATCCTTACACCGGTCGGGCCGATTTAACAGATAAGCGTGTGGATGAGTCGCTCTTTTCTATCCAGTGGGTCGCTCCTTACATTGCTGCCATGCCTGCGCGAATGTTTGGTTTAAGCGCGTCCTCGATCTTCATTGTGATCACGCCGATCGTTGCCGTTGCATCAGCTTTGACACTTTTCTGGTTCCTGGCAATGTTTACGGGTAACAACAGGTTGGCGGCGGTCGGGGTTCTGCTGGTGTTGTGCATCGCGACGTTTGTTTCCGGACAAGGTCCAAGCCGGTTCTTATTCGGCACACCAGTTCGTTGGAACTACTTGCCGTTCCTCCGTCGGTACATACCTGCGATTCCGTTTCCGTTTTTCCTCGCAATGTTCCCTCTCACCTGGCGATTACTGATGAAAAAAGGAAATGGAGTTGTTCAAGCGATAGCTTTGGGCCTGTTTTTCTCAATTTTGGTTTTTTCTTACTTCTATTTATGGAGTGCGGCGCTCGCCTGGCTCGTGTGTCTTGCATTTATCTGGCTGATTGTTCGCCCCTCACAATGGGCCAAGCCTTTGCCATCTCTCGTAATCGTTGCCGTAATGATCGGTTTGTCACTGATCATCTACGCGACAATGTTGTCTCAGCGGTCAGCTGCGACGGATCAGGTCCAGGTTTTAGTTAATTCACGATGGCCCGACCTTTTCCGGCCTTCTGAAGTAGTGGCTCTAATCATCCTTGCGGTTTTAGCTTTTCTCGCAACGAAGGGAAGGATTTCGTTAAGGAATCCTCAGGTAGCTTTTGTAATCTCAGTCTTGTTCATTCCTCTCGCTGTTTTTAATCAACAGATTCTCACGGGTCGATCTCTGCAACCATTCCATTACGAAGAATTCGTTACGGCCTATATGGTGCTAATGGCAGTTGCTATGAGCTGGGGTACCTTCATTAGAGATGGCGTGCTTCCTACGTGGGTCGGTTCTCACAGAGCTCTCTTCTGGCTAGCGGTAATCTCAATCGCATATGGCGGCAATAGCGCCGCGGGAATCAGTCGAGCTGCTTTGAACGACAACATCGTCCGCGACAAGACTGCGGTCGTTGGGGCATATCTAAGGGCCAAACAGTCGGACGGAGATGTTTTAGCCGTCGAACCGCGGCAGGCAGAAACGTTGCCCACCTATGGGCCGCAACCTATGTTGTGGGCCCTTCACATGGCAGTCTTTCCCGGGGCGTCAGAAGCTGAAATAAAAGAGCGATTCTACCATTATCTTTATTACGTAAACATAACGCCGGACGAATTAAGGCGGTTACTTGATGCCAGGACATTTGCCGTTGTCACCGCTCTTTTTGGACCTGGAAGAGAAGCTGCACATCTGACGGTAAAGTTTCGACCCGTAACGTCAGAGGAGTGTGAAGAACAAGTCAGACTCTACGAACAATATGTAAGAGCATTTGATAACGACCGCGCGGCAAGATTCAAGCTTGGTTACATCGTAGTTCCTGCACTCGAAGGGTACGATTTTTCCACTCTCGATAGTTGGTACGTTCGTGATAACGGTGAACAAGTCGGAGATTTTTTAGTTTACGGCCTTAGGTTGAGGTCTTCACCGGATGGCCTGATATCAAACTCACAACCGCTGTCAGCTACAAGCGGTGACAGGTGAACGAAGCTATGAATGCTACTCCACAAATTCAAAACCAGGAGTCCAACCCACTGCCTCGACTCAAACTTTTTGACTTGCTTAGCAGAATTGTGCCTGCCACATTCTTTCTGCTCATTGTAATGCGAAATTTCATCGACTTGACGACGTTCTGGGAAACGAATCGTTTCCAGTTTCGTCCTGTAGCGGGACTGGTGTTTTTTGCGGCCAGGCTGGCAACAACTTGCTTCCTGGCATTAATGGCGCTGCTGTTCGTGATTAGAATCGAACCGCTACGGAAAGCTAAAGGAATTTGGCCCAGGATAATGGCAATCGTGGGCACCTTTTGTCTCTACGCGGTGACATTGTTTCCACGTGCAAACCTTTCCGTGACGCAAACTATGGTTGCTACGATCATTAGTCTGATCGGCACCTCGCTCTCCATCTTTGCATTGGCTCACCTTGGCCGATCCTTCAGCATCATGGCCGAAGCTAGACGTCTCGTTACGTCTGGTCCATACCGCTACGTGCGACATCCTCTGTACCTCTTCGAAACCATCGCAACATTTGGCGTTCTGCTTCAGTTTATCTCCTTTTCGACGACACTGATCTTTATCGGTTACATTCTGATCCAACTTCAACGAATGAAGAATGAAGAGGCGGTCCTCGAGCGAACCTTTCCCGATTATCGTAACTACCGTCTACGCACCTCACGTGTAATCCCACGGATTTACTAGCCGCGCGCTTACCGTACTCACGAGACTCCGCTGTCATTTGCAACAGGTGCTCGCAGGCGAGCACCCCCACTGGACCAACGCCTCGTTAAATCGATTCATTCCTCGCTCGACGCTGGTTAAACGCATTTTAATTCATGTCAGTCTTACAGTTACACGCGACGATCGTCGCTCGGGATCTTGTACAGCTTTTCGGGTGTAGCGGCACACCCGTTGCTTGGTAACGAGCGATACTCAACATCGGAGTTTTCTCGCCCATCTTTCAGTGCGGAAGGCGTTTGGACCCGAACGCGATCACAGTGAAAAGTTTTCTTTTCAATGAAGTCGGGCTTGAGCTCTCAGAGTACGCGGTTGCAGCGGCGCTGATCACCGCTGCGATATTTGTCGCGCTTACAACTCTCGGCAATATCGTGACGAACAGCATCAACACCCTGGCCAACCAGATCACACCTTGAAATTAAGGTTGGTTTAAAAATCGAGCTTTTCGGTGCCGCACTTGCGCTGATTCCAGCTCGAGCATTCCCAAATCTGAAAAGGAGCAACGCGAAAATGATTAAGCGATTTTTTACTGACGAGACTGGTCTCGAGTTG
The DNA here is from genome assembly GCA_046726175.1 of Acidobacteriota bacterium. Classification (GTDB taxonomy): domain Bacteria; phylum Acidobacteriota; class Blastocatellia; order Pyrinomonadales; family Pyrinomonadaceae; genus PSRF01. The sequence continues at coordinate 12,947 of JBKPAC010000156.1, forward strand.
TCTGAATACGCCGTAGCAGCTGCCCTTGTTGTTGCCGGCGTCGTCATCGCCTTCACCACTTTAGGTAATGCGATCACAACGAGACTCGGTACTCTTTCCAACACGATCACCGGCTAAGCCGAAACCGACTGAAAGGTGGGCGCGCTCTAAAAGCGCGCCTGTTTTTCTCAGTCAAATCTTTTCAAGGAGTACGAGAATGTTCATGAAATTTTTCAAAGACGAAACCGGTCTTGAGTTATCTGAATATGCCGTCGCGGCAGCTTTGGTTGTTGCGGGCGTGGTGGTGGCATTCACCACACTTGGTAACGCTATCACGACTGGTATTGGCACGCTGGCTAATACAATCACAGGCTAGTCCCAGACTTCCCTGTTGGCACTCCTCAGTTTGCCCGAACAATGAATTGCTCATTGTCCAGACTTCGAGGCCGGTTTTCTTAACTCAGCAGCCGAGTGAATCGACGAGATGCCTACGCGTTTACTTATGAGTGTGATCGTCCCGATTGTGCCTTTGTTTCTAATTATCGCGTACAACGACATTCGCTATCGCCGTATTCCGAATCCGTACGTTCTCGCCGTGCTCATTTGCGGAGTGGGAATGAACACGATCTTCAACGGATACCACGGAATGATTAGCAGCGTGGAGGGTGCCGGAGTCGCGTTTGGCCTTATGGTCGTCTTGCATGTCTTTGGTGCGATGGGCGCTGGAGACGTCAAGCTGTTTTCCGCAGTAGGCTCCGTCATCGGCTTACCTTTGGTGCTTCCAACGTTTGTGATTGTAGTGATGCTCGGCGGACTCATCGCGTTGATCCTGGCGATGCGTCGCGGCACGGTGCGCACAACGATGTGGAACGTAATGAATATCTTCGTCGGTGTAATGCCCGGCGCGAAGGTCCCTCGTTATGAAATCCCGGCCGATCGGCGGCTCACAATACCTTACGGTGTCGCCATCACACTCGGGAGTCTGACGTCCTTAATCTATTTTCGAGTTTGACACGGCATAGTTTGTAAAGAACGGAGAAGAGTTATGCGTAACAAACGTTTAATCATTGCAGTCGCTGGCGCCATCGCCTTTGGCTTGATCTCAGCTATTTCGGTAAGTCGCTACCTGATTAACGCACAAACCAACGCTAGAGATCTCAGCCATGTCGTCATCACAAAGGTTGATGTTCCCGTTGGCACAATGCTCATTAAGGAACAGTTGACGACTGTTGAAATGCCCTCGTCATCGCTACCCGACGGCACGTTTGCTTCGGCAGACAAGCTTGTGGGTCGCGTGATTCTGAATAGTGTCGCCGCACGCGAAGTGATCACTGAAGCCAAGCTTGCTCCAGAAGGCTCGAGCGGCGGACTTTCCGCAGTCATCCCCGAGGGTTATCGCGCGATGACAGTCCGAGTTGATGAGGTTGTCGGCGTCTCCGGTTTTGTTACGCCTGGCACGCTGGTCGATATTGTCGTCGTCATTTCTCCACCGGAAGGATCAAAGACCAAAGACTCGATTTCGAAAATCGTCTTACAAAACATCAAGGTCCTCGCCAGTGGACAGAGCATTGATCGTCCCAAGGACAGCAGGGAAGCTTCTGCAGTGCGTTCAGTAACTCTGCAAGTCACCCCCCAGCAGGCAGAGAAGCTCGCGCTCGCCACAACGGAAGGTCGATTGCAATTAGTAATGCGTAACGCAGTGGACCAGGAGGATCAACAAACACCAGGTGCCAACAGGCGCACACTTCTGAGTGGCGAAGTCGCCCAGCCGGTTCCAGATCCTGTTTCTTCGGAACAACCTAAACCTGCCCCGGTGCGAAGAAAGGTTCGCCCAGCTGCTTCGACCGTCACCAGGAGCGTCGCCCAACCAAAACCACAGCCCCGCCCGGAAATCGAGGTCTTCGTGGGGACAAAAAGAACAACCGTTGAATTTCCGTAAGCAGATTCAACCAACCTGTCCCGCGAAGACAGCTCGCGACAGGCCTTATCAGTAAGGAGCAAAGCACCATGCATACCCAATCAATGATCTTGCGGCCGCTGACATTGTTGTCCGCCGCGCTGATCACTTTACTAGTATTCATTTCGATGGCACACGCCCAGGAGGCTAGTTACAACGCCTCGTTCTCGGAAAACAAAGATAACATCGCCGTAAACGTCCTCGTCGGTCAGTCAAGAGTCATTAATTTCGACCGTCCGATCGGACGCTTTTCCATTTCCAATCCGGACATCGCCGAGGCCGTCCTTGTAGCACCGGATCAAGTCATCGTGAACGGTAAGGCGTTTGGGCAAATCAACTTTATTGCTTGGGAACAGAGTAGCGAGAAACGCTTCCTAGTCTTTGATGTTTATGTCAGAGCCAATCTCTCGTTGATCGATTCGCAAATCCGCGCGCTTTTTCCCAAGGAAGACATCCGTCTGAGTCAGGCAAATGGCTCCGTCGTTATTTCCGGTAACGTCCCGGACAGTGTCGTTACCCAGGTCGACGCGATTGTACAGGCCGCCGGATTCAAGACAGTGAATCTTCTGCAATCGCCAGTGAAGAATGCCACGCAGATTCAACTCCAAATCAGAGTTGCGGAAGTGAGTAGAAACAGGTTGAGAGACCTTGGTCTTTCAACAAGTTATCTCGGAAGCCCGGGCGCCGGTGGTTTCATCAGCGGTGGTGGTCCAGGGAGCTTGTCGAGCGCCAAGAACGGACTGCTCGACGGAACCTTTAGCAACGCATTGAACATCCTGGTCATGGGCGGCAACTCGATAAACATGATTCGTGCAATGCAAACAAGCGGAGCCCTTCGTGCTCTGGCTGAACCGAACATGATTGCGATGGACGGGCAAACCGCCAGCTTTCTTGCAGGTGGTGAGTTTCCAGTTCCGGTCGTCCAGGGCAGTGGCGGCGGCGCCGGCGGTAACGCCGTAACGATCGAATTCAAGCAATATGGTGTGCGTTTGAATTTCAAACCCACCGTGATTGACGAAGAACACATTCGTCTCGAACTCGAACCCGAGGTCTCGACGATCGATTTCGCTAACGGTGTTCGATTCAACGGTTTCGTAATTCCTGCACTTCGCACGCGAAGAGCCAAGACCGGCATTGAACTGCGTGACGGTCAGAGCTTTGCTCTTGCGGGTCTTTTGGATAACAACGAAACGCGATCACTTTCAAAGATACCCGTGCTCGGTGACATCCCAATCCTCGGCAATCTCTTCAAGTCAACTTCATTTCAGAAAAACGAAACTGAATTGATGTTTATTGTTACCGCCCAGGTAGTGAAACCAGTTGATCCGGATGATCTACCGAAACTTCGCGGCATCGATGGACTAAAGAAGGGTTCGCCTTTGGGTGTTGAGCCAAAGGGATCTGGTATCCAGGGAGCGAGCGGCTTTTCAACCGAGAAGCAGGGAGCGAGCGGCACTTCAACCGAGAAGCAGGGACAGCCTGCTTCGACCACTCCGACGACTGCACCTGCAACACCAGCCGTCGCACCGAAGAGTGGTGATTCCAAAACCGGCCAGTAACACAAACTGTTTTCACGTGATCGTTAATGGCTGAATTTCGAAAGGAGGACAAACATGTCTAGAACTTTAAGGGAAAGTGATGCGAACCGTGGAGAACGTGGTGCTGTCTTAGCGGTTACGGCTATCTCGATGCTTGTCCTCATTCTCGCGCTCGGCCTTTGTGCGGATATTAGTCATTTGTATTCCGTGCAAACCGAACTTCAAAACGCTGCTGACGCTTCGGCACTCGCCGGAGCGTCAGCACTTAACAACTCGTCCGCTGGTATCATTTTGGCCCGCGATAAAGCGGTGGCTCAAATGAACAACTATGAGTTCAATCACAACTCGATAGGGTTCACCGATTCGAATCTGTATTTTGCCTCGGACTTCAACAGCTTGGATTCGTTCCTCTATTCCAATTCGACTTGCGCAGCTATAGCGGGAATGACAACTCCGGCCAATGTTGAACGATATGGAGAAAATAAACTGCCTGCGGACCAAGTGGCTTTCGTAGGCGTATGTATGCCGGCGCCGGCAGCTACCACCATCTTCTTCTCGTCCACGGCGATCACTACGCCAGTACTGCTACGAGGGAGGGCGATTGCCGGTAATTCACCCCCGCTGACCGGAGTCTGCGATCAACTGGCGCCGATGGTCCTTCTCGATGATGTCACCGTGTCGAACGACACTGAGTTTCCGCTGAACTCGGTGATGATCCTGCGAAATCAACCAGGCGCTTTTTACACACCAGGCAACTATGGTCTGGTTGAAATTTGTGGACCAGGCGGAGCCAACGTACGTTCGGCGCTGCAAGGCAACTGCGCGGGCTGTATCAGCGTGGGAGACATCGTGCATCCGAAAACGGGCGTGAGCGCAGGACCAGTTCAACAAGGTTGGAATGATCGCTTTGACAACGACATGGTGACATCACGGCCTATCTCTCACGCAACATACCAGGCGCAGTATAACTACTACATCGCCAATGGAACGCCACAAGCGGGGTCTTCGATCAACCCTAGCGGAACTTATGGACGGCGAGTGATTCTCGTTCCCACCGTGGACAAGGATGATGTCCTTGCCTGCAATGGTAGCGGATGCGATTGGCATGTCACCAGCTTCCTGCAGTTCTTCATGCAGGACCAAGTTCCTGGCGGCAATGGTGGTGAGATCACTGCGGAATTTCTCGGCAAAATCAATGTCGCAAATGGAGTGTATGGCGGTGGCGTGCCAGTGCCCTCATTGACAAAAACGGTTCTCTACAAATGACGCTCATTAACAAAAGTTCGCTGAATAGCTTTCGTAAGCACGAGAACGGTACCGCGTTCGCAGAAGCGGCGATCGTGCTACCCCTGTTGCTCCTGATGCTGGGAGCCGCAGCTGAGATAGGTCGATTCATGTACTACTACAACACTCTCGATAAAGCGACTCGTGCAAGCGCCCGGTACATTTCCACGAGAGAATTGGATAGTGCAAAGAGCTCCGTGAATCTAAATGCTGCGAAGAATCTTGCTATCTATGGAAACATCACTGGAACGGGCGCGAAGGTTTTACCCGACGCTAATTTAACCACGAGCAATGTGACCATCACACCAACTACAGGAACTCCTGAAACCGTGACGGTGAGCATCACTGGTTACGCTTACGTTCCGATTTTCGCGATTGGGCCATTGCAATCTTTGGCCATAAATATCAGTCCAAGTACGACTATGCGATACCTCATGAATACCCCAATTGTGTGATACTGCGAATGAAACTTTCAAATCTTCACAACGATCAACGTGGCATCGCTCTCGCCGAATTGGCGCTCAGTTTAGGCGTTCTACTAACCGTGATATTTGGAGCAGTAGAAATCGGCCGCATGATGTGGACTGTCAACCTGTTAACTGATGCAACGCGCCGAGGTGCGCGTTACGCAATTGTCAATGTGCAGGACAAGCAAGCGGTAAGAAATGTGGTCGAGGCCGCAGCGAATGGAGCCAGTCCCGCACTTGATGCGACCGTGGACGGCTGCAGCAGCTCGCCGGCAAATAGCATTTGTGTGGAGTACGACAATTTTGATGTGGGCGAAGGTCAGGTCACCGTTAGCATTGTGAATTATCAATTCAATTTCGCTATCCCACTGGTTGGCGGTACGGTCACCCTTCCTGCTTTTAAAACGACCTTGACTGGTGAAAGTGCGGGAGTTGCGCCTCCAACTCCTTCAGCATCCCCGAGCCCGTCTCCATCGGCATCGCCAACTCCTGGACCGTCTCCCTCGGGTTCACCTACGCCTACTCCCAGTCCATCTCCAAGCCCCACGCCAGGTCCGTCGCCGAGTCCCAGCCCGTCGCCTTCAGCGAATCCCTCGCCGAGCCCGTCGCCTTCGCCATCGGCGAGCGCTTCACCGACGCCGCTGCCCACTTGTACTCCGAATCAAGTAATCGGCTCGCCGCCAACATGCACTTGTAATAGACAGATTATCGGGAACCCGCCGAGATGTCAGTAGGTTATTCGAGGAGAACAATGGATCAGTCACTTACTTTCGTCATCATTACTAATAATTCAGAGACGCAAAAAGAGCTCCGAGGATTAATTTTGTCCGACGACCGTCTAAATCTAGTTACTTGCATTGAGAATGCCGATGATGTGTGCGCGGAGCTCTCGCGGCTTCGACCAGCCGCCGCCATCGTGGCGGTCGACGATGATGCAGAGGCCAGATTTTCCCTCATCAAGCGACTGACCGCGGAGTTGCGCGAGACTGTACTAATTTGCGCATCACATGAAGCATCGTCGGACTTGATCCTTCGAAGTATTCGCGCCGGTGCGCGTGAATTCCTAAGATTACCGGCAAGTGCCGATGAATTTGCCACCGTCATCGATCGTACAGCCGAATTCTGTGCTGCTCATAATTACGAGCCGAAGAAACTTGGTCGAATATTCGCTGTTTTTTCGAGCAAGGGCGGTTGCGGCAATTCATTCATAGCCGCCAACTTGGCAGCTGCCATGAAGGATTCAACAGCCTTGGTTGATCTTAACCTTCAGGCGGGTGACCTTGATCTATTTTTCGGGATTCAGCCACGGTTCTCGATTCTCGACTTCGTGGAAAATCGCGCCCGTCTCGACGACTCTCTCATCTCTGCTTACATGACCGTGCACTCGCACAAGCTGTCGGTCCTTCCGGCGCCGAGAGACACAGCCGCCGCCGAAGATATCCGGCCAGAAAATATCGCCGAAGTTTTGCACGTTCTACGTCAACGCTTCAATTACGTAATCATTGATCCTCACCACACATTGGATTCAATCACGCTCACAGTATTGGATCACGCCGACGAGATCCTGCTCGTCTCAACGCTTGACGTTTCGGCCATACGCAGTGCGCAGCGTTCTATCGAAATATTTGATCGGCTTGGCTATCCCCGCAAAAAGGTCCGCGTCGTCATCAACCGCTGGAGTAAGCAGATCGACGTTGAGCTGCAACAGGTGGAAAGGTTTCTTGGTGAACGCGTGATTGCGATGGTTCCTAACGACTATCGTGCAGCAGTTAATTCCGTCAATCTCGGTACACCATTAATAGAATCGCAGCCCACTGCCGGTATCAGCACTGAGATTCGCCGCGTGGCGTCGTTAATCGCAGACGGTATCGATTCTGAAAACAACAACCACAAAGGTTTTTTGGGGTCGATCTTTCGACGCCAGGCATCGACTGCTCGCTTGGACCTCAGCGCGACGCTAAACAAGGCTTAGAAAAAAGGTAAAGGAATTATGGCACTTCGAGAACGTCTGGTTAAAGAAACAACTTCTCCAACATCAACACCGATACGCGGTGAAGAGAACCGGCAGGACGGCATGCAGGAGATGAAGGCTCGTCTGCACCGGCTGATCATCAACCGCATGGATCTGTCGAAGTTGAACCAATTAAGTCCTGAGCAGATCCGTTCGGAGGTGGCGCGTTTGCTGAAGGATATCCTGGTGGCAGAGGACGCGCCTTTATCAGCCGCTGAACGCGAAGGACTGGTTGATGAGTTGCAGCATGAGCTTTTTGGATTGGGCCCACTCGAGACCCTGCTCGCTGACTCCGAAATCTCCGATATTCTCGTGAACTCGCCGAGTCACATTTACATTGAACGTAGAGGCAAACTGGAAAAAACCACTGTCACCTTCAGAGACGATGAACATCTGATGCGCGTGATCGAAAGAATCGTTTCATCGGTAGGCAGGCGAATTGATGAAGCATCGCCGATGGTCGACGCACGCTTGAAAGATGGATCTCGCGTGAATGCGATCATCCCACCACTCTCCCTCGATGGACCAGTCCTTTCCATACGTAGGTTTGGTGCGGAGCCGCTTCGGATGTTCAAGCTACTCGAGTATGGAATGCTCACAAAAGACATGGCCGACATGTTTGAGATGTGCGTGAGGGCCCGTTTGAATGTTTTGATTTCGGGTGGTACCGGAGCTGGAAAAACCACTCTTCTCAATTCCCTTTCGGCTTTTATCCCGCCCGATCAACGAATTGTTACGATCGAGGATTCCGCCGAGTTGCAGATGCAACAACCCCACGTAGTGAGGCTGGAGACTCGGCCACCGAACATTGAGGGCAAGGGAGAAGTCAGCCAGCGTGATTTGGTCAAGAATGCACTTCGAATGCGCCCGGATCGCATTGTGATTGGCGAGGTCCGCGCGGGCGAGGCGATCGACATGTTACAGGCCATGAACACAGGTCATGATGGCAGTTTAACAACCATCCACGCCAACACAACCAGGGATGCGCTTGCAAGATTGGAAACAATGATACAGATGACGGGAATGCGACTTTCCGATAAGGCAATGCGACAACAAATCGCCTCAGCTATACACCTTGTCATTCAAGTAGCTCGTCTCTCAGATGGCACCAGAAGAATTACTTCCGTCTCCGAAATAACCGGTATGGAAGGCGACACCATCTGCATGCAGGAGGTTTTCCAATTCGAAAGGCGTGGCATTGATGCCGAAGGCCGGGTGATTGGAAGGTTTCGCCCACGAGGAGTTAGACCAAAATTTGCAGAGCTTTTGAAAGTGCATGGCATGCAGCTCCCGCGCGTATTTTTTGAAGAGGTATAACTTTCATGATCCAATTTGCTGTATTTGTTTTCTGTCTGTTCCTGACCTACACGGTCTATCTGCTACTCAGCAGAAAGACACAGGCGCGAAAAGCTCGTCTCGAAAAGCGAATCTCCGAGGCATTGCTTTACAGTTCAAAGACAGACGATCCCGAAGTGAATCTTGCCCGTCAAGAATTGATGAGCGAGATTCCATGGGTGGATAGCCTTTTAATCAAAGTTCAAAGCGCGGCCCAACTCAAAAAATTCATTGATCAAGCTGACCTCGATATGACGGTGATGAGACTGTTGCTGTTTTCGGTGCTCGCCGGTTTCCTCGCAATAATGGCAATGTCGTTTCTTGCCTCGGAGCCATTGGTCCTTGTTTTCACTGGGATCGTCTTTGCCTCAGTACCCTTTGTTCACGTTTGGTGGAAACGGCGCAAACGCCTCGATCGTTTCCTCGAACTACTGCCGGATGCTTTGGATTTGATGAGCCGTGCGCTGTTGGCTGGTCACGCATTTGCCGAATCGCTACATATGGTTTCAAAGGAAATGCCGGAGCCTATCGCCTCCGAATTCACGCGTGCTTACGACGAGCAGAATCTCGGCCTGTCCATCAAGCTGGCCCTGGAAAACCTTTGCAGACGCATACCGTTGCTCGACCTGAAGATGGCAACAACCGCGATCTTGATCCAACGCGAGACTGGGGGCAACCTCGGAGAAATCCTCGAAAAGGTCGCCGGAACGATTCGGGAACGCTTTCGAATTCTCGCCGATCTAAAAACACTGACTACATCTTCGCGCATGTCGGCATGGATCCTGTGCGCGCTGCCGATCTTTGTGACGTTCATGGTGACATACCTGAACCCTGACTACATGAGTAAACTCTGGAAAGATCCCCGAGGTCACACTTTGATCATAGTGGCACTGTCGATGCAGTTCGTCGGCATGTTAATGGTTAGAAAGATTCTGCGCATTAAGGTTTAGAGGAGGGTGGATTATGTTGTGGTTGATTGCATTCTCCACATTTGTTTGCGGCGCCTTCACGGTAATGGGTTTGTACTGGCTGGCTTTCCGCCCACAGAGTGCCGCGTCAAAACGTCTTTCAGAATTGGAAGCGCAGGCCACCAGTGATGTGACTCCCGTTCCGTCGCAGGAAGCGAGCCCTGTGACCGTATTGGCTGAGCGAATGGCTGAGCCCATCAATCGTTTGGTGCCAGTTTCCGCTGCTGAGGCAGCGAAGCTCCGAAAACAGCTAATGCAGGCGGGATTTCGCTCACATAATGCACCCCTTACGTACAGGGCAATCCAGATTTCTGCAATGGCACTGTTACCTTTTACGGTTGCCGCCGTATATGTGGGTTTGGCTAAGCCGCTCGGCTCTGCAGTCCTTCCCATTCTTTTCGCCTTCATCCTGGGCTTTTTCATTCCACGGTTTACTCTTAACCAACTGATCAAGCGCAGAAAATTGCGGATTCAGTGGGGGTTGCCGGACTCGCTTGATTTGATGGTTGTGTGTATCGAGGCTGGGCTGGCATTGAACGCCTCGATGGTGCGTGTCAGCGAAGAGGTTCATGAAGTGCACCCGGACATTAGCCAGGAGTTTGGACTAGCCAACCTGGAGATTCGGGTGGGCCGGTCACGTGAAGAGGCGCTGTCGAATTTGGCCGAGCGAACTGGCGTCGAAGATCTTTCCAGTCTCGTGTCGATGCTGATCCAGGCTGACAGATTTGGCACATCGATTACTCGCGCCATTCGTGTTTATTCAGAAGCCCTACGCACCAAGCGGCGGCAACGCGCCGAACAAATGGCACAAATGGCAGCAGTTAAATTACTGCTACCTCTGGCCGCATTCCTGTTTCCAACATTATTCATCGCGATTCTTGGGCCAGCAGCACTGAACCTACTAGATGCAGTCAGGAACATGTAGTTTCCTGAGAGAGGAAATAGCATCATGCGCAAATTCTTGTTCGATAACCATAATTACATCCGCTCGCGATATCGCAGACGAATGGCGACCGTTGTCGTGCTTCTAATTTCGATGACGGTTGCCTTTGAACCGCTGAGATCAGTGCAAGGCGTTGTTAGGAGCAAGGCTGAGTCGCTTCTAACGAGAATGAACGAGTCGGTTGTGTCCACTGATGGAGTAAACAACGGAAAAGGAGAAGCCTTCCTAAAGATATTTAAGTCGCCATTCAAGGCCGTGAGCAAGCTCTTTGGTCGCGGAAAAAAAGACGACAACAAGCTTCATCGGTTAACAGAAAAAGATGTCGAAAAGTTCGAGAGCGCACGAACAATGCAAATAAACGACGCGACCTCAGTACCGGTCGCGCCAGAACCAAATTCAAACATGAGTGCCGTGGATTATGTCGATCGCGGACGATTGCTCCTGGATAACGATAATGTCAACGAGGCCATCGCGGCCCTTTCCGCTGCAATAACAATGAATCCCAAACTCGCGGAAGCTCACAGTTTGCTTGGCGTCGCGTATGGACGCAAAGGTTTGTCGGACCTGGCGAAGAAATCATTTGAAGCGGCTCTTAAAATCGACAAGAAGAACCCTCAGATACTTAACAATCTTGGTTACTTGTTGATTTGCGACGGTGAATATAAGGCCGCCGCAGATCGTCTAAAGAAAGCTGCGAAACTCGCGCCTGATGATCCGCGCATTCTCAACAACCTTGCCGTGGCACAATCACACCTTGGTAAGTTTGACGAGGCCTATCAGAATTTTACGCGCGCAGGAGGTGAGATTACGGGCCGACTTAACATGGCCAATCAGCTCGAGCTCGCCGGCCGATCTGATGAGGCCATGAAGCTGTACGAGGCAGCCCGATCGCAGGCACAGATTCAACAGAAGAATGATCCATCTCAAGCGATTGAAGTCGTTTTACAGATTGAACACGGCCGTGTCACGTTCGCCTCAATTGCGCACCCGAAACCAGGTTTGGCAGCTTATGAGGCATCGGCGCTACGCATCGCTCGGCGGAAGCGATATCCGGCGGATAAGAACGGCTCCGAATCGCTCGTTATCAAAATCACACCTTTTCCGAATTCGTAAATCGATGCTGCCTATTCTTAGGAACGCAAACAATGGGGCACCTGAATATCTTAACGCGTGACGAGATTGAAAGCTTTGGACCTCCTGTTCCGGAAGAACTTTCCGATACAGGTGTGGCAGAGGGTTATCTCTGCGACCTAACACTGAAGCATGTAGCTTCGCTCGCAGATCCAAATACAAGCTCGGTCGCCGACAGACTTCACTTATCCCGCACCTTAACAGAAGAGCTCCTGTATCAGTTATATCGAGAGAAGCTGATCGAAATGAGGCTACAGAGTGCGCTAGGTGCAACTCGTTATGCCATGCTCGACCACGGCTGGGAACGTTTAGCTCGATTACAATCGTTGAATGCATACCTTGGGCCAGCCCCCGTTTCTCTCGCAGACTACTCCCACCTCATGACTCTTCAGGCTGTTCCCAGTCGTCCTGCATCAATCGCAAACGTACGGTCAGGCTTCCATGATTTAGTACTGCCGGACTCGTTGCTGCAAACACTCGGATGCGTGATCAATTCGCGAACGTCGCTTTTTTTGACGGGACTGCCAGGCACGGGTAAAACGGCGGTATCCGAGAGAATAAACAATGCACTCACCGGTTCAATTTGGATACCTTACGCCATTGAAATCGACGGCCAAATCATTAGGATCTTCGATTCTCATTGTCACATTCCGGTTGAACGTCCCGAATCAAACATCGAACATGATCGGCGCTGGGTTGAAATCCAGCGACCATTAATCATCGTAGGAGGCGAATTGACCCTCGAGAACGCAGATCTGGTTTGGTCAGATTCGGCGCGATTCTATGAAGCTCCCTTTCAAGTAAAGTCCAATGGCGGCACGTTGGTTATCGATGACTTTGGCAGACAACGAGTCGCTCCGCAAGATCTGCTCAATCGCTGGATCATGCCGCTTGAGCGGCGCGTGGATTTTCTTACATTGCACAATGGCAAGAAAATTCAAGTGCCTTTCGAGCAACTTGTAGTCTTTTCAACTAACCTGAACGAACGAGATCTTGTCGATGATGCCTTTCTTCGGCGCATGGGATACCGTGCCCGTATTGACCCACCTTCCGCATCAGCGTACATCGAAATTTTCAAGAGAGCGGCCAATGACCGTTCCATCCCCTTCAATCAAGATTGCCTGGACTATGTTTTAAGCAAGTACGAGGCTGAGAACAGATTGATGAAATCGTGCGAACCACGCGACCTCCTCAATCGCGTAGCGGACATCTGTAGATTCGAAGAAAGGGCTTTAGAGGTAACTCCCCACTTGATCGACCTCGCTTGGAAAAACTATTTCGGGTCGGCGCATAACTTTGCTACCGATCACCCCCCGGCGGCGGCTGCGGAATCGCAGTCTGCCGCAGCCTAGTTTCTGTTCAGACCCGTAATGTTTTACGGTTGCAGAACTTTGTAATGCTGAAGGCCTATTTTAATTTTACCGTTCTGATTGGTCTGTTGATTACAGCGAATGTATCGGCTCTTCCACAACGTCGACCGCATTTCCGCCACTCTTCAGCTCAATCGAAACTGCAGGACGAATCCAAACCAACGTCCATTCGCGCGCGGAGAGGTGACACTCTGCGGTCGATAGCTGAGAGACTTGGCACAGACATACACGAACTTGAACGGTTAAATCACTTATTAGCTTCGACCACTTTAAAAAGAGGACAGAGAATAATCCTACCGGCTGATCCATCCGGTGATGATTCCGGCGAGCAAGTAGACGTCACGGGTTTTCGCATTAGATTCGCGGATGGCAGTTCGATGGATGTTGATCAAGCATGGCGTCATGGTTCGACCGTCTGGTACCGCAGAGGCAATGTTGGGCAAAGCGTCGAACGCGAGGTCCGTGCGATTGAACCAATTCGAAGGTCGGCCCAGAAAGAGGA
>JBKPAC010000157.1:0-27997 GCA_046726175.1 Acidobacteriota bacterium
TGGATCGATGTTGTAATCGTTACACGGACGCTATCATTTGCGCTCGTGGCCCATCTGGTTGAGATAGCATTTTGGGCAGTGTTGTTTTTAGTCTGCGGGGAATTTTCAACGTTCGGCAACGCATATTACCACTCAGCGGTCAACTACACGACCTTGGGTTACGGTGATGTGATTATGACGCAATCGTGGAGACTGCTCGGACCGCTCGAGGCAGCAAATGGAATGCTAATGTTCGGTGTTTCAACCGCGCTGATTTTTGCTCTTATTCAACGCATGCTTCAAGCGAGGTTCAAGGATGTCGAAGTATACGGGTGAAAATGGCTTCTGAAAGTACCACATTGCCGAGTGCTTGCGGGGCGCAACGGCCGCTGACGGGAAAAGCACATATATAAATAAGGAGAGGTGGCGGGCCGGGATCGAGGTACGAAATGAGCAAGTATCCACACGTCGTGATTGTTGGCGCAGGATTCGGAGGCCTCGGAGTCGCGGAGCAATTAACCCACGTTCCGGTTCACGTCACGCTAATTGACCGACACAACTATCATACATTCCAGCCGCTCCTTTATCAGGTAGCCACTTCCCTTCTGAATGCCGAAGATGTTGGGGCGCCCGTGCGGAGCATTTTCCGACACCAGGAGAATATGAACTTTCGTCTCGGAACAGTTATAGGCATCAATGTGCCGGGAAAAAAGATCCAGTTGGAAGGTGAAGAAATAGGTTACGACTATCTTGTCCTTGCTGGTGGAGCGACGGTTAACTATTTCGGTACTCCCGGAGCAGCCGAACATGCATTCCCACTCTATACCCTAATGAATGCGGTGAGACTCCGTAATCAGGTGATGCAGCGATTCGAGGCGGCCGATCGAGACACCAGAGTCATTGACGATGGCGCGCTGAATTTCGTTGTGGTAGGAGCCGGACCGACGGGTGTCGAGACAGCCGGCGCATTAGCTGACCTCTTTTATAACTTACTACCCCGGGACTATCACCAGCTCGCAACCGATAAAGCGCGGATAATTCTCATTGAAAGGGGCCAGGAAGTGTTGCCGCCATTTAAAGAGAATCTGCGGGCATATGCGAGAAAGGAGCTTGAAGACCGCGGAGTTGAATTGCGTCTGGGCGAAGCAGTTGCCGAGGTCGGGCCAACATCTGTGAGACTGGAGTCAGGCGAGCAGATCAAGGCGCATACACTCGTCTGGGCCGCGGGTGTGCAAGCTAATCCCCTGGCACGCATGCTTGGGATGCCGCAGGGTCGTGGCGGGCGAGTGAAACTCAATTCTGATCTCAGCGTACCGGAGAATCCGGAAGTCTTCGTCGTGGGTGATATGGGTGAAGTCACTTCGGAGGGGCAAGTTCTGCCGCAACTAGGTTCAGTAGCGATGCAGTCGGGCGAACACGTTGGGCGACAAATAGCACGCCGAATCGCAGGAGAAGAAACACAGCCCTTTAAGTATTGGGACAAAGGATTCATGGCGACGATCGGACGCGCCTCTGCTGTGGTCGAGTTCCCAAACAAGCGCACATTGCACGGTCCTATCGCTTATTTCGCCTGGCTCGGTGTACATCTGGCATTGCTGAGCGGAACGCGAAACAGGATCGAGACACTATGGAATTGGGGCTGGTCTGCTCTCACACACGATCGTGCCGCTCGGATCATCATTGACGGCAAAGATGAGGAGGCTACACTTACCGCTCAGTCGGGAAAACACTAAGGACGATATTTGATCAAGATGGATTGATAAAGCCTAAACCAAGATGGGCAGACTCTCTAATTTGGAATTCTTCAAATTGATTGCTCGCGATCGATTTGCAAATCAGTTTCTTTCGGCCCGTATGGAATGGTCGGATTCGTGCGATCGCCAGACCGCTGAATGTGGGACGACAGATTAGTCGTTATGTCTGCGATATTGTGAGAGACGATGACAAGTTAGTCGCGCAAGTTGCAAGCACTGTAATGACGCTCAGAGGAGATCAGGCTTCGGGAAGATAGACGAATGAACAGCGTCACAGGAGATTCATTATGAAATACCGTCTATTGGCTTGAAAACCTGCCCCGATCCGGCTCAGATGCCTGGATTGACGAATAATTCAATACTGCTCACCTTATACCAAAGTATAGTTAGATCGACACCTTCGTCTAATAGACTAATTTCCTCACCGGGAGTGTAATGCGAAGCACGCAAAACCCGAACAATTAGATTTGAACTGGCGCGGTACGCCTGCCGGCTTGGGAATGCGACCGACTGGCGAAGAGCAATCACGGGCACGACGAAGCTAGACCGAATGAGTGGCGTCTCGAGCCAGAAGAATCGTCGTTCGCCTGAAAGGAGTGGCAACAATGATTCAGAAATTTGTGCGTTACAGTCCGGACGTTGAACACATCGAGCCTGATTTCGAACAAACCCTGAAGCAGGTTCTCGATGACATGAAACAACACATGCGCGGCTCGCTCAAAACCGAGGGAATCGGGCTTGTGGTGCGCAACGCCCATGCCAAGGGTCCTCGACAAGATTAGTTCGCCGTCATGAAACACGCGGGTGAACAGTTTCAAAGTAAACATACATTCCGAACCAACAATCAATGGAGACAACAATGACAACGACTAAAAAGAGCATTGTCTTCTGCCACGGGCTTTGGGCAGACGGTTCCTGTTTCAACAAGTTAATCGTTCCCCTGCAAGCCGAGGGGTACGAGTGCATTGCGGCGCAGTACGGCCTTAACTCAACGGCAGAGGACGTCGCCTTAACAAAAATAACGATCGGCCGGGTTAGCAGCCCGGTTATCCTTGTGGGCCACTCCTACGGTGGAAGCGTCATCACCGGTGCCGGAACCGACGATCGCGTTGTCGGTCTGGTCTACATCTGCGCGCTTGCTCCGGATGCGGACGAGACTTCACAGACACAGCAGTCCAATTTCCCGAGGACAGCGGTCTTCTCCCATATCGACGTCAAGGATGGACGTATCTGGTTGCTTCCGGACGGCATCGATGATTTTGCTGGCGATTTGCCCGAGCACGAGAAAAAACTCGTTTTGGCAACGCAAGGTGTTCCGAAACCTGACCTGTTCGAGGCAAAAGTTGGAGGTACCGCCTGGAAATCAAAGCCCAGCTGGTACATCGTCGGCAAAAATGACCGCACTGTTCATCCCGATCTGGAGCGCTTCTTCGCGAAGCGCATGGGCGCAACCACATACGAGTTCGACAGCAGCCATGTGCCGATGCTATCCCAACCGGAACGCGTCATCGACGTAATCCGTACCGCGGCAAATGCGGGATCAGCCCGGGGATCAAGCGCCTGACGCAGACTGCTGGGCATCCGGGTCGGAAATGGACCGGACCACTGGAGGAATGCTCGCATGTTATCCATCAATGAATCCGCCGGGGCGAGTGTTGCGGCACGTGCGCCGACGCTCGACTTGCACGAGATCCAGGCGACGGTACTCAGGCCGCGGCCCGCACCGTACTTCGGCTCGCACGTGCTCTTGCGCGTTGACGATGCTCAAGCAGGCCGCGCATTTCTCCGGCGGCTGACCCCTCACGTCGATTCCGCCGCCGGTTGGTGGAACGCAGCGGATCCCTGGCTTGCAGTCGGAATCAGCTATGCGGACTCAAAACTTACTCGGTTAACTGACGTGAAGCTGCATCGGCTCATAAGGCGCGGCACCACTTATGGACCACCATACGACGGAAACGCTCTCTCGGAAGCAGATGACGAAATTCCACGCGGCGCCTACTTCTTATTTATCAGCGCCAAGGCGATGGCCACTATCGAATTCCTCCAACAAGAATGGATCAACGACGGCAACTTCATTGGCATCGGTGACGAGCGTGACCCAATCATTGGTACAAGAAGAGGGCGCGACCTTCACCATTCCGAAAGATCCCGTCAGGCGACTCGTGCGCGGCATCGAAACATTCAATGTGCTGCGTGGCGGTGAATACTTCTTCATGCCGAGCATAAGTGCATTGAATTGGTTCGCGAACGACTTCCAGTGAGCTGCGAGAAGTGAGTCCATCCATCACGCGGTTGCCTTGGAGGCAAAAGATGAAAGAAAAAAGCAAATTCGATCGCCGTCAGTTCATTGGAACTGCGGCGATGACAATGGCTGCGTCACAACTCAACATGATCACTGCGGCCGCAGAATCCAGAATGGTCAACAACGCTATGATCGACTCACCGGCGAAAAGCTCGTTTGGTCCTCTCAAGCAAGTCGAGGCTGGTCTCTTGAATGTTGGATACGCTGAATCGGGACCTGCCAACGGTCGGCCGGTAATTCTGTTGCACGGCTGGCCCTACGACATCTACAGCTTTGTTGAGGTAGCTCCCTTGTTAGCGGCGCAGGGCTATCGGGTGATCGTTCCGTATATGCGTGGCTTTGGCACCACCCGTTTTCTCTCGAGCAATACAGTTCGTAACTCACAGCAATCTGCACTTGCAGCCGATACTGTGGCGCTGATGGATGCGCTTAAGATCGATAAGGCAGTCATAGGTGCTTTCGATTTGGGAGCGCGCACCGCCAACATTATCGCTGCGCTTTGGCCCGAACGCTGTAAGGCGATGGTCTCTGTGAGTGGTTATTTGATCGCCAGTCAGGAAGCAAACAAGTTACCCTTGCCGCCCCAGGCCGAATTAACGTGGTGGTACCAATTCTATTTTGCAACCGAGCGTGGTCGTGCAGGCTACGAAAAGTACCGGCGCGATTTCAACAGGCTTATTTGGCGGCTGGCTTCGCCCAAATGGAGTTTCGACGATGCGACCTTCGAACGCACTGCGGTGGCGTTCGACAATCCCGATCACGTGGCCATCGTTATTCATAACTATCGTTGGCGCCAGGGCCTTGCGGAAGGCGAAAGTAGGTACGACCAGTTTGAAAGACGTCTGGCGGAAGGTCCGGTAATCAACGTGCCCACCATCACGCTTGAGGGAGATGCCAACGGTGCGCCACACCCTGAACCCGCTGCCTACGCCAAGAAATTCTCAGGCAAATACGAACACCGACTCATCAAGGGCGGTGTCGGGCATAACTTGCCTCAAGAAGCGCCGCGGTCATTCACCGACGCTGTGGTCAATGTGGATGGTTTTTGATGGTGTTGACAAGAAGGAACCCATGGGAATTAAGTGGCGATTGGTAATAATCTTGTTGCTCGTTTGTGCTCTCGCTATCCACGCGCAACAAGCGATGCGCAGACATGCGGCTGACAAGTCCACAAACAATCCGGCCTGGTCCGAACTACAGTCAAGCATGAAAAAGATGCATGCGGCGATGGCGTCGGTTGCCGCTTCCGGTAGCAGTGATGCTGATTTTGTGAGACTGATGATCCCGCATCATCAGGCAGCAATCGATATGGCCAGGACCCAGTTGCTGCATGGGAAAGATGCGCAGATGCGGAGGCTGGCGCAGGAGATCATTACCGATCAGCAATTGGAAATTGAGTTAATGAAACTCTGGCTGAAACAGCATGACTTGGCTTCGTCAAACGCGGCTCAGACGAAGCCGGGCACGCGAGAAGAGCAGTAAGATGAAATTACTTGGCTCGTGCTTATTCTTAATTGCAGTCTCGAGCGCGATGGCGCAACAAGCGCCTTGGGGTCGACCTGACATTCCCGTTTCGAATCGCGACCGCGTCTATGCGGCGGACCAGACTTCGAACACTGTGTCGGTCATCGATCCATCAACCAACAAATTGCTTGGTGTTATCCGCCTGGGCGACCCTGTTCCCGCTTCTCTCGGTCCACTCTACCGAGGCGAGCTGCTGGTTCACGGTCTTGGTTACTCGCCGGATTCCAAAACACTCGCGGTGGTATCGGTAGGCTCTAATTCAGTAACTCTAATTGATACTGCTACAAATCGGATCAAAGGAAAGGTTCATGTTGGCCGAGCGCCCCACGAGGCATTTTTTAGTCCAAACGGAAATGAACTCTGGGTGACTGTGCGCGGCGAAGACTATGTCTCAGTCATCGATCCAATAGAGATGAAGGAAACTGGCCGCATAAGCATGGCCAACGGTCCCGGCATGACGATGTTCGCCCCTGATGGTCGTTACGCGTTTGTGTGTTCCAGCTTCACTCCAGAACTGACGGTCCTTGATTCGAAATCACACCAGATCATCAAGCGCGTTCCACAGGCAAGTCCTTTTTGTCCGAATATCGCCGTGAGCCCGGAAAATGATGAAGTGTGGATCACCCTGAAAGATGTGGGCAAAGTACAGGTCTTTAACGCCCAGCCGCCGTTTGAACAAAAAGCGTTGCTCGAGACTGGCCCAATCACTAACCACGTCAACTTCGTCAACAACCGCAATGGCAAGTTTGCCTACGTCACTATTGGTGGCGGGAACGAAGTGAAAATATTTCGCCGCGGTCCAACTCCCCAACTGATCGCGACAATTCCGGTGGGAAGTCTGCCGCACGGCATCTGGCCCTCCGGTGACGGCTCGCGTGTCTACGTTGCTTTGGAGAACGGTGAGATGGCTGCGGCGATTGACACGTTGACCAACAAGGTAGTCGCAAACATTCCGATTGGCCAAACTACTCAAGCTCTGGTCTATGTGCCGAACGCTTCCCCCAACAGCAAAGGGCCAAATCTAATGCCGCTTGGCGAAGCCGGTAATGTCACAAGGCTACACCTCGAAGCCGCGGGAACCGCTTTACCTAAGGCGGAAGCATCGGTAGCTGTAAATTCACTTGGCTTATTAGATCTTGTTCAAATCGCAGCAGAGGGCCTCAATCCCAAGACTCAATATCGAGTGTATCTCGCGGAATCGGAGCATGCGCCTTTTGGAAGGCTGGTGCCGCTTGCAGTAATGAACACGAATCCTGATGGCGCGGGAATAGTGCAGACGATCGGTCCTATGAAGACGCTGGCAACGAGTTTATCCGGCGCCACCGCGTTGCAAAGGTTTCTGATCGTTACTGAGTT
Organism: Acidobacteriota bacterium; assembly: GCA_046726175.1. Taxonomy (GTDB): domain Bacteria; phylum Acidobacteriota; class Blastocatellia; order Pyrinomonadales; family Pyrinomonadaceae; genus PSRF01. Next base: position 6,916 of record JBKPAC010000157.1, read on the forward strand.
GAACGACCCATCGAGTGTGGTGCTGCGCCAGGCGAGCACTTCAGGCGCTCAGTGATTGTGGCCAATGAAGAAGCGAACATTTGAGAGAGCAAGTCTGGGCGATTATCTCAAATGCCAGGGATGAGGCTATGACGACCAATACAGGCAACAGGGCTCATCGGTATTCCCAGTCACTACCGACATAAATGTACGATCTACTAATTCATCGGCGCCGGTCCCGGCGGGATTGTTTTGGCTGCCGAACGGGAACTGCTGACGCAGTGAAACAACAAACGCGTGCAGCGTGACCGGCGACAGTTTCTTTGTAGCAAGGAGAATGACGTTGACCACACCGAAATCAATCCAAGCAAGCCAATTGGTTTTCGAGACGCTAAGTGTTCGTCGCGAAGGAGCTGTCTTCTTCGTGGAAATTTCATGTCCGCCGATGAATCTTCTGGGGCCTGAACTGGTCCGCGATCTGGTCTCGCTCATCCAGCAAGCCGAAGGGGACGACACCGTACAGGTGCTAGTATTCAAGAGTGCCGACCCTGACTATTTCATTTCCCACGTCGATGTAACTCAAATCAAAGAGAATCGGGTGGAAGCGGCAAAGCTGAACGGTGATCCATCAATCGGCCAACTATACCGGTATCTAAGCGCCAGCCGTCTCGTCTCTATTGCGCAGATCGAAGGCCGCGTGCGCGGCGTGGGCAGTGAGTTCGTGCTGGCCTGCGACATGCGCTTTGCCGCGCGCGAGTCGGCAATCTTTGGCCAGTTCGAGCCGGCGTTCGGAGTTATTCCCGGCGCGGGCGGGGCACAACATCTCACGCGTCTGATGGGGCGCGGACGGGCGCTGGAAGTGATGTTGAGCGCACAGGACTATGACGCGGACTTGGCTGAACGCTACGGCTGGATCAATCGCGCGATGCCAGCCGCTGAACTCGATAAGTTCGTCAGATCGCTTGCTCATCGGATCGGAAGGTTTCCGGCTGCCGGTCATACGGTAGTCAAGGAGCGCGTCAACGCAATCGCGCTTCCGACTGTTGAAGACATCCGTCGCGATTCGGATCTCTTTCTGGAGGGTACGCGTACGAATAAGTTCCAGCAACTGACGCAGGCTGCGATAGCAAGCGGCTTTCAAACGAGAGAGGCGGAAATGAATCTCGCAAAGTTGGTGAGTGAAATCCAAAGCAAAACGGATGTCTAAAGTCGAATGGAGCAAGGAGCAAACACATGTCGATAATTCACTTCAAAAAGACTACTACCGCGACTCCGGAGCAGTTCATCGCTGGGCTCACCGATTTCGGGCCCGGCCGCGCGGAGCTTTTTGGAAATAGCACTGATGATTACCTGAAGGTTCATCAGAAAGGTTCGACTTTTGCCGACGTCACTGAGGGCTCGGGAGGGATCTGGGAACGACTGAACTACAACTGGTCCGATCCCACACATATAGTCCTTACCACCACTGACTCGAACTTATGGGGAGGCCGATCAGGTCACACTTATACCTTAACGCGGCAACCCAACGGCACGACCGACGTAGACGTCGAAATTGTGCGCGACGGTAAGAACTTCAAAGGCCGACTGCTCGGCGCATTCCTTGGGATCGTCGGCAAGGGACAGCTGGAGAAGTGGTTTGCAAAAACGCTGAAAGCCATCGAAGCACGCAACTACGAAGTCGGCGCGGCGGCAAAGGTGTAGACGAAGTCGGGACCATGCTTCAGCTGCTCTCAGCTTTCCATGAACCCGTCGCTGTAGTTCGCCTACGCCTGGCGCAAGATCACATAGGAGGAAATCACAGTGCATCCTTTACGCAAACTACGGGAGTCCGGCCACCCTACAGCCGCCCAGGTGAGCGAGCTGCTAGCCGAAAACATCGTATTCAACAGCCCGATCCTGATTCGGCCGATAGAGGACCGTGAAGTCATCGCCGCGATTTTCGCGCAGTCGAGCTCTACGCGTGGTTCTGGTACCTATACGGCCGAGTTTAAGCTCGATGAGCGCACCACCTTCTTGCGCTGGGTGGGAACCATGGATGGCCACAAGATCGAGAGCTTGGAGGTCATCGTGGATAACGAGCAAGGGCTGATAGTGGAGCGCACTATTGCCCTGCGGCCGTATCCGGCGCTGAAACTGTTCCGCGATGCCATGTATGCAGCACTCAAGGACAAGCTGCCGCCCGATGTTTGGGACTATCCAACGCCATAGTGTGACCACGACGGCGTTTCGGATCTTTACATAACCCTTTTCTAAGTGGTGAAGGGGACCAATGATGAATGATCATGACGGAGCAACCAACACGACAGTCGCGGGGGAAAGGCATACTGAGACAGCTGTCCTTGCGGCCGGGTGTTTCTGGGGGGTTGAAGAGATTCTGCGCGACGTACCGGGCGTGATTGATACGGAAGTCGGGTACACCGGCGGCTGGCTGGAGAATCCGACATACGCCGATACGCATCACAGCAAGTCGGGTCACGCAGAAGCAATTCGCGTTACGTTCGATCCGGCCGTTCTCAGTTACGAAGACTTGCTGGAGAACTGGTTTTTCAAACTGCACGACCCGACTACGCTCAACCGTCAGGGCTACGATGTCGGAACGCAATACCGCTCGGCGATCTTTCCCCAGACGCCTGAGCAGAAGTTAATCGCTGAGCGAGTGAAGGCGCGCGTGAACGCTTCAGGGAAATGGGAACGCCCTGTAACCACAACCATCGAGCCGCCCTCGACCTGGTACAGCGCTGAGGATTATCACCAGGATTATCTGCGCAAACACCCGGGAGGGTATAGCTGTCACTATCTGCGTGACTAACGGATTCAGGACAACTCGCGAGGTTATCTCAGGCGCGACTGCAATTCATAGAAGAACGATGGCAACTGTCACCTATGAAAAGGAAATTACTGCACTTCTCGTCTAGATCCCTACAACGATTTCATTTCCGAGGGCGCAAGATATGGAATCGTATTAAGAGCGTAGCCGAAGCCAATAACTGTGTTCCTAACATGCTGCAAGTCGTGAACGCAGCGCGGAAGACTGGGCTTCGCATTTTCTATGCGTTACATCATCGTTACTTTCCCGGCGACTACGAGACGTGGAAATACATTGCACCAATTCAGACGCGCGATTAAAGAGTGAGGTATCAAAGATCACAAGGAGATTCAGATGAAATACAGACTGTTGGGTAACAGCGGGCTTCGAGTTTCAGAGGCAGCGCTCGGCACGATGACGTTCGGCGAGGAATGGGGTTGGGGTACCGCAAAGGAGGAAGCGCGAAAGGTGTATGACGCCTTCCGCGAAGCCGGAGGCAATTTCATCGATACGGCGAACCTCTACACTAGCGGGGCGAGTGAATCGTTTCTCGGCGAGTTCATGAAGGATCATCGCCCGAGCGTGGTGCTGGCCACGAAATACACCAATGCAGCTCCGGGCACAGACCCGAACGCGGCAGGCAACCAACGCAAGAATATGGTCCAGGCCGTCGAAGCAAGTCTGAAACGATTACAAACCGACTATATCGATCTTTACTGGGTTCACATCTGGGATCAAATTACACCAGTCGAAGAGGTTATGCGGGGGCTGGATGACCTGGTGCGCGCTGGCAAGGTGCTGTACGTCGGCATCTCTGATGCGCCAGCCTGGTGGATTGCGCAAGCTAACACACTTGCGTCCTTGCGCGGATGGTCTCCGTTCATCGGGTTGCAGATCGAATATAGCTTGATCGAGCGAACCGTCGAGCGGGAACTGATCCCAATGGCGAAAGCATTGAATATCGGCGTGACCGCCTGGTCGCCATTGGCAGGGGGCGTACTGACCGGCAAGTACCACGGCCAGCCAGCTTCTGACCAGAAAGGTGAGCAGGGCCGGTTTAGCAGTGAGATGATGAAGGATTTCCTGCCTGAGCAACAACGAGCTGACCGTATCGTCGCGGCTGTCAAGAGTGTTGCTGGCGAAGTGGATCGCAGCCTGGCGCAGGTGGCGTTGGCGTGGCTACGCTCGCGCTCTGTGCCGGTCATTCCTATTATCGGCGCGCGCAAGCTTTCTCAATTGCAGGACAATCTCGCGAGCCTGGAGCTGACACTCTCATCAGATCAAGTAAAAAGGCTTGATGAAGCGAGCACGATTGAACTCGGCTTCCCGCACGATATGTATAAAAAGCAACTGCCTCGTACGTTTATGTACGGAGGTATGGAAGACCAGATTTTGACTAAGTAGCCCCGGCTATTTTTGGAGTACGTTGCGTGCGGTTTAGAAACATCGCTTATTTGCCCACACCGTACAGCCATTCAGGAGTGTGACTCGAGCCCAAAAGCCTGGTTTATCCTGGTTCATCAACGTAATGCTTCGCACCCATTTGGCGCTCTTCCATAAATAGAGGTGAGGAACAAGAAGGCGTGCAGGACCGCCGTGCTCTGGCGCAAGATCTTTGCCGTCAAATCGAAACGCAATCCACGCCTGGTGATTGAGAAGATCTTGAAGAGGCACATTCGTGGAGTAGTCACCATACGAACGAACCATGGTATGGCGAGCTTCTGTTTTTAGATCCGCGATCAGTGTGTCGAGCGAAACACCTTCCCACAATGTGCCGAGTTTTGACCAGCGAGTAACGCAGTGGATATCGACCGTGAATGTCTCGGCGGGCAAGTTGCGAAACGATTTCCAATCCCAGTGCGCCAGAACGTTGCTACCGTCGTCGATTGTAAGTTCCCAACGATCGAGCGGGATGCGTGGCGTTGGTCCCGCAGACAGAACAGGAAAATCAGGTGTGAGGTACTGTCCTGGTGGTAACTTTGCATCTGTTGCGTTGCGCCGACCGGAAAACCCGCGCGAGACAATTGCCATCCTCTCCCCCAATCGTTTAGAAGGCGTGAAAAAATTGGCCGCAGATTAACGCGGATAACGCAGATCAGAACAGATGAAGAGAGTCAAAAACATATGAAGTTGCGGTTGGGTTTTCATCTGCGTTATCCGCGTTAATCTGCGGCTAAATTTTACTTTCACTGCTTTTTGTTCCAATTAATTCGCCAATCCACCCTTTTCGATCACAAACTCGGCGATTCGATCTACGCCTTCACCGCTTCTCAGATTTGAAAAGACAAACGGGCGCTGCGGGCGCATTCGTTGTGTGTCTGACTTCATCACCTCAAGGTCGGCGCCTACCAAAGGAGCGAGATCGATCTTATTTATCACCAACAAGTCTGAGCGCGTAATACCGGGACCACCCTTGCGAGGAATCTTCTCGCCTTCAGCAACATCGATTACGTAAATGGTTAAGTCTGCGAGTTCCGGACTGAACGTTGCAGCTAGATTGTCACCACCCGACTCTATAAAACATAGTTCTGCGTTCGGAAACTTCTGGTTCATCTCCTCAATCGCCGACAGGTTCATCGAAGCGTCTTCTCGAATCGCAGTATGCGGACAGCCGCCGGTCTCGACACCCATGATGCGATCGGCCGGAAGGGCATGCGCTCGCGTGAGAATGAGCTGGTCCTCTTTCGTATAGATATCGTTCGTAATCACGTAGATGTCATAGCTGTCGCGGAGTCGCTTGCAAAGCTTTTCGACGAGCGCAGTTTTACCTGAGCCTACAGGCCCACCGATGCCGACGCGCAAAGGACGAGCTTCGTGTTGTGAATCGCTAACAAGAGTCATGAGCGGAATAACCTCGTATATTGCGTTTCATGGCCCATTGAAGACAGGTCGACCATGAATCCTGCGGAGCCGAGATCGTCAATCGAGCTTTGATTGGCCTCTGCGCTTGCGGCAAGCACGGCTTCTTCAAGCTCAGCTATCGCAAGCTGTCCGTCGGTTTGACCAAGTGGAACTAGTCGAACTCCAGCACTCACCAGGTTCGCGATATTACTTTGCAGGAAGGCAGGTAGAGCGAGGCCCGCCGCGATGTCTTGGCGCGCAGAGCGAATTCCCAAAACAACAGCCAGGGCCGGTGAAATCCGACGTTCGCGGAGCATGTCGGAAAGGTGGTCCAAAAGGCGATCAGACCATACGGCACGAAGTGTTGTGATGTACGCTGTTGCTTGTTGTGATGACTCAAGTGCAAATTCCGAAGTTCCCCGATAGGCTGCTGCCAGTTCCGCGATGTCAAATAATCGCTCGTGATCTTCATCTATCGTAGCCTGCCACGCTACGCTGAAAAAGATCGCCTCGTTTCGCAACGAGCCATATCGCAGATCAGCTTCCAGCCAGTCGACAAGACTCTCTCGATCATGAATGTGTCCGGCCTCTACGGCCCATTCGATGCCATGAGAATAGCTATACGAGCCCGAAGGGAATGCAGGTGAAAGCCAGCTCTGCTGTCGCAAGAGTGCCAAAGGATCGAGACTGCGCTTTTCATCACTCATAATGATGATGTCCTGTGTCATGATGTTTGTGATCATGATGATCACCGTAAGCGCCGCCCTCTGGCTGGAACGCCGCCTGTACTTTTCGAAGATCTGCGCCAAAGCCAAGCAGCATGTGTTCGATCACGTGGTCCGGGCGAATTCGAAGTACGCTGTTTCTAATTTCGGTAGGCAAATGACGGTTACCCAAATGCCAGGCCAGGCGCACAAGCTGATTCGGATCCTGATGCCTTACTTCGACAACATCTTCGGCCTGCGCTTGAACTCTGAGCCACCTTCCATCTTCCAGCTGCAAACCATCCCCCTCTGCCATAGCAACCGCCTTCGGAAGATCGAGAAGGACGTCTTCACCTTGATCCGATGTCAGTCGAATGCGGCGCCGATGGCGCGAGTCGAAGTCCAGCGTGAGAGAACCCACGGCTTTCTCTTCTGGCCAGTGGCCCGCTGAACGATGAATGGAAGCGATGTTCATAGTCACACTCAGTACATGAAGTAACGTTGAGCCATGGGCAAAACTTTTGCTGGTTCACAGGTGAGAAGCCGGCCATCAGCCCGAACTTCATACGTTTCTGGATCAACTTCCATTCGAGGCGTAGCGTCATTCAAAATCATTGATCGCTTGCCAATTGTGCGCGTGTTCGTAACAGGTAGAAGTTTCTTTGCAAGTCCATATGTCTCGGGTTTCTTAAGTCCAGCCTGGCTGACGAATGTGACTGAGCCTGCCGTTAGCGAGCGGCCGAACGCGCCGAACATTGGCCGATAGTAGTCTGGCTGGGGAGTGGGAATCGAAGCATTGGGGTCTCCCATTAGTGCGGCAGTAATTGTCCCACTCTTGAGCACCATGTCGGGTTTCACCCCGAAAAAGGCTGGATCCCAAATGCAAAGATCGGCAAGTTTTCCTACTTCGATTGAGCCAACGTAAGCCGATATGCCCTGCGCTATCGCGGGATTGATCGTGTATTTCGAGATATAACGCCGAACCCTGAGATTATCGTTATCGCCCTTCTCACCAGGCAGCCGCCCGAATTGTTTCTTCATTTTGTCGGCGGTCTGCCAGGTACGGATGATCACTTCGCCGACGCGGCCCATTGCTTGACTATCCGACGACATGATCGAGAGCGCCCCGATATCGTGAAGAATGTCCTCGGCCGCGATCGTTTCTTTGCGGATGCGGCTCTCAGCAAAAGCAACATCTTCAGGAATACGACGGTCGAGGTGATGGGTGACCATTACCATGTCGAGAGCTTCTTCGAGCGTATTTACTGTGAAAGGACGCGTCGGGTTTGTTGACGCAGGGATGACGTTTGCTTCACCGCAAACCTTGATGATATCTGGCGCGTGTCCGCCACCGGCTCCTTCCGTGTGAAAAGTGTGAATGGTTCTTCCTTTGAATGCGGCAATTGTATCTTCGACAAAGCCACTCTCGTTCAAGGTGTCAGTGTGGATAAGAACTTGCACGTCCATATCGTCCGCAACGGATAGACAGCAATCGATCGCGGAGGGAGTTGTACCCCAATCCTCATGGAGCTTAAAGCCGCACGCTCCAGCTTCAATTTGCTCGATTAGAGCGCCGGCAAGGCTTGCATTACCCTTAGCGAAAAAACCGAGATTCATGGGAAAAGCATCGGCGGCCTGGAGCATCCGCTTGATATGCCACGGTCCCGGCGTACAGGTGGTGGCACTCGTCCCAACTGACGGACCGGTTCCACCGCCCATCATCGTGGTAATTCCCGAGTAAAGCGCCTCTTCGATCTGTTGCGGGCAGATGAAATGAATGTGGGTGTCGATACCGCCGGCAGTAACGATTTTCCCCTCGCCTGCGATCACTTCGGTTCCTGGTCCAATAATTATGTCAACGTTCGGTTGCACATCCGGATTACCAGCTTTCCCAATCGCTGCAATCAGACCATCGTTGATAGCAATATCCGCCTTGAAGATTCCCGAATGATCCAGAACTAACGCATTAGTAATGACGGTATCGACAGCACCTTCGGCTCGCGAGCTCTGCGATTGGCCCATGCCATCACGAATGACCTTTCCGCCTCCGAACTTTACTTCTTCACCGTAGGTTGTGTAGTCCTTCTCTACCTCGATGAGGAGCTCCGTGTCCGCAAGGCGCACTTTGTCGCCCACGGTTGGCCCAAACATCTGCGCGTAGGCGGCACGATTCATTTTGTGTGGCATTCTCGACCACCTTCCTGGCGTTACGGCAACACGCCCATCACAGCCTCGTTGAAACCATAAACCCGGCGTGCCCCGGCGTACGGAATTAGCGTAACTTCGCGGGACTGACCCGGCTCGAAGCGGACCGCCGTTCCAGCCGGAATGTCCAGGCGATATCCAAGTGCGGAGTCTCGATCAAATTCGAGAGCAGCGTTGGTCTCTGCGAAATGGTAATGACTGCCGACCTGAATCGGCCTGTCGCCAGTGTTTGCGACCTTAAGGGTTATGGCTGGTCTATTCTCATTAAGGACAATGTCGCCTGCTGTAGCAAAAATCTCGCCCGGTATCATGTCAGTCGCGCCTCAGCGAATTGGGTTGTGAATACTTACTAGCTTCGTTCCATCCGGGAACGTTGCCTCCACTTGTATCTCAGAAATCATCTCGGCAATCCCTTCCATTACTTGATCACGTCTCAGCACGTTGCGGCTCTCCGACATTAGCTCGGCAACCGATTTGCCGTCACGCGCCCCCTCCATAACGAAATCCGTTATGAGCGCCACGCTCTCGGGATAATTGAGCATGACACCCCTTTTAAGCCGCTCGCGAGCAACGATGGCGGCAAGTGAGATCATTAGTTTGTCTTTCTCACGAGACGTGAGGTTCATACACTTCTCCGTTCAATCCTTAACATAACCACATCTTTGGTACCCGGAACGGGCCAGCCCCGAGCTCTAATCCGAATTGCTGGAGAAGGCTGCGCAAAGCGAGCTTCAACTCAAAGGACTCTTCTGTCGCAAACCGAACGACAATAAGTCCGCTTACCAACGTCACTGCACAATGGCATCTAAGGGAAGGAATAATCGCACGCAAAAATTCCAGTCGGCTGTTTAGACAAGGTCCAAAGTAGATCAGTGTCGCTATTGCGTTGCAGTTTGAAAGCAGGGCCTTCCGGTGAAGGTGTGGAAATGAGTCATCACTGATGCGAAAACTGTCGGCCCAGATCAACCGACCATCCTTTTTCACGCGCCATGTGTCGGTTAGAAGCCCACCTAGTACCACTTCACCATGTGCGGCACGACCTAACACAAGCCACTCTAAAGCAAGCAGCTGCGCTCCAGACACAAGGTCGATCTCTGTCGTCCGATGCAGACGCGCCCAGTTGAAAACGATTGTCTCCTGCGGAAGCCACGCAAGCCTGGCGCGCTCTCGTGCCTTAAGAGTGGTCCGGATGCGCGCGGGTTCACGCAAGGCCCGATAGACCTTTTCCGCTGCCTGCGTAGTTACGACAATCGAGGAGTCACGAAGCGCGGTGATGGAACATTCCAGCCTGTCACCACCCGCAATACCTCCGGCGGTATTAATTAGGACAGCCTCTTCGAGCGCAGAATGTCCGGTTCTAGGAAACATGATACGAATGGGAGATCGTTCGAAGAGCTCTTCGATGCGGGTGCCATCTTCGGAACCACTCAGTACCATCCGGCCGCATCCGTCTGCGCGCTGCAGCTCTGCATCTGAGGGGCAGTCGGTACGCACACTTGCCGGGCGAGAAAGTCTCAACTCGTCGATAAGATTGGGCAGCGGCATCGCGTCGAATATCGGCTTGCACGGACGGCTCTGCTTGGTATGAAAGCACAATAATACATTGCTCTTGAAATAAGTAGAGATGCCCCGTGCCATAATACGGGGCATCGCCACTGTGCGAGCAAAGTGCCCGCCGCTGATCTTGTTGTGTTCACCGTCGTCCTCAGAATCCGGCTAAACCCTGTGGGCTGTTGTATGGAATTTTCACACTCGTGATTTCCTCGAGTGACCCGTCGGGCCGAGTGGCGTAGCCGACCAGTTTCGAAGCATTTCCGTAGATCTGATAGAGATAGGCGCCATCGGGCGTAATCCAGTTATCGGCCGGTCCGCTGGTTACGGTTGAGTTGAGTCCCCTGGCGGTGCCATCCCCCGGAACCTTTGGGCACGCTGGATCCTTCGCGATTTCCAGTCCTTTGCCGTTGATGCGAAGCGCGCTGACGTAGCTGTAGCCAAAGTTCGTCGCATATACGAATTGGTCATTCGGAGAAACCGCCAGCCAGCACAGCTCAGAGGGCAGGCCCGGGCTCGTATCGATCTTCACGAGCGGGCCGATGTTGAGATTGCCGCCTCGATCGATGGTTCCCAGAGTGCATCCGTCACCAACGGCATATCCGATAACGAACGTATCTGGTTGGCCATGCAGGAAGGCGATGTAGAACGGAGAGCCTCCCTTACCGTCCTGGAATTTGCCAGCGCCGAGAGTGCCGTCATCACGCACCGGGAATACGACGAGACCGTCGGGGTCGGGCGCATTCGATGCGATCACTCTGTATGTGCCGTCCGGCTGCGGGACCCAGAGAATGGGCGAGCCGTCAGGATACAGACCTGTGTGAGCAATTGGTCGATCGAACGTAGTGCCGACAATCAGGAACTTACCGCCGGGCGAGAGTACGGCCATGGTAGGCACACGGTCAGTCTTATCCATCGTGTTCGCCGTGTATCGCTCCATGCGCGGCGTGAGCTTGCCGTCAACGCTAACCGACATCAGCCGGACATGGTCGGGGCCGAATGAGTGCAGCACAAACAGCATGCCCTTCGAGGGCAGATAGGCCAGCGATTTGGCGGTGCCACTCTTTCCCTCCACGGCGTTCCCTGTCGGCTTTGTGTCCAACAACGTGAGCCGGCCATCTTTGTCTACACTGAAACTGGAAACCGAATTGTCTCCGCCGTTGGTAGTAAAAAGAAAGCGGCAATCCGGGCTGAGAATGACGCTGCCGGCACCTTCAAATGCGTTCGGTGCGCTCTCCTGGCCGCTGATCGGTTTGAAAGTTCCAGATCCGCGACCGCCGGTCGCACTGCGTTCTTCTTCTCTAATCATGCCGTTCGCATCGCGGTGATAACGAACTACTGAGTTTTGAATCTCATTCGTCTGCATGTAGAGATGCCCACCGCCATGATGGGACATGCTCATCTCTTTCGACATATTGCTCTCCTTTGACATTTTGTTCGGCATGCGTATCTCCTTCTTTAAATTGCATTGATCTCTTCCTGGTAAGGCTCGGCCACCCTGATAGAAATCTCGTTACCTAATATCCCTTCTTGTCACGAAGCAACGGATAGAATTGAATCCAGGTCATGTCAGTCTTGGCGACATTTGCAATATGGCATCCAGCGCATTCACCAACAGGCGACTCGGCGGCGGTTTCCGCATTCGGCAATGGATGATGGCCGAAAGTGAAGAATCCCCAACCGTTGGTTTTTGCAAACCGTTTGCTGTCTTTCACTGTTACGTCGATGCCGTTGTATTCACCATTGAAATAGCCGCGTCCCGATGGTTCAGTCCGAGAACCGTCTGGAAAGGTAGGATTGAGAACCCTGGTCAGCTCTTTCACAATCACTGTTCCTTCAGGAAAGGAACCCGTCTTCAGGTAGGCATCAACATTTTGCTGCTCGACGTAAACGTGGTGATATTCCGGGAACCCCGCTTTGCCATTGTTGAGAGCATTCGGAGTTAACGGGGCGCCAACAAAAACCCACTTGCGAAACCCCGTCGGCAATTTCAGCTTGCCATCGGCATCGAATACCGCGGCCGACTGCTGTTGCGCCTCAGCTGCGCTTCCACGGGTGTCGGATAAGAATGTAATTCCGATCATCGCGAGTCCTACTGCTACGAGCACCAACTCACACTTTTGCATTTTCATCACTGCCCTCCCTCGAGTCTCTTTGGATTACTTCATGTTGCTGGCCTACTTTGAAGCCAGCACCGGATAACCTTGCACATAAACCCATTCTGTTTTTTGTGCCGGGATGTGGCAGCCCAGACAGTCCTTCTTATAGTCAGTAGCAATTTGTTTATCGGGCGCTTCGGAGTTGTAGAGCGCCCATCCCCATCCATCACCCCACAACGGGTTGCCGCGATAGCGCCCTTTTTCGTCTTTGATCATGATGAACCAGACCTTCGTTCCTGAGGCCCAGTGTGCGTCTCCGGTTGTCAGCTGAGCGTGATCACTTCCGAATACTTCCTTGACCAACACACTTCCGTCCGCGAATTTTCCATTCTTGCGGTAGTACTCGGCAGTCCCCGGCGACGCGTATGTGTAGTGCATCTCGACAGCGCCATTCAGATCAGCCACTGAAAAAACTCCCAGCGCCTGATAACGATCTCGATAGTCCGCCGGCTTACGAATGGTCCCGTTCTTGTCAACCAGATCGAGTTGGTTGTAGTTGCTGTTGTTTTGGGGTTTGACTTGGTAGCCAGCTAAAACGACGAGTGTGAGAATGATGATGATTGTGTAGCCTCTGACTCTACTGCGCTTCAACAGGTAATGAGCGATGTTGCGAGGTTGGCGTCTCGGACGAATGTTCTGAAGTTGTTGGGTAGCTTTCATCACGCATCAGCTCAGTGCAAAGACTGCGCCAACTCGTAACGGTCATATTTTTCGGGGTAAGATTACATGTAATCAATCGTTCGAGTTGAAGACCCGTCGCAGAGGTGTCGAGCCGTCGTCTCTCCGTGTCGCTATAACGACAAAACGAATTGAGCGTTGTGGCTCTGGCACTGCGACAACCGGCAACATGACAAGATGACCCATATGGCGATGCATCGTTGTGAGTGCGCTGGCGCACCTTTTGAGATGAACCGCCCTAAGAAATCAGACGAACCCCGGAGTAGTGAGTAATGGATAAACAGAAGCTTGAATACTTTCGTAACCTTCTCCTCGAACAGCGGCGTCATGCAATGGAAGACATCCAGGCCGATAGGGCCACCGCGCTTGAAGGCGATGACGGCGTCGAGGATGCCGGCGAAATGTCAGAGTTGGACCGCAATCGTTCGACAGCCCTTACCCTAGCCAGCCGTCAGTCGCAGCTCATCGAAGAAATTGACGAAGCGTTGGGCAGAATTGAAGACGGTACTTATGGCCAGTGCATCCGGTGCGGCAAACCGATCGATGAGGAACGACTCAAGGCAATGCCAACTGCTAAGTACGATGCCGAATGTCAGGCAGCCATCGAAGCTGCTCAAGGAATAGAAACACCCACCCTCTAATTCACACCTCCGGTTAGAAAGACACTTTCCATGACCCGAGTTGCTGGAGCCGGATCGTGGACCAAACTCTGAATTCAAACGTTATCGGCGATGACAAGCGGACATCTTCGTGTCGCTATAACGTCTATGTGTTGTCGGATCGCCGCGGCCATCCACGGTACCGGAAGATCGAATAAGCACTCCCGCGTTCATCATCCCGTCAAGTACGAGCAATTTGTTCCACTGCTCACTCTGGCAAGAGCGTTGCTAGTCTCAAGTTGAGAAGCATTTTCAACTGAGCACAGCAAGCAGGCGGGTTGTGCTCGAAGTGGCTGGGCTTCTTCAGGGGCGGGGAGGCCCAGCTGCTCAAATCTCAGGGACGTCATGAAGAGTCTCGCATCCGACGGAAGATCTGAGGCAACTTGCGTGGTTACAGAAATTGAAAACCCTGAAGTGCACGTTCGAGGGCAAAGCTTTAGAGATCCGAACGAACTTGCCCGAACGGAACTTGTGCGATTCAGATGCCGACTCGGCTCGTTGACAAATGAGCAGGAACTACAAATCGAAGACCTGTTGATGTCGACGATTACAAAAATCTCATTAATCACAGGAAGAGTTATGAACGCACTGAACAGGAGTAAACCTAATGACTGAACTGTGGCGCCTGTCAGCAACCAAAGTTGCTCGGCTCGTAAGGACGCGCAAAGTTTCTGCGCGTGAGGTAGCGGACGCAGCGCTCGAACGGCTCGACTCCGTCAATCCGCGGATTAACGCGATCGTGGACTGTCGACCGGATCAGGTACAAGAGCAGGCAGAGCAGGTGGACAGTATGTTGGCCCGCGGAAACGATCCGGGTCCACTCGCCGGCGTACCGATCACTGTCAAGATAAATCTGGACCAGGCAGGGTTCGCCACAACTGATGGAAGCAGGCTGCAAGAAAACCTGATCGCAAAATCCAACAGCCCTGTCGTAGACAATTTGGTGCGGGCAGGTGCTGTGTTGCTTGGGCGCAGCAACGCGCCAACGTTTGCTCTTCGTTGGTTTACTAGCAATCTACTCTACGGCGGCACGCACACATACAACCCACGTGATCCGCTGCTGACTCCTGGCGGATCGACGGGTGGTGGAGCTGCCGCCGTCGCAACGGGCATCGGACACATCGCTATAGGAACTGACATCGGTGGGTCAGTGCGCTATCCCGCCTATGCTTGCGGCGTTCATGGGTTACGTCCCAGCCTCGGGCGGGTTCCTTTCTACAACGCTTCTCTTCCCGAGGCCACTATTGGGGCTCAGCTGATGCACGTGGCGGGCCCGCTAGCACGTACCGTCGAAGATCTTCGCCTCAGTCTTGCTGCCATGTCGGCTTCTGATCCACGAGATCCCTGGTCTGTCCCCGCGCCTCTTGAAGGGCCGCCGACAGCACTTCATGCCGCACTCTGCGTGCGGCCGGCTGGTAGGCAAGTCGCGCGCGAAGTCGTGGCATCTGTTCTGGATGCTGGGCGACGCCTTGCCGATGCAGGATGGACCGTGGAGGAAGTTGACGACACGCCGCCGTTGAATGAATCAGCTGAGGCTCAGGAATGGCTATGGCTCGCTGATGGTTTCGCGCAACTCGCGGACGCGACAGAACGCGACGGCGATCCAGGCGCTCTGGCGGTGATGGCATTTGCGAGGCCTCGGACCAAAACGTATCCAGCCGACGCCATAGCCAGAGCGCTCGTTCAGCGCGCCACGATAAAACGCCAGTGGCAGATATTTCTGAATAAGTATGCGGTGCTATTGATTCCGGTTTCAGCCGAGTTGCCCTTTCCGGACCAACTCGATCTGCAAGGCAACGGCACGTTTCAACGAGTGGGGGATTCGCAGTTTCTGCTGCGTGCCACTCCCGTGTTGGGTCTGCCGGCACTCGCGGTTTCCACCGGGCTTGTGGATCAGACTCCGGTCGGCGTGCAAATCGTTGCAAGCCGCTATCGCGAGGATCTCTGTCTGCGAGCCGGCGAGGCAATCGAGGCTCGAGGAACGCCTCCGGCACCTATAGATCCGCGCAATCAGGGAGAACAGTGATGCTATTAAGATTCTCAGCGGCGACTGCGTCCCTTGCTGCCCACCGCACGCGTCTCGCCGCCTCGATCCTCCTTCTCGTCGTCTCGATCGCCATCGCTGGCTTTCGGTCTCGGCAGGTAGTCGCGCCGGCAAACATGGTGTGGATCGCGGGTGGAACATTCTGGATGGGATGCGAAGGTTGCGGCATGCCTGACGCGCTGCCGGCCCACCGCGTTTCGGTCGAAGGATTCTGGATGGACCAGACGCCCGTGACAAACACCGACTTCGAACAGTTCGTGAACGCCACCGGATACTTGACCGTGGCTGAGCGTCAGCCCGATCCAAAGGATTTTCCCGGAGTGCCTCCGGACAAACTGGTGCCCGGATCCGCCGTGTTCCACGCGACGTCGCATCCCGTCTCGTTCGACGATCCCCTGCAGTGGTGGCACTACATGGCAGGCGCGAGCTGGAACCATCCTGAAGGACCCGGCAGCGACATTCGGGACCGCTTGGATCATCCGGTCGTGCACATAGCGTTCGAGGACGCGTTGGCCTATGCGCAGTGGGGGGGCAAGCGTCTCCCTACTGAAGCGGAGTTCGAGTTCGCCGCGCGCGGCGGCCTCGATCGAAATCTCTATTCATGGGGCAACGAGGTGACACCGGGCGGCAAGGTCGCCGCCAACATATGGCAGGGACAGTTCCCGGCGAAAGATCTCGGAGAGGACGGCTACACCGGGACATCACCGGTGACGGCGTTTCCGCCAAACAGGTTCGGGCTCTACGACATGGGTGGCAACGTCTGGCAGTGGTGCGCCGACTGGTACCGGCCGGATTACTACGCCGCTCTGGCGAAGGCGGGTGCTGTTGCGCACAACCCGCAAGGTCCCGGCGACAGCTATGACCCGCAGGAAACCGGAGCGGCCAAGCGAGTTGTGCGCGGCGGATCTTATCTGTGCAGCGAGCAGTACTGCGCGAGGTATCTGGTCGGCAGCCGCGGCAAAGCTGAAGTCAGCAGCGCAGCGTCGAATCTCGGGTTTCGCCTCGTCCGATCGCGATAGCGACATTGATGCAGGTTTGGATTCATCTGAAAAATCTCAGATGAAAGGATACAAGATCATGAATCGAAAATTCAGCACCACTGTCTGGCCACTAGTGGCTGCGGCTGCGTTACTTTGCGCGGTCGCTCCGGCCAAAGCGCAGGAAAAGAAACCAAATATTGTCTTTATGCTTATGGACAATTTGGGTTACGGCGAACTAGGCGTTTATGGCGGTGGTATTCTTCGCGGCGCGCCCACTCCGCGGATCGACAAGCTCGCAAGCGAAGGCATGCGGCTGCTCAACTTCAATGTCGAGTCTCAGTGCACGCCCAGTCGGTCGGCGCTCATGACGGGCCGCTTTCCAATCCGCTCCGGCACATACAAAGTTCCACTGGGCGGCATTCCAGACGGGTTGACGCTGTGGGAAGTTACCATCGCGGAGTTGTTGTCCGAAAGAGGCTACGCTACCGGTACGTGGGGTAAATGGCACCTCGGTAGCGCCGAGGCGCGGTTTCCGACGAATCAAGGATTCGACGAGTGGTATGGCATCCCGCGCACGTACGACGAGGCCATGTGGCCGTCGCTCAACGAAACAAACAGCGTGTGGCCTTCAGTTGGGAACCAGCAGGGCTGGAACGCAAATGTCCATTCCCCCGAATATATCTACGAAGCGCATAAGGGTGAGAAGCCCAAGCAGGTTGCGGAGCTGAACGTCGATCGCCGCCGAACGATGGAAGCCGAGATCACGAGCCACGCCGTGGATTTCATCAAGCGCAATGCGAACGCGAACAAGCCATTCTTTGCGTACGTTTCTTTCTCGTTGGTCCACTTCCCGACGCTGCCAAATCCGGAGTTTGCCGGCAAAACGGGCAACGGCGATTGGGCCGATTGCCTGGCCGAGATGGACTACCGCACTGGACAAATTCTGGATGCGATCAAAGAAGCAGGAGTCGAAGAGAACACGATTGTCATCTTTGCCAGCGACAACGGTCCAGAGGCGACCCACCCGTGGGAGGGTGACGGTGGACCATGGCGTGGTACTTATTTCACGGCGATGGAAGCCTCACTGCGTGCGCCGTTTATTATCCGCTGGCCGGGTAAAGTTCCATCGGGTGCTGTCAGCAACGAGATCGTTCACGTCGTAGATCTCTATCCGACCCTTGCGAGGGTGGGTGGAGCGGAGGTTCCGAAGGATCGCCCGATTGACGGTATCGATCAATTGGATTTCTTCCTGGGCAAACAGGAGCATTCCAACCGCGAAGGATTTCCTGCCTACGTCGCTGATCGATTGTCTGCCGTCAAATGGCGAAACTGGAAGGTACACTTTATCTGGCAGGTAAACATGTATGACCCACCGTTGACCCTCCCACTGCCGAAAGTGATCAATCTCCTCACGGATCTGAAGGAGGAGCGTGACGGTACTCCCTGGACCAACTCATGGGTTGTAGCGCCGGTTACGAAGATCGTCGATGACTTCCAGGAAAGCCTGAAGAAATATCCGCCGATCAAACTTGGTACTCCTGATCCATATACCCCACCAAGATAGACACATATCTGAGCCGCTTGTGTCCGATATGCTTCAGCTTGTCGGTGTCGTGAAATTGAGGTCAACTCGCATTTCGAAAGTTGAGCATCACGCACCTGAACGACAAGCTGAAGCATATCGGACATCTCTGTCTCTCGCCTCAGTAACTGGACTTCACGAGAATTTTGTCTTTGGTCGCACCTGGCGTTCGCCGTCCAGGATGATATCGGCCCGTTCGTTGTAGAACGCGATCAGCCCGGCAATCTTGACGTTCTCAGGGAGCGGCGTCTTGTAGGACCAGGCCAAATCCTTGAACGTCTCGCCCCCGGCATTGACGGACCAGTATTCGGCGAAGCCCTTGTACGGACAACCGGTGACGCTGTCAGTCGGAGTGAGCAGGTCCATGCGCACGTCGAGTTTCGGGATGTAGTAGCGGTGGGCAATCTCGTTTCGAACAGCAGCGTCGGCCGGTACGTGTCGGCGATCTTCACGCCATTTACCTGAACCTCGACGTGCCGGGAGCTGTGCTTTTTACAAGACGGGGCCGAAATATTGAGCGGCTTCTTCTGAGCACTGGCGCACTCGCGTAGAAATATTAACGAATCTCTGACGCTCTTTTCCACGCTGTCCTTTGCTCATCGAAGCTCCTTCGCATGAGTTGTTGTGTGCTTTGAATGCTATCTGTTTAATCCGGGGAATCTGAGGATCTTCTCTGGGACGTGATTAGAAACGGGCCGATTGAGTAATTACCCTACGCAAATGATCTTGATGGTCGTCGCCCCATTTTCCCAACGCAGTTATTAGCGGCAGTACGGTTTGTCCCAACGCGGTTAACTCATACTCCACTCGCGGGGGCAACTCCGCGTAAATTTTCCTTGATATCAGTCCGTGCCTTTCTAACTCGCTCAGTTGAACATTCAGTACCCTGCGCGTTGCTCGCGGAATCTTTCTCTGTAGATCTCCGGGACGTTTTGCACCTTCGGAAATGAAATACAGAAGGTGTATCTTCCATTTTCCGTTCAAAACTTCCCTGACCAGATCGAGTCCGCAGTTCAATTCGATTGGAGTCTTTCTCTTATACATACAGAACGCACGATAAGTTAGAGTATTAATCGAGCTAGGTTTACGGTATCGGGATAAATTTATCGAATGCCGTATTTGCGATCCGTATTGTCTGAAAGTCACGTGTGCGCGACAATTCCCTCGAAACTATAATCACAGATAATGCCTGATGGGGCGCGAAAATTATATGCCCGAAGTAAAAAAGTCCAGCCAAGCAGCCGACAAAGAAGAATTCCACGACAAGCGCATCTTAGTAACCGGTGGAACTCGTGGTATCGGCGCAGCCATTGTTGATCGACTTACCGCTGGAGGCGGCCAGGTGATAACAACGGGACGGTCCCTGCCGAGTGGTACTTCGCACGACGGTTTCGTCCAGGCTGACATCAGCACAGCAGACGGAATCGATCAAATAGTTAGAGCTATTACCGAGAGTCTAGGCGGAATCGACATCCTAATTCACAACGTCGGCGGTTCTGCGGCTCGGGGTGGAGGTGCGTTAGCGCTATCCGATGACGATTGGCAACATGCGTTCGACACGAACCTATTCGCTGCTGTGCGACTGGACCGCGCGTTTCTTCCATCGATGATCAAACAGTGCTCCGGTGTAATTATCCATATCTCTTCGATTCAAAGAACGCTCCCACTTTACGATGCCACACTTGCCTACGCTGCAGCCAAGGCAGCGCTGACTAATTACAGCAAAGGCCTCTCTAAGGAAGTCGCTGCGAAAGGCATTCGCGTGAACTCAGTTGCGCCCGGATACACAGAAACAGACGCTGCCATAGGAATGGTAAACGAAATTGCGGAACGCACCGGTATCAGTAAGGACGCGGCAAGACAACGCATCATAGACTCACTCGGGGGAATTCCACTTGGCCGGCCGAATCGGCCTGATGAGGTCGCAGAGTTGGTCGCCTTCCTGGCATCGGACCGTGCCTCGTCGATTACTGGAAGCGAGTACGTGATCGACGGCGGCACAATCCCTACCATATGAAATGAATCAAGTGTGGAGTTAGGCACTGCTGCCCCAGTGATGGAGAGTTCCCCGATGCCCTTGGTTCCGAGTGGGGTCATTGAATCCGCTTGTCCGAGGAATAGCACGTCCACCTCGCGCACGTCGGTAAATACGACTTGGTCGCGTGTGCAGTAGCCTATATCAGTACGCAGAAACCAAACTAAAAAACCGTTGAGCGTAATAAACTGAATCGCATGGAACATGCCTTTGAAATTTTTGGCGTCAGGTTGACGTGACTGTAGGGCAAGCCATGGGGAGCTATAGCAATCTATAGAATCGAGGATTCTTTCGGACGGCTGCTTTGTTGAATTTTAATGAATCAGTATGAACGAGTAGCAATCAGTGGAAGGATTGCAAACGCGTTCGCAATGCGGAGGCCAGGGGTTCGATCCCCCTCTGCTCCACCATTTGTTTTCAATTATTTACAGCTACCGGCAACGGTGGCTGTTTTGGCCATGTGACCAATATGTGACCAACTTTTCCAGAAGTGAGCTTTACTGCCTCCACCGCAGCTCGCTTACTTCCTTCAACCATTCTCACGTAACGCATTGTCACGCGAACATCTGAATGTCCGAGAAGTTGCGCAATCGTAAAAGCATCGCAACCGGCTTCGGCCAAGCGAGTCCCGAATGTGGCCCTAAGATCTTTCCAGATCAGTCCTTCCATACCAGCCAGCCGACATGCAGTGTGAAACCCTCTTTTCACTTCCCGCAGACATGATTTGGTCTTGGTACTAACAAAGACATATTCATCGGGCCTCTTGTCCTTGGACAACTCTGCCAAAGCGTCTCTGACATCGTCGTTCATGGGAATATCACGTGGCCTTCCGTTCTTCGTGTCTCGCGCTGTCACGATG